>JANNZD010000156.1:0-13915 GCA_031410435.1 Betaproteobacteria bacterium | reverse complement strand
CAAGGCCGAGCTGGACAAGCTGCTGCCGCCAGTGGCCACAGCCATCGTGATGTCGGTGCAGGCGGCCGACAAGAAGGACCACCCCGAGTACGCGGCCTACGACCGCACGCGCGACGCCGAGGCGCGGCTGCTGGACCGCTTCCGCGCGCCTGAAGACCCGCTGAAGCCGATCATCGTCACCGCCAAGCTGCTGACCGGCTTCGACGCGCCCATCCTGCAGGCCATGTACCTGGACAAGCCGCTGCGCGACCACACGCTGCCGCAGGCCATCTGCCGGGTGAACCGCACCTACTCGGAGCAGAAGACCCACGGGTTGATCGTGGACTACCTGGGCATCTTCGACGACGTGGCGGCGGCGCTGGACTTCGACGACCAGAGCGTCAGGCAGGTGGTCAGCAAGGCCAGGGAAATCGAGATCAAGCTCAAGCGCAGGTTGCGCGGGCACGACGGCAACCCCAAGTTCAAGCAACTGTCGGAACGGCTGGATGCGCTGAAGCAACGTTTCGAATCAGGCCAGATGAACAGCCTGGAGTTCTTGAAGCAGCTGCTGCAGATCGCCAAGGAGACGCTGCAGGCCGAGAAGGCCACCCCGCCCGCAGAGGACGAGGACCGCGGCAAGGCGGCGTTGACCGAGTTGCTCAACGAGGTCAAGACCGAGGCGACGCCGATCATCGTCGAGCGCGTGGTCACCGACATCGACGAGATCGTGCGGCTGGTGCGCTTACCGGGATGGCAGGGCACGCAGGCGGGTGAGCGCGAGGTCAAGAAGGCGCTGCGCAAGGCGCTCTTCAAGTACCAGCTGCATGCTGATGATGAGCTGTTCGAGAAGGCGTTTCAGTACGTCAGGCAGTATTACTGAGGCCAGCGCGACTGAAGGCGCCGGAGTGACTGATGCAGGTTGGATGAACGCTGTCGCGCTCGAATCACCGCCGCTGCGGCCCCTGCGCGCTGGCTTGCCGCAGTTGCCAGCCTTCTCGGACGGCGTGACACGAAGGTGGCTGCCCGTCGGACTGGTTGGGCTTCCCCTCGCACATCGCAGCACGGGAGTCAACGACCAGTGAGCGGTGGTCTGGCCGTCAGATAAACCCAAGGATTGCAGTCGCTGCAGTCCTATCCCGTCAGTCGCACCCCCGGCACGGAACCGACGCCCGGCGCCCTGTCATATGATCCATGACCATGCTTGAGCAGCGTATCCAACAGCAGTTCTTCGAAAGTGCCGACCTCAAGTACCAATCGGCCGAGGTGCTGAGCCGCCCCATCCAGGACGCGGTGGCAGCCCTGGTGGGCGGCCTGACGTCGGGCGGGCGCGTGCTGGTGGCCGGCCTGGGCGTGTCGGCCAGCCTGGCCCAGTTGATGGCGGCGCAACTCATCGGCCGCTTCGAGCGCGACCGGCCGGGCCGGGCGGCCCTGGCGCTGGGGGCCGATGGCGCCACCCTGGCGGTGCTGAGCACCGAGCCCGGCGGCGCCAGCAGCCAGGCCGGCGCGATGGACCAGGTGCTGTCGCGTCAGATCCAGACCCTGGGCCAGCCGGGCGACCTGCTGCTGCTGATCGACACCGAGGGCCAGCATCCGGCCCTGCTGGCCGCTGTGGCAGCGGCCCAGGCCAAGGACATGACCGTGATCGCCTTGACCGGACGCAGCGGCGGCGCGCTGCGCAGCGCGCTGGGCGAAACCGATGTGCTGGTGGCGGTGCCACACGACCGGCGCGCCCGGGTGCTGGAGACCCAATTGCTGGTGTTGCACTGTCTGTGCGATGCCATCGACCAACAACTGCTGGGCGAACAGGACAGCGCATGACCCACCCAATCTCCCTATCCCTGCGTCACCTCCGGCCCTGGGCCCTGCTGGCCCTGGTGCTGGGCGGAAGCCCGCTGCTCAGCGCCTGCGCCCCCCTGGCCCTGGGCAGTGCCATGGTCGGCGGCGCGCTGTCCTTCACCGACCGGCGCACTTCAGGCGCCCAGCTGGAGGACGAGGGCATCGAGTTCAAGGCCAGCAGCCACCTGCGTGAGCTGCTGGGTGAACGCGGCCATGTCAACATCACCAGCTACAACCGCACCGCCCTGATCACCGGCGAGGTGCCCACCGAGGCCGACCGCAGCGCCGCCGAGCAGGCCGTGGCCGGCATCGAGAATGTGCGCGGCATCGTCAACGAGCTGGCCGTGGCCGGCAACAGCTCGCTCACCGCACGCACCAGCGACACCATCCTGACCAGCAAGGTCAAGGCCGGCTACCTGGATGCCAAGGACCTGCAGGCCAACACCATCAAGGTGGTGTCCGAGCGCGGCGTGGTCTACTTGATGGGCCGGGTCACCGAGCGCGAGGCCGGCCGGGCCGCCGAACTGGCGCGCGGCGTGGGCGGTGTCACCCGGGTGGTGAAGGTCTTCGAGATCCTCAGCGAGGCCGAACTGGCCCAGTTGCAGGCGCCGGCCAAGAAATAGGCCGGGAATAGGCCGGGCGCAGCACGCAGCGCCGGCGGCGCGGCTCAACGCAGGCGGCGCACCAGGCTGGAGGTGTCCCAGCGTTGCCCGCCCAGGGCCTGCACATCGGCATAGAACTGGTCCACCAGCGCGGTGACCGGCACGCGCGCGCCGTTGCGGCGCGCCTCGTCCAGCACCAGGCCCAGGTCCTTGCGCATCCAGTCCACCGCGAAGCCGAACTCGAACTGGTCGTCCACCATGGTCTTGCCGCGGTTGTCCATCTGCCAGCTCTGGGCCGCGCCCTTGCCGATCACGTCCAGCACCTGCTTCATGTCCAGCCCGGCCTTCTGGCCAAAGGCGATGCCCTCGGACAGCGCCTGCACCAGGCCGGCAATGCAGACCTGGTTGACCATCTTGGCCAGCTGGCCAGCGCCGGCCTCGCCCACCCGGGTGACGGCCCTGGCAAAGGCCCCGGCCACCGGCTGCATGGCGGCAAAGTGGGCGGCGTCACCACCGCACATCACCGTGAGCATGCCGTTGACCGCGCCTGCCTGGCCGCCCGACACCGGCGCGTCCACAAAACCCAGGCCCCGCGCGGCGGCGCTGGCGTGCAGTTCACGCGCCACCGCGGCCGACGCGGTGGTGTGGTCCACCAGCACGGCGCCAGGGGCCATGCCGGCCAGGGCGCCCTGCTCGCCCAGCACCACCGAGCGCAGGTCGTCGTCATTGCCGACACAGACGAAGACGAATGCCGCACCGGCCGCTGCCTCGCCTGGCGTGGCGGCGGTAAGGGCGCCCAGGCCGGCATGATCGGCCAGCCAGGCGGCGGCCTTGGCCGGGTTGCGGTTATAGACCGTGACCGCGTGGCCGGCCCGGGCCAGGTGCCCCGCCATCGGGTAGCCCATCACGCCCAGGCCAATAAAGGCCACACGGCATGCCGCAATTGCATCGTAAGTATTCATGGGCGCCGAGTGTATCGGCGGGCCGGGTGCGCGGCTTGCGCAGCGCGCGGCCGACCGGCTCAGCTGATGGTCAGGTGCTCGGTGCCGGCGGCCAGGTCGCGATTGCGGGCGCGGCTGCTGTGCAGCTTGATCTGCAGGCGCAGGTCATTGAGCGAATCGGCATTGCGCAGCGCGTCTTCCAGGGTCACCGCGCGGCTCTCGTAGAGGTCGAACAGGGCCTGGTCGAAGGTCTGCATGCCCAGCTCGCGCGAGCGTTTCATCAGGTCCTTCATCTCGGCCACCTCGCCCTTGAAGATCAGGTCGGCGATCAAGGGGGTGTTGAGCAGCACCTCGACCGCTGCGATGCGGCCCTTGCCCTCCTCGCGCGGCAGCAGGCGTTGCGAGACGATAGCGCGCAGGTTGAGCGACAAGTCCATCAGCAGCTGCGAGCGCCGCTCTTCGGGGAACAGGTTGATGATGCGGTCCAGCGCCTGGTTGGCGCTGTTGGCATGCAGGGTGGTGATGCAGAGGTGGCCGGTCTCGGCAAAGGCCACTGCATGGTCCATGGTGGCGCGGTCGCGGATCTCGCCCATCAGGATCACGTCGGGCGCCTGGCGCAGGGTGTTCTTCAGGGCCTGTTCCCAGCCGTCGGTGTCGATGCCCACCTCGCGCTGGGTGATGATGCAATTCTTGTGGGCATGCACATATTCCACCGGGTCTTCGATGGTGATGATGTGGCCCTGGCTGTTGACGTTGCGGTGGTCCACCAGCGCGGCCAGGGTGGTGCTCTTGCCCGAGCCGGTGGCGCCGACCACGATCACCAGGCCGCGCTTGTGCATCGCGATGTCCTTGAGCACCGGCGGCAGGCCGAGCGAGTCGACCGTGGGCAGCTCGCGCGGGATGGTGCGCATCACCAGGCCGACATGGCCCTGCTGCATGAAGGCGTTTACGCGGAAGCGCCCCACCCCGGCCGGTGAGATCGCGAAATTGCATTCCTTGGTGCGCTCGAACTCGCTGGCCTGGCGTTCGTTCATCACCGAGCGGGCCAGCGCCAGCGTGTGCTGGCCGGTCAGTGGCTGGGGCGACACCCGCGTGACCTTGCCGTCCACCTTGATGGCCGGCGGAAAGTCGGCAGTCAGGAACAGGTCCGACCCGCCGCGCGTGGTCATCAGGCGCAGCAGGTCGTGGATGAATTTCGAGGCTTGTTCGCGCTCCATGGTCGGGCTCTGCCTTTTCAGCCTGGAAAGTTCTCTGGCAACTTGGCCTTGGACCGCGCCTCGGCGGGGTGGATCAGGTTGCGCCGCACCAGGTCGGCCAGGTTCTGGTCCAGGGTCTGCATGCCCACGTTCTGGCCGGTCTGGATCGACGAATACATCTGCGCCACCTTGTTCTCGCGGATCAGGTTGCGGATGGCCGGGGTGCCGATCATGATCTCGTGCGCAGCCACCCGGCCGCTGCCGTCCTTCAGCTTGCACAGGGTCTGCGAGACCACCGCCACCAGCGATTCGCTCAACATCGCGCGCACCATCTCCTTCTCGCTGGCCGGAAACACGTCGACCACCCGGTCCACGGTCTTGGCCGCGCTGCTGGTGTGCAAGGTGCCGAACACCAGGTGGCCGGTCTCGGCGGCGGTCAGGGCCAGGCGGATGGTCTCCAGGTCGCGCATCTCGCCCACCAGCACTGCATCGGGGTCTTCGCGCAAGGCCGAGCGCAGCGCGTTGGAGAAGCTCATCGTGTGCGGCCCCACCTCACGCTGGTTGACCAGGCACTTCTTGCTCTCGTGCACGAACTCGATCGGGTCTTCCACGGTCAGCACATGGCCGTACTCGTTCTCGTTCATGTGGTTGACCATCGCCGCCAGCGTGGTGCTCTTGCCCGAGCCGGTGGGGCCAGTGACCAGCACCATGCCGCGCGGGCGCAAGGCCAGATCGCCAAAGATCTTGGGCGCGGCCAGCTGCTCGAGCGACAGGATCTTGCTGGGGATGGTGCGGAACACCGCGCCGGCACCGCGGTTCTGGTTGAAGGCATTCACCCGAAACCGGGCCAGGCCCTGGATCTCGAAGGAGAAATCGCACTCCAGCGTGTCCTCGTACATCTTGCGCTGGGCGTCGTTCATGATGTCGTAGACCATCGCATGCACCGCGCGGTGGTCTAGCGCCTCGACATTGATGCGCCGCACATCGCCGTTGACCCGGATCATCGGCGGCAGGCCGGCCGACAGATGCAGGTCAGAGGCCTTGTTCTTGACGGAGAACGCCAGCAGTTGAGTGATGTCCATGGGGTCTTGGGTTAGGCTCGGCCCATTATGACGACCGTTGCCGGCGGCCTGGCCGATGTCCATCAACGAATCGGTGCAGCCTGCGCCGCCGCCGGCCGCCCCGTGCAGGCCGTCACATTGCTGGCGGTGAGCAAGACCTTTGGCGCCGATACGGTGCGCGCAGCCTTTGCCGCCGGCCAGCGCGCCTTTGGCGAGAACTATGTGCAGGAAGCCCTGGACAAGATCGCCGCATTGGCCGACCTGCGCGAGCAGATCACCTGGCACCTGATCGGCCCGCTGCAGAGCAACAAGACCCGGCCGGTGGCGGCGGCCTTCGACTGGGTGCAGTCGGTAGATCGGCTGAAGATCGCGCAACGCCTGTCCGAGCAGCGGCCCGACGGTCTGCCGGCCCTGCAGCTCTGCCTGCAGGTCAACATCAGCGGCGAGCCCAGCAAGAGCGGCCTGCAGCCGGCCGAGGTGCTGGCGGTGGCACGGGCGGTGGCGGCCCTGCCCCGGGTTAGGCTGCGTGGCTTGATGGCCATTCCCGAGCCGGCGTCGAGCCCGGCGGCGCAGCGTGCGCCGCACCGCGCGCTGCGCGAACTGCTGGCCGCGCTGAATGCTCAGGGACTGGCGCTCGACACCCTGAGCATGGGCATGAGCGCCGACCTGGAGGCCGCAGTGGCCGAAGGCGCCACCCTGGTGCGGGTGGGCACGGCCCTGTTTGGCCGGCGCTAGGAGCGTGGGCGGCAGAAAGCCAGACCAAGGCGAGGCTGCCCCGACGCGCGGCCTGGCCGCTACACCGCGATGCGGGTGGTGTTCTTGACCTCTTCCATCACCGCATAGGTGCGGGTCTCGCGCACCCCGGGCAGGGTCCAGATCACGCTGCCGATGAACTCACGGTAGGCGGCCATGTCGGCCACCCGGGTCTTGAGCAGGTAGTCGAAGCCGCCGGCCACCAGGTGGCATTCCAGGATCTCGTCCCGCACCTGCACCGCGGCCTTGAAGGTGTCCATCACGTCATGCACGGTGCGGTCGAGCAGGATCTCGACGAAGACCAGCAGCCCGGCGCCCAGCTTGGCCGGGTTGAGCTTGGCCTCGTAGCCCAGGATGTAGCCCTCGCGGTGCAGGCGCTTGACCCGCTCCAGCACCGCGGTGGGCGACAGGTGCACCGCTTCGGCCAGCTTCAGGTTGCTGATGCGGCCGTCGGCCTGCAGCACGCGCAGGATGCGCTGGTCGATCTTGTCCAGCCCGCGCCCGGCGATGGTGTCATCGTCCATCGTCACAAGCCACCGTGCCCGGTCAATTCAGCTTGATGCCCAGGCGGGTGATCACCGGGCCCCAGCGCGCCACGTCGGCATCGATGAAGCGTCGGAACTCGGCCGCGCTGCCGCCAACGATGGTCATGCCGTTCTTGGCCATCGCATCGCGCAAGGGTGCGTCCTTGGCCAGCAGCTCGTTCACATCGGCATTGATGCGCGCCACGGCCGCGTCGCTGATCGAGGCCGGGCCGACCAGGCCGTTCCAGGCCAGCGCCTCGACCTTGGGGTAGCCAGCCTCGGCCAGCGAGGGCAAATCTTTCAGGCTGTCGGGTTTGGCGCTGGCGCTGATCGCGATCATCCGCACCCGGCCCGACTGCACATGCGGCAGCAGCGCCGGCGCAACCATGAAACTGGCGTCCGCCGTGCCCTGGGCCAGCGCCATCGCCGCCGGCGGCGAGCCGTTGAAGGGCACATGCACCGCCTGCAGGCCGGCCTCCGCCAAGAACAGCTCCATCGTCAAGTGGGCCGAGCTGCCCTGGCCGAGCGAGCTGTAGTTCATCTTGCCGCCCTGGGCCTTGGCCCAGGCGACGAACTCGACCATGTTCCTGGCCGGCACCTTGTCGGTGCTGATCGCCAGCACATTGGCCTGCGAGGTGGTCATCACGATGGCCTTCAGGTCCCTGGCCGGGTCATAGGGCACCTTGGCATACAGAAAGGGCGCATAGGCCAGCGGGCCGTTGAAGCCGATGCCGATGGTGTGGCCGTCGCTGGCCTTGGCCACCGAGTCCATGCCCAGCAGGCCGCCGGCGCCGGCCTTGTTGTCGACGAATACCGGCTGGCCCCAGCGCGCGGCCAGCTTGTCGATCATCAGGCGCACGATCAGGTCGAGCGAGCTGCCGGCGCCGGTGGGCACGACGATCCTGACCGGCTGGCTGGGCCAGGCGGTCTGGGCCTGCGCGGCAGGCCAGGCCAGGGCCAGCAGGCTGGCGGCGGCGGCGGCGAACAGTTGACGTCGTTGGCGCATGGCATCGGGCCTGGAAGGAATTCGGCGCCCATGCTAACCGGCGCCGCCCGAGCTGCCCGCTCAGGGATACAGCCCGCGCTCCTGCCGGGCCATCAGGATGCGCTCGCAGGCCACCGCGAAGGTGGCGGTGCGCAGCGTGATCTGGTGCTGGTCGGCGGTGTCCCAGATCTTCTTGAGCGCACCGATCATGATCTTGTCGAGCTTGACGTTGATCTCGTCCTCGGTCCAGAAGAAGGACGAAAAATCCTGCACCCACTCGAAGTAGCTCACCGTCACGCCGCCGGCATTGCAGATCACGTCGGGCACCACCAGGATGCCGCGGTCGGCCAGGATGTCATCGGCCGCGCGGCCGGTGGGGCCGTTGGCGCCTTCCAGCACCAGCTTGGCCTTCAGGCGCTGGGCCCGGGCGGCGGTGATCTGGTTCTCCAGCGCGGCCGGGATCATGATCTCGCAGGCCACATCCCAAAATGATTCGGTGTCGATCGCGTCGGCGCCCTGGAAGCCGGCCACGCCGCCGCTGCGGTTGACATGCGGCACCAGCTCGGCCAGATCAAATCCCTGTTCGTTGTAGATGGTGCCGGTGTGGTCCTGCGCGGCGACGATCCTGGCGCCGGCCTGGCCGAACAGCTCGGCCGCCGACGCCCCCACATTGCCGAAGCCCTGCACCGCCACCCGCGCGCTGCTGATGTCCAGGCCGATGCGGCGCGCCGCCTCGCGGCCGGTGACGAACACCCCACGGCCGGTGGCCTTGACACGCCCCAGGCTGCCGCCCAGGTGGATCGGCTTGCCGGTAACCACGCCGGTGGCAGTGGCGCCGGTGTTCATCGAATAGGTGTCCATCATCCACGCCATGATCTGCGGGTTGGTGTTCACGTCAGGCGCGGGGATGTCTTGCTGCGGGCCGATGATGATGCCGATCTCGCTGGTGTAGCGGCGGGTCAGCTTCTCCAGCTCCTTCTGCGACAGCTGCTTCGGATCGACCCGGATGCCGCCCTTGGCGCCGCCGAAGGGCAGGTTCACTGCGGCGTTCTTGATGCTCATCCAGGCCGACAGCGCCATCACCTCTTCCAGCGTCACGTCGGGGTGGTAGCGCACCCCGCCCTTGCCGGGGCCGCGGGTCAGGCTGTGCTGCACCCGGTAGCCCTCGTGGTGGGCGATGGTGCCGTTGTCCAGCTCGATCGGCACGTCGACGATCAGCGCCCGCTTGGGGCGCTTGAGGGTCTCGGCCCAACGGCCGAGCGCGCCCAGGTAGGGCACCACCCGGTCGACCTGTTGCAGGTAGGTGCCCCAGGGGCTGTCGTCGGTGGGGTGTACGTAGGAGAGTGTCATGCGGCGGGCACCTTGGTCAGTCTTCTTGGGAATCGGCAGGGGTGGCGCGCGCTTCCGGCTTGTGGCCGGCGGCGGGCCTGCTGGCGTGGCAATGTAGTGGATGGCCTTGCCAAGACGCTCGGGGTTTGCCGGGTTATGCGCGGATTGCATGGCCTGGTCAGCCGCCTGCATGAACCCCGCGGGCGCCGGGTCAGCCGGCCAGGCCGCGTCGATACACTCGCCCGATGAGCCCCGACCGCCCCTTCCGCATTGCCTTCATCGGCGGTGGCAACATGGCCAGCGCCCTGATCGGCGGCCTGTTGCGCGCCGGCCGCGCCCCAGCCGACCTGCTGGTGGTCGAGCCCCTGGCGGCCCAGCGCGACAAGCTGCTGGCCGATTTCGGCCTACAGGCCCAGGCTGCGGCCGGGCCCGCGCTGGCCCAGGCCGGCCTGGTGGTGTGGGCGGTCAAGCCCCAGCTGTTTGCCCAGGCCGCTGCGCCCTGCGCGCCCCGGGTGGCCGGTGCGCTGCAGCTGAGCGTGATGGCCGGCATCCGCTGTTCCGGCATCGCCCGGGCGCTGGGCCTGGGCCCGGCCGATGCGCGTATCGTGCGCAGCATGCCCAACACGCCGGCGCTGATCGGCCGCGGCATTGCCGGGCTGTTTGCCACAGCGGCGGTCACGCCGGCCGAGCGGGCGATGGTCGAACAAGTGCTGGCGCCCACCGGGCAGACCCTGTGGGTGGACCGGGAGGTGGACCTGGATGCGGTGACGGCGCTGTCGGGCTCCGGCCCGGCCTATGTGTTCTATGTGATCGAAGCGATGATGGCCGCCGCCACCGAGATGGGCCTGTCGCCCGCGCAAGGCCGGCGCCTGGCCCTGGCCACGCTGGACGGCGCCACCGAGCTGGCCGCGCGCAGCGACGAATCCCCTGCACTGCTGCGCGAGCGGGTCACCAGCAAGGGCGGCACCACCCAGGCGGCGCTGCAGTCGCTGCAGGCGGACGGCGTGGCGCCGGCCTTCGTAAAGGCCCTGAAAGCCGCGCAGCGGCGGGCCGCGGAACTGGGCGACGAGTTCGGTTGAGGCCGCTGGCGGGCTGCCCGGGGCTGCTGGCGGTTGTGGCCAGAGGCAGCGGCGCGGCAAATTGAGTTGCGGCCTGCCAACGGCCGGGACAAGCCCGCAGCGGGCTGGCCCGTCAGCGCAGCGCCAGGTCCAGCGCCACCCCCGCAAACACCGCAAACCCCAACCAGTGGTTGAGGCGGAAGGCCTTGAAGCAACCTTCGCGCGTGCGGCTTCGAATCAGCGTGTAGTGCCAGGCCGCTTGCAGCGCAGCAATTGCTATGCCCAACAGGAAGAGTTTGCCCAGACCCAGGGCGCGGCCCAGCAGCGCCCAACTCAGCAGATAAGCGACGTAAAACCCCATCACGGCGGCCACATCCCAGCGCCCCAGGGTGATGGCCGAGGTCTTGATGCCCAGGCCCAGGTCGTCGTCGCGGTCGACCATCGCGTATTCGGTGTCGTAGGCCAGCACCCAGCACAGATTGCCCAGCAGCAGCCACCAGGCATGGGGCGGCACTGCTGCGGCGATGCCGGCGGTCGCCGCATCCTTGCCCCCCAGCACCGCCGCAAAGGCCATCGGGATGCCGAAGCTGAAGGCCACGCCCAGCACCGCCTGCGGCATGGCCACCAGGCGCTTGGCATAGGGGTAGGCCAGGGTGATGGCCAGGGCCGCGAAGGACAGCAGGATGGTCGGCGGGTTGGTGGTGAGCACCAGGCCGAAGGCCAGCAGGGCCAGCACCGCGCCCACCGCCAGCGCCTCCTTGACGCCCAGCGCGCCGCGGGTCACCGGGCGCTGGGCGGTGCGCTTGACATGGCGGTCGAACTCGCGGTCGGCCACATCGTTGGCGCAGCAGCCGGCGCTGCGCATCAGCACCGTGCCGGCCACGAACACCGCCAGCAGATGCCAGCCCGGGAAGCCGTCGGCGGCGATCCACAGCGCGCTCAGCGTGGGCCACAGCAGCAGCAGCCAACCCGCAGGGCGGTCCCAGCGGATCAATTGCAGGTACAGGGCCAGGCGTTTGCGCAGGTCGGGCATGGGGCGACGATTGTGGCACCCGGCCCCGGATAATCCGGGCATGCCACACCCGCCCGCCGCCCACGCCATCGCCCCGGCGACCGGCCGAGTGCTGGTGGTGGGCGGCGCCAATCTGGACCTGGTGGCCACCGGCCAAGACTGTCTGGTGCTGGGCGATTCCAATCTTGGCCGGCTGTGCAGCCAGCCCGGCGGCGTGGCCCGCAACATCGCCGAGCGCCTGGCCCGGCTGGGCCGGCCGGTGCGGCTGGTGTCGGTGCTGGGCGACGACCAGGCGGGCCGGCAGATCCTGCAGCAGGGCCAAACCGCCGGCATCGACATGGGCGGCTGCCAGACCTTTGCAGGCCAAGCCACCGCGCGCTATGTGTCGGTGCACCAGCCCGACGGTGAACTGCTGCTGGCCATAAATGACATGGCCGTGCTGCAAGGCCTGACGGCCGACCTGCTGCAGGGCGAGCTGCCCGCGCTGCGGCAGGCTGCTGCGGTGGTGATCGATGCCAACCTGGTACCCGCCACCCTGGCCGCGCTGTGGGCCTTGCCGGCCAGCGTGGCGCTGTGGGCCGATGCAGTGTCGGCCGCCAAGTGCCAACGCCTGCGGCCCGGCCTGGCGCGGCTGCACACCCTCAAGCCGAACCGGCTGGAGGCGCTGCAGCTGAGCGGCCTGCCGGCCGACAGCACCGACAGCGCGCTGGCCGGCTGGCTGCTGGACGCTGGCGTGCGCCAGGTGGCGCTGAGCCTGGGCGCCGGCGGCCTGTTGCTGTGTGGCCGCGACGCCGATGGCCAGCGCTGGCAGCATCACCAGCCGGCCCAGCCCTTGCTGGTGCGCAATGTCACCGGCGCGGGTGATGCGCTGCTGGCCGGCCTTTTGCATGCTCAGATGGCAGGCTGCGCGCCGGCCGCATCGGCCGAATTTGCCGTGGCCTGTGCCGGCAGCGCGCTGTCCGGCCAGGCCCTGCCTGGCCTTTTCCCTCCCGCAACCTCCAAGCTCCCGGCCGGCCCCAGCCCCGGCCCCACCTGCGCATGAACGCACTGCTCGACCTCCATCCCGATGTGGCCGCCGCCCTGGCCGCCGGTGCCCCCGTGGTGGCGCTGGAATCCACCATCATCAGCCACGGCATGCCCTGGCCGCAAAACGCCGAGACCGCGCTGGCGGTGGAGGCCGAGGTGCGGGCCCATGGCGCGGTGCCGGCCACCATCGCGGTCATTGCCGGCCGCCTGAAGGCCGGCCTGTCGCGCGAGCAGATCGACCAACTCGGCCGCGCCGGGCATCGGACGGTCAAGGCCAGCCGGCGCGACCTGCCGGTGCTGGTGGCACAAGGCCGCACCGGTGCCACCACGGTGGCGGCGACGATGATCATCGCGGCGCTGGCCGGCATCCGGGTGTTTGCCACCGGCGGCATCGGCGGCGTGCACCGCGGCGCGGAGAGCAGCTTCGACATCTCGGCAGACTTGCAGGAGCTGTCACGCACCGAGGTGGCGGTAGTCTGCGCCGGCATCAAGAGCATCCTCGACCTGGGCCTGACCCTGGAATACCTGGAGACCCACGGCGTGCCGGTGATCGGCCATGGCACCGATTGCCTGCCCGCCTTCTTCACCCGCGAGAGCGATTTCAATGTGGACGTGCGGCTCGACAGCGCGGCCGAGATCGCCGCGGTGATGCGGGCCCAATGGGCCATGGGCCTGGGCGCCGGCCTGGTGGTGGCCAACCCGATCGCGGCCGAGTTCGCGATGCCGCGCCACCACATCGACGACGCCATCGAGGGCGCGCTGGCCGAGGCCGCTGCGCGCGGCATCAGCGGCAAGGCCGCCACGCCCTTCCTGCTGCAACGGGTCAATGAGCTGACCGGCGGCCAGAGCCTGGCCGCCAACATCGCGCTGATCAAGGGCAATGCGCGGCTGGCGGCGGCGGTGGCGGTGGCGTTTGCGGCACAGCCTTGAGGACTGCTGAGGCCGGCCCTGTATCCGCTCCGAAGGGAGCCGGAGCGCACATTGAAGCAAGCACTTGTCGGGATTGAAGCGGCGGTATCGGCCTTTGGCGCGTCGGCTGCGGCGCGCTTGAAAAGCGCAGCCGTTGTCGGCCAGCCTGAAGACCAGATCCGCGGCCCCTTCGAGCGCTTGCTTGACGATCTGGCGACCCTCGCAGGCCTTGCCCGAGGCAGCTTGGTGGCGGTGGGCGAAAGCACCGTCTCTGAGTTGCTAACCCGGCCCGACTACGCGGTGACCCGTGCACGGCGCCTTGGTGGGCTTCATCGAGCTCAAGGCGCCCGGCAAGGGCGCCGACCCGCGCCGCTTCAGGGAGGCGCACGACAAGGCGCGGTGGCAGCGGCTGCAGTCACTGCCCAACCTGCTCTACACCGACAGCAATGAGTTCCGCCTTTGGCAGAACGGCGTGCTGGCCTGCGCGGTGGTGCACTTGCAGGGCGATATCAAAACCGACGGCGGCGCCTTGTTGCCTGCGCCGGGCTTGAAGGAGTTGTTTCATTTCTTCCTGCAATGGCAGCCCATCGCGCCGCGTTCGGCCAAAGAGCTGGCCGAGGTCAGCGCCCGGCTTTGCCGCCTGCTGCGCGACGAGGTGATAGAGGCCCTGGAACGCAAGACCGAGGCGCTGACCGCCCTGGCCC
>JANNZD010000155.1:0-57769 GCA_031410435.1 Betaproteobacteria bacterium | reverse complement strand
CCCTGCGCCGCGCTGGCACTGGACACCGATGCGGCCGCCGCCCGTTGGGGCGCCCACGGGGGCCGGCCCGGCGCCATCCTGATCGCCGGCACCGGCAGTGTGGGTGAGGCCTTGTCGGCCGATGGCCGGCGCGTGCTGGCTGGCGGCTGGGGCTTTGGCGTGGGCGACGAAGGCAGTGGCGCCTGGATTGGCCAGCGCGCCCTGCAGCAAGCCCAAAGAGCGCTGGACGGCCGCGCCCCACCGGGCGCCCTGGCGCGCGCAGTGTGGGCCGTTGCTGGTGCGGATCGAGACGCCCTGATCACCTGGGCCCAGGGCGCCACCGCCAGCACCTTGGCACCGTTGGCGCCACTGGTCTTCCACACCGAGACCAGCGATCCGGCCGCACTGCAGATCCTGGACGACGCTGCAGCCGAACTGGCCGATCTGGCCTTTGCCCTGGACCCGTCAGGCGCACTGCCGTTTGCGGTTTGCGGCAGCGTGGGCCGGCGCCTGGCACCTCGCCTACCCGCAGCCTTGCGTCAACGCTGCATCGAGCCCGCCGCCGACGCTGCCCAGGGCGCGCTGTGGATGCTGCAGGCGCAGCTGAACACCTTGCCGGCCACCCACCCATGAGCACCATTCTCGCTGGCCACCTGCTCACCCCGGCCGGCTTCGTGCGAGGGCGGATGGCGGTATCAGCCGATGGCCGCATCGCCAACCTGCAAGGCCAGGCGGTCAGCGAAGCCGAGGTGCGCACCAGCCCTCTGCCCATCGTGCTGCCAGGCTTCATCGACCTGCACGTGCATGGCGGGGGTGGTCGTGACACGATGGAAGGCGGCGATGCCATGGCCCACATCGCCGCCCTGCATGTGCGCCACGGCACCACCGCCTTGTTGGCCACCACCATGACCGCGCCGCCCGATGAACTGGCCGCCGCCATGACTGCGCTGGGGCCTTTCTGCAAGGCCCGGCCACGCGGCTGCGCCCGGGTGCTGGGCGTGCACCTGGAGGGCCCCTTCATTCACCCTGACCGCCTGGGCGCGCAACCCGGCTTTGCCCGCACCGGCAGCATGGCCGAGTTGTTGGCCCTGCATGCGTTGGCGCCGATTCGGCTGATCACGCTGGCGCCCGAGGTGCCCGGCCACCTCGATTGGATCGCCCCGCTGCGCGCGGCCGGCTTCGTGGTGCAGATCGGCCACAGTGCCGGCAGCTACGACGACGGCGTCGCCGCGCTGCAGGCTGGCGCCTCCGGCTTCACCCACCTCTTCAATGCCATGAGCGGCCTGCACCACCGCGCACCCGGCATGGTGGGCGCAGCCCTGGCTCATGCGCGTTATGCCGAGGTCATCCCCGATCTGCTGCACGTGCACCCGGGCGCGCTGAAGGTGGCGCTGCGTGCCATACCCTGCCTTTACTGCGTGACCGACTCGACCGCCGCCGCCGGCATGCCCGATGGGCACTACCGGCTGGGCAGCCAGCGTGTCACCAAGTGCCTGGGCGGCGTGCGCCTGGCCGACGGAACCCTGGCCGGCAGCACGTTGACCATGGACCAGGCCCTGCGCAATCTGGTGGGCCTGGGCCTGGCGTTGCACGACGCCTCGCGCCGGGTGTCCACCCACGCTGCCGACCACCTGGGCCTGGGCGACCGTGGCCGGCTGCAGCCCGGCGCGTGGGCCGACGCGGTGGTGCTGGATGCCGATCTGCAGGTGCAGCAGGTCTGGGTTGAAGGCGAACGCATTGCGCTGCCCTGAGCCTGTGGCCAGGGCACGTGGCAGACTGCGGCCATGTCCGAAAACCGCGCCGTGGATCGCCTGACCAGCCTCGCCGCCGAACGCAACCAGGGGCCCATCCTGAAGGCCCTGTCGATGCTGCTGCCGGCCAGCGGTCGCATGCTGGAGATCGCTGCGGGCACCGGCCAACACGCGGCCCACTTTGCACGCGGCCTGCCGGGCTGGGCCTGGCAACCCACCGACCCCGACGCCAGCGTCCTGGGCTCGATCGAAGCCTGGCGCCAGCACCAGCCGTCGCCCGGCCTGCTGGCGCCGATGCAACTGGATGTGCTGCACAAGCCGTGGCCGGTGGACGGTGATGGCGCCGCATGGGATGCGCTGTTCTGCGCCAACATGCTGCACATCGCCCCGTGGCCCTGCTGCGCGGCGCTGATGCAAGGTGCCGCCCGGCTGTTGCGCCAGTCGGGCCACCTCATCACCTACGGCCCCTACCGGGCACTGGGCGAGCCCACCGCCGACAGCAATGAATCCTTCGATGCCGACCTGCAGCGCCGCAACCCGGCCTGGGGCCTGCGCTGGCTGCATCAGGTGGATGCGCAAGCCCAAGCCGCCGGCCTGCAGCGGCGCGAGCGCCTGGCACTGCCGGCCAACAACCAGATGCTGGTCTTCGCCCGTGGCAGCGCCGCCGACTGAGCCCAGCCCAGTTGCGCCGGCCTGGCTCACCATCCAGCCCGGCGGCTGGCAAATGCTGCTGCCCCCCCGGCAGAGCCTGTGGCGCGCCGCGCTGGCCGGTGGCGTGCGCCTGCCCAGTGCCTGCCGCAACGGCAGCTGCCGGGCCTGCGTCTGCATGCTGGTCAGCGGCGAAATCCGCTACCAGATCGACTGGCCCGGCCTGCTGGCCGAAGAAAAGGCCGAAGGCTGGATCCTGCCCTGCGTGGCCGAGGCCAGTGGCGACGTGGTCATCCACGCGCCAGCGGCCCTGCCTGCCCTGGGGTGAATCTCAGCGCCGGCCCTTGCGCCCGGCCGGTGCGGCCGGCTGCAAAGCCTGGTGCAAGGCCAGGTATTCCAGCGCCAGCTTGTGGCGCGGGTCGAGGTGGATCATGGGCAAGGCACGCTCGTGCGATTCCTTGATTTTCACGCTGGCACTCAGGTAGGGCTGCAGCACCGGCAGGCCTTCGGCGATCAATTCCTGCACCAGACGCTGCGGCAAGTTGGCGCGCGCCTGGAACTGGTTGACCACGATGCCGCTGACCACCAGATCGCGGTTGTGGTCGGCCTGCATCTCCTGCACGCTGTCCATCAGCGCGTACAGGGCGCGGCGCGAAAAATCGTCGCAATCGAAGGGAATCAGGCAGCCCTGGCAGGCAATCAGGGCTGAGCGGGTGTAGAAGTTCAGTGCCGGCGGGGTGTCGATGTAAATCCGGTCATAGCCCTCCAGCGCGGCCAGCGCATCACGCAATTTGTAGATCTTGTAGCGCGATTCCAGTTTGCCCTGCAGCTCCTCCAGCTTGGGGCTGGACGGCAGCAGGTGCAGGTTCTCGAAGGGCGTGGCGCTGATGAATTCTTCGGTGGCCTGGCTGCGCAGCGTGAACTTCAAGGTCTGGTCGAAGAATTCGGCGGCGCTGTCACCCAAATGGTCGGCACCTGCGCCCAGCAGATAGCGGGTCGAATTGCCTTGCGGATCGAGGTCCACCACCAGGGTGCGCAGGCCCTGATCGGCGCTGATCGCTGCCAGGTTGCAGGTGATGGTGGATTTGCCCACCCCGCCCTTCTGATTGAAAACGACATAGCGCATGAGGCTGCAGGCTCCGGGTGCGGCAGGCGCTCCCATGAGCGCCAAAACCACTTATTTTGCACCGCAGCATGGGCCGCCTCGGCATCCCCAGAACTGGGGGCGCAAAACCGCTCTTCTTGTCATGCCAAGGTCACAGGTGCGGCGCACAATGGCACTGTCTTGGCGACAACCGACCGCACCAATGGGCGGGCTACCGGAACCCGTAACCGGCGCCAAAACAACCGGCTCAGGCGCAAGCCCGAACCGTCAGCAAGGGCCACTCCGGTGGCCCTTGGCTTTTGCCGGCCCGCATCGGGCCCGGTGGTCGGCATCCCGCGCGGCCACCGCGCAAGGCGCCTCGGGCGCAAGGCCGACGCGGCATGGACAATGCCGTATGCTCCGCCGGAGCTTCGACGCGCGACCGGCGCTCGTCAGCCACCCACAGGAGCACCGCCTTGGCGACCCCGAACTATTCCTACGAAAAACGCCAGCGCGAACTGGCCAAGAAGCGCAAGAACGAAGAAAAGCTGCTGAAGAAGAAGCAGCCCGGCCCGGGCGACGGTGCAAGCGGACAGGACGTCAACCAAGGCAATGCCCCGGCCGATGCCAAACCGGGCGAACCAGGCGGCGCCCCCGCCGGCCGCTGACAGTCTTTGTGCCGGGCGCGCCGCCAACGCGGCGCAGGCGAAAAAAACCGCACCAGAGGGTGCGGTTTTCATTGGGGCCGGCGCACTAGGCACCGGCTTCCCGCTCGGTGTTAGAGCGTGCGGATATTGGCAGCCTGCAGGCCCTTGGGGCCTTGCTTGACTTCAAATTCGACGCGCTGGTTTTCGGCCAGGGTACGGAAGCCGCCGTTGTTGCGGATTTCGCTGAAGTGGGCGAACAGATCCTTGCTGCCGTCTTCAGGGGTGATGAAGCCGAAGCCCTTGCCGTCGTTGAACCATTTGACGACGCCAGTTTGGGTGGTGCTCATGGAGAGTTTCCTTTGAGTGGATTGAAGATGAAAAGACAACCGCTCAGGCAACAGCCCAGCGCGGACAGAGACACTCAAGAAACGTCAAACCGGGAGTTCCAACCTGGACGGGCCTTCTGTAAGCCCTTGCCACGGGTGGCAAGCGCAGGACATCGGGCGGTACGGGGATAAGACCTTATGGAAACGGCCTCGTGCATATCTGTGCCTGCACTGTAACAGGGATCGGCGCATCAGGGGCAACACCCGGTCTGGCGCAGCCCGTCTAGACGCAACTGCCCAGCCCTGGCCGGCCCGCCGACGCCGCCAATCACTATCATTCGCTGACAACTTGATTGCAAAGGCCGGGCATGTTCGACTATGTGGTGATTGGCGGCGGTTCCGCCGGCTGTGTGCTGGCTTCGCGCCTGAGCGAAGACCCGACGCTGCGGGTGGCCCTGCTGGAAGCCGGCGGGGTAGACAGCAGCGCGCTGATCCATTGCCCGGCCGGCCTGGCCTTGATGTCCAAGGTGCCCAAGCTGAATTGGCGCTTCGATACCGTGCCCCAACCCGGGCTGAACGGCCGCCGCGGCTACCAGCCGCGCGGCAAGGTGCTGGGCGGGTCGAGTTCGGTCAACGCCATGGTCTACATCCGCGGCCAGCATGCCGACTACGACGCCTGGGCCGCCGAGGGCAACCCGGGCTGGGGCTTCGACGACTTGCTGCCCTATTTCAAACGCTCGGAACACAACACCCGCGGCGCCGACGCTTGGCACGGCAGCGGCGGGCCACTGCAGGTGCAAGACCTGCTGCAGCCCAACCGGGGCAGTGGCCTGTTCGTGCAGGCCGCCCAACAGGCCGGCCACGCCTTGAACCGCGACTTCAACGGCGCCAGCCAGGAAGGTGTCGGGCCCTACCAGGTCACGCACCGGGGCGGTGAGCGCTGCAGCGCCGCCAAGGCCTACCTGGGCCTGGCCCTGGGGCGGCCCAACCTGCAGGTGATCACCGGTGCGCACGCCACCCGCATCTTGTTCGATGGCACGCGCGCCAGCGGCGTCGAATACCAGGTCGGCGGTACACGCCAACAAGTGATGGCACGGGGCGAGGTGCTGCTGAGCGCCGGCGCCTTGCAATCCCCGCAATTGCTGATGCTCAGCGGCATCGGCCCGGCTGAGCACCTGCAGACCCTGGGCATCCCGGTGCGCCAGGCCCAGCCCGGCGTCGGTGCACGATTGCATGACCATGTCGACGTGGTGCAGGTGGTGGACGCGCCCATGGCCAAGGATTTGTTCGGCCTGTCCTTCAGCGGCTTGGTGCAGGCGGTGCGCGGCATCCAGGAATGGCGGCGCCACCGCACCGGAATGCTGACCACCAATTTCGCCGAGGCCGGCGGCTTCATCCGCAGCAGCCCGGACCGGCCCGCGCCCGACCTGCAACTGCATTTCGTGATCGGCAAACTCGTGGACCATGGCCGCAAGCCGGTCTTCGGCCACGGCTATTCCTGCCATGTCTGCCTGCTCGACCCCGAAAGCCGCGGCAGCCTGCGCCTGGCCAGCCCCGACCCGCTGGCCGCGCCGCTGATCGACCCGGCCTTCCTGCAGGCGCCTGGCGACCTGGTGCGCCTGGTGCGGGGTTTCAAATTGATGCGCAACATCCTCAAGCAGCCCGCCTTGGCCGGCCTGGGCGGGCGCGAGCTGGCGCTGTCGGCGGGCGCCCAGACCGACGAGCAGATCGCCCAGTACATCCGCGGACACGCCGACACGATCTACCACCCGGTGGGCAGCTGCCGCATGGGGCCGGGCGCGCAGGATGTGGTTGACGCCGACCTGCGGGTCAAAGGCCTGGCGGGCCTGCGGGTGGTGGATGCGTCGATCATGCCGCGGGTGGTGTCGGGCAATACCAACGCGCCCACGCTGGCCATCGCCGAGAAGGCCAGTGACCTGATCAAGGCCAGCCGCCGCGCCGCATGAGCCGCCGCCGGGCGCGCAGGCCTCGCCACGAGACCGACCCATCGGGCAATACCAGCACAGCGCTGGCTTTTCTGCCATAATCATCGGCTGCGCTGGTTTCGGCCAACGCATATCGTTCATCCCACTGACCCTCTTCGAGCCGGCCCTGGCAGCCCGCTGATTTCTCAGCGCCAGGAATCCTCCGCGTCTCGAGTCCTGGTTGGCGGCGATGCCGTCGCTTCAGGACGTCTGGGCATGCAGGCGAGATCCAAAGGGGTTTGCACCCCGGTTGGGGTCGGCCGCCTTCTTCTCGCCCCATCTTCCATCGAAGTCGCGACCCCACTGCGGTCGTCTGCAAATGCTTGCAGCGCCGTGGCTGGCTTTGCCGTGGCCACTAGCCACCGAAGCCGGCCGGATCTGAAGAAAGTTGCTGATCATGAGTTTTGACCTGAACCTCGAACCCGTCTTGGCCGACGCCCTGGATACCGAACTGCCCGCCGTCGCGCCGCTGGCGGTGGCCGGCGCCGCCTTCACCGCCTTGGGCTTGCCGCCCGAGATCGTCAAGGCCATCAACCACGCTGGCTATGCCACGCCCACCGACGTGCAGGCCCGTGCCGTGCCCCCGGCACTGACAGGCCGTGATCTGCTGGTCTCGTCGCAGACCGGCAGTGGCAAGACCGCTGCCTTCGTCTGGCCGGCACTGCAGTGCATCCTGGCCGCGCGCCTGGACCCGGCCAAGAAGCGCGCCAAGGGCCAACCCTGCGGCCCGCGCATCCTGGTGCTGGCGCCCACCCGTGAGCTGGCCCAGCAGGTCTCCAAGGCTTGCACCGAATACGGCTATGGCGTGCAGGGCCTGCGCGTAGCCCATGTCGTCGGTGGCGTACCCTACCAGGCCCAGCTGAAGGCGCTGCGCGCCCCGCTGGACGTGCTGATCGCCACCCCGGGCCGCCTGCTCGACCTGATGAACTCGGGCGTAGCCCTGCTGTCGCAGGTGGAGATGCTGATCCTCGACGAAGCCGATCGCATGCTCGACATGGGTTTCATCGACGACATCACCGCGATCGCCCAAGCCATCCCGCAGACGCGCCAGACCCTGATGTTCTCGGCCACCTTCGCCGGCAACGTGGGCCATCTGGCCCAGCAGCTGACGCGTGAACCGCAACGCATCAATGTCGACAACCACACCGACACCCATGCCGCCATCGAGCAGCGCTTGCACTGGGCCGACAGCATGCACCACAAGCATGCGCTGCTCGAGCAACTGCTGACCGACAAGGACATGGACCAGTGCCTGGTCTTCACCAGCACCCAGCGTGATGCCGACGAGGTGGCCTTCAAGCTGCAGCAGATCGGCCATGCCGTGGCCGCGCTGCATGGTGGCATGCCGCAAGGCCGCCGCAATCGCGTGCTGCAAGACCTGCGCAACCGCCACCTGCGGGTGCTGGTGGCCACCGACGTGGCTGCCCGCGGCATCGACGTGCCCACCATCAGCCATGTGATCAACCACGGCCTGCCGATGAAGCCCGAGGATTACATCCACCGCATCGGCCGTACCGGCCGTGCCGGCCGCACCGGCCTGGCGATCACACTGGCCGAGCGCCGTGACGTCGGCATGATCCGCCGCATCGAGCGCTTCACCACCCAGCCTATCGCCGTCAGCGTGGTGGCCGGCCTGGAGCCCAAATACACCGCACCGACCATGAACGGCCCGGGCAACGGCCCGCGCCCCGGCTTTGCCGGCCGCGGCCGCCCGAGCTTCGGCGCACCGCGCGGCGCCGAGCGCTTTGCCGACCGGGGCGGCGACCGCTTTGCCGACCGTGGCCCGGACCGCGGCGGCGAGCGTGCGCCTTTCGGTGGCGGCTCCGGCCATTCGGCGCCGCACCAGGGCGGGTCGTTCGGCGCAGATCGTCGTCCGGCCGGCGGCTTTGGAGGTGGCCAGGGCGGTGGCTTCGGCGCTGGCTTTGGCGGCGGTGGCCAGGCCCGTGGTGACGACCAACGCGGCCCGCGCGGCCCCCAAGAAGCCGGGCCGGCCCAAGGCGGCTTCCGCGAGGCTGGCTTCCGCAACGACAGCCGCAGCCAGGCGCCGCGCGGCTACGGCGCGGCGGGCAACGGCAACGGCGGCGGACACGCTGGCAGCTTCAATGGCGAGCGCCCGGCGCGCCCGGCCTTCGGCGGCAAGCCGGCAGGTGGCGGCTTTGGTGGCGGCAAGCCCTTCGGCCCGCGTCGCCCGCCGCGCTGATCGTCGCGCCAGGCGCTGAAGTCTCAGCAGCCGAGCTGCAGCGCCTGCAAGGGCGCCCCGGTGGTGGCCTCGGTCACCACTACCAACAAGCGGGCCCTGTGCCCGCTTTCGCTTGGCTGCGGCGCAACCTCGATCTGCTGGGTTACGGCCTGGCCGGCCCGGGCAGCCCAGGCCGGCAGCTGCCCGTACTGGCGCACCACATGGTCGTGGTGCAAGGTGACGCCCTGGTTCTCGCCGGCGCGCACCACCGATACATGGCCATCCTCGAGCCAGGCCCACCACAGGCCCAGGCGCTCGGGCGCGCCCGGCCGCGGCTCGATCTGCACTGCCACGCGGCGCGGGTCCAGGCGCTGGGCCTGCACCTGCACCAGCGCGGGCCGGTCGAGCAAGGGCAGGCTGGGCGCGCCACGCCAGTCGCGGCCATTGGCCAGCACCTGGGGCGTGTAGCTGAAACCGGCGCCCGAGCTGCGCTGCTGCTGGGCCTGGCGCTCGGTGTGGCGCGAGCTGCCAAAGCGGTCAACCCAGCCCAGGCGGTCCCAGTAGTCGACATGGAAGGCGGCCGCCAGCACATCGCCCCGCCCGACCAGGCCGGACAGCCAGCGGTCCGCCGGCGGGCAGGAATTGCAACCCTCGGAGGTATAGAGCTCGATCAGCAGCGCCTGCCGGTCGCCCGAGCGGGCCTGGCAGGCGGCAACTGCCGTTCCTGCGGCGCCTGCGGCACCCGCAGCTTGCGCGACCAGGGCCAGCCCGCAGGCTGCATGGCGCAGCGACCGCAACAGCCATGTCAGCGGCCTGGCTGACGGCAACGGTGAAGAGGCAGGGGATGGGGTCATGGGGGCTCCGGCTTGCCGCGGCGGCGGCCACACCGGTGTGGTCGCTGGCGCCGGGCAGACCTTACGCCGGCAGCACAGCCCGGCTTCAGCGGGGGGCCGCAGCGGCCGGCACCGGCGCCGCGCCAGCCTTGGCGGCGTCCCGGGCCGCCTCCCTGGCCTCGGCCAATTCGGCCTCCAGTTCGGCCTTGCGGCGCGCGGCCTCCAGGTCCTTGAGCTGGCCGAGGTGGATTTCCACATTTGACCGGCGGAAGGGTGTCATCACCAGCACATCGGCCGCCACGCCTTTGGCCAGCAGGCGGTCGGAAAGGCGCAGGCCGACGGCCGGGTCGCCGCCCATGGCCAGCACCACCTCGTTGGCGAACAGATCGGCGCCACCCACCAGGCCGTCCACCTGCAGGCTGCGCTGGGCCTGGGCCTCCATCGCCGACAGCACCGTGCCGGCGCCGGGCAAGGCCAGCGACAAGACCTTGCCGATCATGAAGGCATTGGCGGTGCTGTCGGACGTGCGCTGGCGCAGGATCGAGCCCTCGCTGGCGAGGAAATAGGTGCCGAAGGCCGCCAGCCAGCGCCGTTCGTCGCGGGTATGGGCCTCGAGCAGGGCATTACCGGGGATCTTGCTGCGCCTGCCGTCCTGGCGCTGGAAGTTCTGCGGTTCGTCGTCAAAGGCGCTGGCCAGCACCGTGCCGGCGCAGCCGGTCTGGGTCGACAGCTTGACCTGGCGCCCGCCTTCGAGCGTGAGGGTCATCGACGAATCGGCATTGGCCTCGTCGCGCGCCTGGTGCATCACGGTCCAGAAGGCCTGGTCGTCCACCGTCATGGCCGAGCCGCCGCGCAGCACTGCCGTGATTTCAATCTTGCTGCCCGGGGCCGGCAAGGGCCGCTGGTTGATCGCCAGCACGCGCTGGCCGATCTTGATCTCGTCGGACGCGCTCTCGTCGAGCCAGGCCACGCGCCAATGCTCGTCCATGCCGGTGGCCTGGGTGAACAGCTTCTGCTGGTGCGCCGACAGGCTTTTGCGCATGCTGCGCATCGACCACAGCACCAGGGGCTCGATCTCGGTGGTGTCATCGCACAGCGGCTCGGCGCCCCAGGCCACGTGCAGCGCCGCCTCGCGGAAGGCGATCTCGTGGCCCAGGGCGTCCTTGAAGCGCTGGCGGTCGAACTCGTCGCTGAACTCCCCGGCGCCGGCCGACGAAACCCAGGCCAGCACGGCCAGGCCGGCCAGGCGGCGCCAGCCGGCTGACCCGGCGGGCCAGGCGAAAGCGACGGCGAAGGGAGAGGCGAAGCGGGTCAGCATGCGCAAAGTATGCCTGCCAGGCCCTGCGCCGGACGCGACCGGAGCGCTATGCTCACGCCCCTTTCCCCCTGATTACCGGGCGCCGCCACCCGCCGCCCCCACCCGCATGGCCGGCCTGCACATCACCGACATCGAGGCCGCCATCAACTGGTGGCGGGTGCGCTCGCCCTCGCCCGACGGCATCACCGCCTGCGCCGAGGTGCTGGCGCTGGCCGAGGTCTATGCGCTGATGGTCTATTACCGCGAGAGCCAGGCCGACGAGCACAGCCTGCCGGCGCGGGCCCGCACGGCCTGGTTGGCCTGGTACGCGCAGACCCCCGACGCGCCCTGCATCGCCATCTGCTCGACCGCCCAGGGCGACCCGCTGTGCAAGGGTTGCGGCCGCACCGAGCACGAGGTGCAGGCCTGGCCCCTGATGTCGCCGGGCGAGAAACGCGAGGTCTGGCAGCGCATCACCCGCGAGGGCACGGCCTGGCGCTTCAACCGCTATGCCGAAAGGGCGCGCAGCCAGGGCGCGGCCGCTGGCACGCCCGGCAGCGACGACGCCGGCGCTGGCGCCACAGGCTCGCGGCGATGAACCCGGGCCTGGCCGACAGCGTGCGGCGCATCGTGCCGATCGCCTGGCCGGTGTTCGTGGGCCAGGTGGCGGTGTTGGGCTTCGGCACCGTGGACACCGTGCTGGTGGCACGCCATTCACCCACCGACCTGGCCGCGCTGGCGGTGGGCGGGGCCACCTACATCACGGTGTTCATCGGCCTGATGGGCATGGTCCTGGCGATCGGCCCGATCGCCGGTCAGCTTTTCGGTGCCGGCAAGCTGGCCGAAGCCGGCCGCCAGGTCTGGCAGTCGGTGTGGATCGCGCTGGGGCTGGCGCTGCTGGGCAGCAGCCTGCTGGCCTTTCCCGGGCCCTTCCTGGCCCTGGCGCAGGCCAGCCCAGCGGTGGCCGACAAGGTGCGCGGCTACCTGCTGATGCTGGCGCTGGCGCTGCCAGCGTCCTTGCTGTTCACGGTCTACCGCGGCTTCAACACGGCCGTGTCCCGGCCCAAGGCGGTGATGGCCCTGCAGTTGGGCGGGTTGGCGCTGAAGGTGCCGCTGTCGCTGGCCCTGGTCTCGGGCGTGCCGGCGCTGGGCCTGCCCGCCATGGGGGTGGTGGGCTGCGGCCTGGGCACCGCCATCGTGATGTGGTCGCAAATGCTGCTGGCCCTGCTGATGTTGAGCCGAGACCCCTTCTACCGGCCCTTCCAGATCGGCCTGCCGGCACAGCGCCGACCCGACGCGCAGGCCTTGAAGGCCTTGCTGCGGCTGGGGCTGCCGATGGGGCTGGCCATCCTGATCGAGGTGACCGGCTTTGCCTTCATGGCCATCTTCATTTCGCGCCTGGGCGAAACCGCGGTGGCCGGCCACCAGATTGCGGTCAACCTGGTGTCCCTGCTGTTCATGTTGCCGCTGGGCTTGAGCAATGGCACCAGCACCCTGGTGGCCCAGCGCATCGGCGCGGGCGATCTGGCGGATGCCCGGCGGCTGGGCTGGCATGGCCTGCAGTTCACGCTCGGGCTGGCGCTGCTGGTGGGTTGCAGCATCTACCTGTCGCGCCATGCGGTGCTTCGCCTGTACACCGGCGACCCGGCGGTGCTGGCCGCCGCCCTGCCCCTGCTGGCCTGGGTGGCCTTGTTCCACGCCGCCGATGCGGTGCAGACCGTGGCCGCCTTCGTGCTGCGCGCCTGGCGCGTGACCACCTTGCCGATGCTGATCTTCGTGGTGTCGATGTGGGGCGTGGGGCTGGGCGGCGGCTACCGACTGGCCTTTGATTCCAAGGCCTGGGCGCCGCCGGGCTGGCAAGGTGCCAGCGGTTTCTGGATCGCCGCGACCGCCGGCCTGGTCCTGGCGGCGGTCTTGCTCAGCGGCCTGCTGGCCTGGGTAGAGGCCCAGCATCGGCGCGAACCGGCGGCTGCGGTGGCAGGCTGAACAGGAAACAGCTGCCCCCGCCCGGGCGCGGCTCGCAATGCACGCTGCCGCCGTGGCGCTGGGCAATCTGGCGCACCAGGCTCAGGCCCAGGCCCACCCCGCCTTCGCGCTCGGCATGGCCGGGCATGCGGAAGAAGGGCTCGAAGATGCGCTCGCGCAGTTCGGCCGGCACACCCGGGCCGCGGTCGCAGACCCGGACCTCGGCCCCGCCGCCAGCGCCGGCGCCGACCTGGATGCGCACCTCGCCACCGCCATAGCGGCGGGCGTTTTCCAGCAGATTGCGCATGGCGCGGCGCAACAGACGCTCGCTGCCGACCACCGGCGGCGGCGCCATGCCGCCCACGGCCTCGACCTCGGCACCGATGCGCGAGGCCTCTTCGGCGGCCACCGCCAGCAGGTCGACCGGGGCGTCCCCTTCCAGGCCCTTGCCGGCGTCCAGCCGGCTGGCCAGCAGCACTTCCTCGACCAGCACATCGAGCTCGGCCACATTGGCGTCGATCTCCTGGCGCAGCCGGCCGCGCTGCCCCTCCGGTACCTCGCCGTACAGCGCCACCGCCATCTTCAGGCGGGCCAACGGCGAGCGCAGCTCGTGGCTGGCATTGGCAAGCAGTTGCTGGTGGCTGCGCACCAGGGTCTCGATGCGCTCGGCGGCCTGGTTGAAGGTGGCGGCCACCGCAGCCACCTCGTCGCTGCCGCCGGCATCGACCCGCTGCGACAGCTTGCCCGCGCCGAAGGCCTGCACGCCCTGCTTCAGCGCTTCAAGCCGGCGGGTCAGGCGACGCACCACCGGAAACGCGCCGGCCGCCACCGCCACGAACAACATCGCCACCAGAATCAACGGGCCCAGCGCCTGCGACAGGCCCGGGCTGAGGGGCAGGCCGGCCAGGCCGGGCAAGCCGGGCAGGCGCTCATGCTCGGGCAGTCCCGGCAGGCCCGGGGCGCGCCCGCCCAGGGCCGGACCGGGGCCATGCTCGCCCAGCATCGGGCCGCGCTGCGGACGCAGCGCGCCGAAGCCGCCGCGCTCCACGCCAGGCCCGCTGCGGGCCATCGGGCCGTCCGGTGCCGGGCCGTCGGCGGGCGGACGGTCGGGCAGCGGCCCGTCGGGCGCGGGCCGGCGCAGCGACCGGCGCGCCAGCCACAGCGTGCGGCCATCGTCCAGACGCACGGCGGCGGCCGACCGCGTACCGCCGTCGGCCTCGCGCCGCAGAAAGCTCTCGGATGCCGCGATCCGCGTGCCACGCCGGTCATCCAGGGCCAGCGGCACGCGCAGGCGCTGCGACCACTCGCGCAAGGCCTCGGCCTGCTCACCCTGTGGCGCGTCCGCACCGGGCAGCGCACGTTGCACCAGTTCGGCCCAGGCGGCCAGGCGCTCGATGGCGGCAGTCTCGAAACGGGCGCGCTCCTGGTCGACATGGCGCTGCCACATCCAGCCCGAGACCAACGCAAACAGCGCCAGCGCGGCCACCACCGTGAGCCAGATACGCAGGTAGAGCGACTTCATGCCGGACCGGCTGCCCCGGCCGCGCCCGGCCGATTTTCAGGCCGTTCTTCAGGCCGTACTTCTGGCCGTTTTTCCGGCTGCATGTCAGGCGTGAGCCGGCGGCCTGCAGCGCGGGTCAATCGTCGGCGTCCTGCTTGCGCGCGAACACATAGCCGGAACCGCGCACCGTCAAGACCCGCTTGGGGCTCTTGGGGTCGTCTTCGATGCAGGCCCGGATGCGCGAGACATGCACGTCGATGCTGCGGTCAAAGGCCTCCATCGGATGGCCCTTCAGGGCATCCATGATCTGGTCGCGGCTGAGCACCCGGCCTGCCCCCTGGGCCAGCACCACCAGCAGGTCGAACTGGTGGCCGGTGAGGTCGCAGGCCTTGCCGTCGATGCTGGCCTGGCGTGCGCCCAGGTCGATCTCGAGCCGACCGAAGCGCAGCACGTCCTCGGGCAGCGGTGCCGGCTGGGCCCGCCGCAGCAGGGCCTTGATGCGGGCCAGCAACTCGCGCGCCTCGAAGGGCTTGGCCAGGTAATCGTCGGCGCCGAGCTCGAGGCCCAGCACCCGGTCCAGCGGCTCGCCGCGGGCGGTGAGCATCAGCAAGGGCAGGCGCTTGAAGCGCGGATCGGCACGCAATTCGCGGGTCAGGTCCAGGCCGTCGCCATCGGGCAGCATCAGGTCGAGCACCAGGGCATCGTAGGCGCCCAGCCTGAGCCGGTCGCGCCCGGCCGCCAGGGTGCCGGCCACATCCACGTCCTGGCCATTGGCGCGCAGGTAGTCGCCCACCATCGCCGTCAGGCGGGCATCGTCATCGATCAGCAGCAATCTGGCGCTCATGCGCAGGCAGCCCTGGCGCCAGGGGCACGCACCGGCGCAAGCAGGCGACCCAGCCCCAACTGGCCAGCTGCCGCAGACCGGCACCCGGCCCGGGGCGGCCAGCGCCGCTGCCACAACGCCGCCATCAGCTGCGCGGCACCAGCGATTCGCGCTCGCGGCGGTGCCGCTCGTGCATCTCGCGGTGGCTCATGGCCCGCTCGGCCAACTTCTGGCGTTGCTCGGGCGTGAGCACGGCACTGGCGTCCAGCAGGGCCTGGAGGTGGCGCTTGCTGGCCTGTTCATGGCGCGCCGCCAGTTGCTGGCGCAGGCTTTCCGCGGCGGCGGCGTCCACCTGCGGGGCGGCCATGATGCCCATCATCTGCTGGTGCAAGCCCTTGTCGGCCTCACGCTGCTTGCGCATGTCATCCCGGGCCCGGCCCATGATGTCCTTGATGCGGGCCTTCTGGTCGGCACTGGCGCCGACCGAGTCGAGCAACCGGTCCGACAGCATCCCTCCGCCCTCGTGGCCCGGCCCCATGCGATGTGCCATGGCCCGGTGCGGGCCCTCGGCACCCGGGCCGCCCGCCATCGGCTGGGCCTGTACCGCGCTGAATATGCCCCCCGACAGGGCGAGCACCCAGGTCGCCAGGCCAGCGCGACGGACCCAGGCCAGGCCCGGCTTGCGCGCCTTGACTGCTTTGTTGTGCATACGGTTCGCCTTCAAGTTTTGATGTCGCCATCGTGGCGCGGACGGGTTAGGCCGGCTTGTTTACTCGGTAAAGATGGGTAAACCCAGTGAAAGTGGGGTAGCGATCAGGGTGCCGCCGGCTCGATGCGCATCAGGCGCCGCCGCACCGCAAAAGCCGGGTTGGCGCTGTGCAACTCGAGACGCAACAACACCCCGTTCTGGCGGTCCACCGCCATCACGCCGTCCAGCCGGGTGCTGCCATCGCTGCTGCCCGACACGGCCCCGCCGCCGGGTGCCTCACCGAAGAGTTCGATCACCGCCACATCGAAATTGCGCCCGGCCACGGTCTGCGGCCCGGTGGCCACCACTTGCCCGCGCACCCGCGCGCTGGCCACCACCTCCTGCGCGCCGGCCAGTTCACCCGCCAGCACCTGGCCCAGCACCAGGCCGGACTTGAGCAGGCGACGCCAGCCGATCAGCGCGGGCCGCCCTTCCAGCACCGAGTTGCCGGCCCAGTCCTGTTGCCAGGCCTCGGCCTGCCATTGGCCGTCGAACTGCACCCGGAATTCAATGCCGTCGCGCCGCAGGCCGCTGACCTGCATCGCCAGGCTGCGGGCTGTGGTGCCGGTCCTGTCGTCATAGACCAGGCGCTCGCCCAGGGCCACCGGCAAGGCCGCCTGGCGCTGGGTCGACAGCGTATCGGTCGGCGTGCCGCAGGCTTTGCCAAGGGCGGCCGCCCGCAGGGCCTCGAAGCGGCCTTTGAGCGCGGCCAGTTCGACCGCCTCCGGGCCGTCGGGCCGCATGGCCAGCAGGGCCGGCCAGAACACCGTCAGCCCCAGGCCCAGCGCGATGATGTTGTTGCCCGCGCGCGAATCGACCGCATAAGCCACATCCGCCGCCTGCTGCTGCACCGCATCGGTTTCGTCGAACAGGCGCTCACAGGGCCAGGCGGCATAAAAGGCGGGGTCGGCTGGCTTGGCGGCGATTTCGTTGGACCGGGACGCACAGGCCGATACCAGCAACAACGCTGCAGCGGCAGCACCGGCAGTGAACCAGGTCGAATACCAGGCGGGCATGCAGGATGATAGTGCGCTGTCCGGCCCGGCCTGGGCCGATCAAGCCGGCCGCTTGTCGGCCGCTTGCCGGACGCCCGGGCACATATCCTCAAGCGCCGCGCCCCAACCGGATCATGTTCCACGAAGCCGGCGCCAGGGTCGCCTGCACACCACCGGCGGCCAGCCCGACTCCGTGCAGGGGCTGGGGGCGCACCCGATCGGGCTGCTCGCGGGTGTTGGTGGCCTGCAGGTCGGCATGGCACAAGGCCAGGGCTTCCAGCAGCACGGGCGTACCCAAGCCCTTCAGCGCCACTTCCAGCGGCATCGGCTCGGTGAGGTGGCGGTTCAGCGCAAACAGCGTGATCGCGCCGCTGGCCGGGTCTTGCACCGCCGCCAGCTTCAGGTAGGGCACGGCCGGCATCGGAAAGTGCAGGTCGGTGGCGCCGCGCGGGTCGAAGTAACTGGCCGCGTAGGTCGGTGAGTCGACCTCGGCGCACAGCACCCGGCCGCGGCCGAAATGGCTCATCTGGGCAAAGGGGTGGAAGATGGTCTGGCGCCAGGCCGGGCCGCCGGTCTCGGTCATGATCGGCGCGATCACGTTGACCAGCTGCGCCAGACAGGCCACCTTGACCCGGTCGGCATGGTTGAGCAGCGAGATGCACATGCCGCCGAAGGACAGCGCGTCCTCCATCGAGTAGATCTCCTCCAGGATCGGCGGCGCCACCGGCCAGCCCGGCAGGACCCGCACATCCTTGTTGCGGCGGGTGCGGTACCAGATGTTCCACTCGTCGAAGCTGAGCATGATGCGCTTGCTGGAATGCTTGCGCGCGGCCACCGAATCGGCGATGGCCACCACCTCCTCGATGAAGCGGTCCATCAGGTCGGGCGCGGCCAGCAGCGCCTCGGTGTCCTGGGCATAGTTGTTGACATAGGTGTGCAGCGAGATGTACTCGACATGCTCGAAGCTGTGCTGCAGCACTTCATCCTCCCAGGCGCCGAAGGTGGGCATGTTGCGGCCCGACGAGCCGCAGGCGGCCAGCTCGATGCCGGGGTCGATCCAGCGCATCATCTTGGCCGCCTCGGTGGCGATGCGGCCGTACTCATGCGCGGTCTTCATCTCCATCTGCCAGGGGCCGTCCATCTCATTGCCCAGGCACCAAAATTTCACGCCGTGCGGCTGCTCCCAGCCATGGGCGCGGCGCAGGTCGGACCAGGCCGTGCCCTGCGGGTGGTTGCAGTACTCCAGCAGCGCGCGCGCGGCGTCGCCACCGCGCGTGCCCAGGTTCACCGCCAGCATTGGCTCGATGTCGGCCAGCCGGCACCAGGCTATGAACTCGTTGGTGCCGAAGGTGTTGGGCTCGGTCGACATCCAGGCCAGGTCGAGCCGGCGTGGCCGCTGCTCGACCGGGCCGACGCCGTCCTCCCAGTTGTAGCCCGAGACGAAGTTGCCGCCGGGGTAGCGCATGATGGTGGGTGCCAGTTCGCGCACCAGCGCCAGCACGTCGTGGCGGAAGCCGCTGGCATCGGCGGTGGGGTGGCCGGGCTCGTAGATGCCGCCATAGACACAGCGGCCCAGGTGCTCGACGAAGGCGCCGAACAGGCGCGGGTCGGTGTCGCCGATGACGGCATCGGGATTCAGGGTCACTGAGACTTTGCGCATGGGGTTCACTCCGTGAAGGTGGCGGGGCCGGGCGAGAGCACGGCGTTCTTGAGTGCGATCGAGTAGGGGTGCTGCGGGTGGTCCAGCGTGGCGCGGGCCGCGCCAGCCTCCACCACCCGGCCGCCGCGCATGATCAACACCCGGTCGCTGATGCTGTAGGCGGTGGCCAGGTCGTGGGTGATGTAGACGATGCTCATCCCGAGTTCGTCGCGCAGCGTGCAGAACAGCTTGACGATGGCCGTGCGCAGCGAGGCGTCGACCATCGACACCGGCTCATCCGCCACCAGCAATGCGGGCCCGGCGATCAGCGCCCGCGCGATCGCCACCCGCTGCAACTGCCCGCCCGACAGCTCATGCGGGAAGCGCCCCCGCACCTCGGCCAGCGACAGGCCCACCCGGCGCAGCGAGGCATCGGCCGCGGCATGCGCGGCCGCCTCGCCCTGCGCCGCGGCAAAGGCCCGGGCGGTGATGAACAGGTAGCGGTCGAGTTTCTTCAGCGGGTTGAAGGCCTCGAAGGGGTTCTGAAAGATCGGCTGCACCTGGCGCATGAAGGCCAGGCGCTGGGCGCGGCTGCGCACCTCGGCCAGGTCCTGGCCCTTGAAGTGCAGGCTGCCGGCGCTGGGCCGCACGGTGGTCAGCATCATGCGGGCCAGCGTGGTCTTGCCGCTGCCCGACTCCCCGATGATGGCCAGGATCTCAGGGCCGCGATCACCCACCTCGAAGCTCACGCCGTCGACCGCCCGCATCGTGCGGCCGAACAGCCCGCCCTGGCGGTAGCTGCGCACCACCTCGCGCACGCTGAGCAGAGCCTGGCTCATGCTGCGGCGGCCGGGTGGATGGCAAAGCAGGCCACGCGGTGGCCCGGCACCTTGGACGCCACCGGCAGCAGCGCCGGCACCTGCTGCGCGCACACCGGCTGGGCCAGCGGGCAGCGCGGGTGGAAGCGGCAGCCGCTGGGCGGGTCGGCCAGGTTGGGCGGCGCGCCGTCCAGCGCCTTGACGCTGCTGGCCTGGCCGATGCGTGGCAGGCTGGCAATCAGGTGGCGGGTGTAGGGGTGTTGCGGCTGGCTGAACAGGTCGGCGGTGGCGCCCTCCTCGATCAGCCGGCCGGCGTACATCACGCCCAGGCGGTCGCACAGGTGGGCATGCACCGCCATGTCGTGGGTGACGAAGATCATCGACGAGCCCAGCTCGCGCTGCACCTGGCGGATCATGTCCAGCACGCTCTTCTGCACGATCACGTCCAGCGCGGTGGTGGGCTCGTCGGCAATGATCAGCTCGGGCCGGCAGACCGTGGCCAGCGCGATCGCCAGACGCTGGCGCATGCCGCCCGACAGCTCGTGCGGGTAGGCCTGCAGCGTCTCGGGTTTCAGCTGCACCCGCGCCAGGTGATCCCGCACCGTGGCCATGAACTGCGGCATGTCCTGGCCCAGGTGGCGAAAGGCGAAATCGACAAACGAGTGGCGCACCCGGCGCACCGGGTTGAGCACGCCCATCGAGCCCTGCATCACATAGGACAGGTGCTTCCAGCGGATGGCCTGCAGGGCCGCCGGGCCGCTGGCATACAGGTCCAGGCTGCGGCCCGCGAAGTTGAAGACCACCTGGCCGCCCACCACCTTGAGCGGTGGGCGGGTGGCGCCGGCGATGGTCTTGATCAGCGTGCTCTTGCCGCTGCTCGACTCGCCGGCCAGGCCGTAGATCTCGTTGGGCCAGACCTGCAGGCTGATGTCGTCGACCGCCCGCACGTCGCGCTGCACGCCGAACTGGCGCGTCTGGTAGTAGGCGCGCAGGTTCGAGACCGCCACGACCGGGGTCATAGCGGGATCCAAGCGAACGCCGCGGATCCGGCTTCGCCGGGCCGCTGGCGTTGCCCCCTTGAGGGGGCGCGCGAAGCGCGTAGGGGGTGGGTCATGTCAACCGGCTGCGCGGGTCGATGAATTCGTTCATCGCCACTGCCAGCAGGAACAGGCCGATGAAGGTCATCACCACCAGCAGCACCGGGAAGGCGATCCACCACCAGATGCCCGCCACCATCGCGGTGTGCTGGTTGGCCCAGTAGATCATCGAGCCGATGGTGGGCGTGTTGATGTCGGTGAAGCCCAGCACCGACAGCGTGACCTCCAGCCCGATCGACCAGTTGATGTTGTTCATGGTGGTCGAGAAGACGATGGGCATCACGAAGGGCAGGTGCTCCTGCCACAGGATGCGGCGCATGCTCATGCCCGAGAAGACGGCAGTCTCGGTGAACTCGCGGGTGCGCAGGCTGAGTGCCACCGAGCGGATCAGGCGCGCGTCATGGGCCCAGCCCAGGCAGGCCATCACCGCGGCCAGCGAGACCCAAGTCATCTTGTCGCGCACCACGAAGTAGAACAAGACCAGGATCGGGAACAGCGGGATCACGATCACGGTGTCGTTGATCGACATCAGCACCCGGTCGACCCAGCCGCCCGAGTAGCCCGCCAACAGGCCGATCAGCAACGACAGCGCGCGGCTGATCAGCGCCACCAGCAGGCCGAAGGCCAGGGTGTTGCGGATCGCAAAGCTGAGCATCCAGAACACGTCCTGGCCGCGCGAGGTGGTGCCCATCACATGCGGCCAGCCGGGCGGCATGTCGGGCGGCACCACATAGCTGTCCAGCGGCGAATAGGGCGAGGCCCAGCTCAGCGCGGAGAACAGCGCCACCACGCCGAGCAGACCCACGCCGGCCGCAAAACCCCGGTTGTGGCGCAGCAGGTCGCGCAGGATGGTCCACATCGTCAGCCGGCCTTCACGCGGGGGTCGATCAGCGGATACAGCAGGTCGATCGCCAGCACCGCGAACGAGACCGCGACGATCGACACCGAGGTCAGGCCCAGCACCAGGCTGTAGTCACCGGCATGCACCGCGTCGACCAGCAGCGAGCCGATGCCGGGGTAGCCGAAGACCTGCTCGGTGATGATGGCGCCGTTGAAGATGCCGCCCAGCGACAGCGCCAGCCCGGTGACCTGCGGCCCCAGCGCATTGCGCATCACATAGCTGCGCAGGATGCGCCCGCGCGCCACGCCGCCGAGTTCGGCATACAGCACATAGTCCTCGCTGACGATGTTGGACACCAGCGCGCGCATGCCCATGAACCAGCCGCCCAGCCCGACCAGCACCAGCGACAGCACCGGCAGCACCGAGTGCTTGAGCACGCTGAGCACGAAGTCGAGGCTGAAGCCGCGCGCCATATTCATCTGCGCGCCACCGCTGATCGGCAGCACCGGCCACAAATAGCCGAACACCACCAGCAGCACGAAGGCGATGATGTAGTAAGGGATGGGGTGCAGCCCCATCGCCAGCAGCCCGGCCCAGCGCAGTAGGCGGTTGTCGCGCAGGTAGCCGGCCAGGCCGCCCAGCAGGTTGCCCAGCACCCAGGTCAGCAGGGTCGAGACCAGCAGCAGGCCGGCCGTCCAGGGCAGCGCGCGCCAGATCAGCGTGGACACCGGCGTCGGGAAGGCCGACAGCGAGGGCCCGAAATCGAGCACCAGCACGCGCCGCCAGAAGCCGCTGTACTGCTGCCACAGGCCGCCCTCCAGCCCGTAGAGCTCGCGCAGCGACTGGCGCATCATCGCGATCGCCTCCGGGCTGGTGCTGCCGAAGGCGGTGGTGGCCGAGATGGTCTGCTCGACCGGGTCGATCGGCGTGGCGTGGGTGATCGCGAAGGCGATGTTGATGCCGATGAACACCACCAGCGCAAACTGGGCCAGGCGGCGCAGCAGGTATGCGAGATAGCTGCGCATGCCTGGCGCCCGGCCTCAGTTCAGGGTGCCTGGCGCGGCTTGAGCTTGACCATCATGTACTTGGTATTGCCCCAGTTGGGCACCGGGTCGGTGTAGGGCGCGGTAAGCGCATTGGGGTAGCCGGTCCAGTAGGTCTCGTCCATCACCGTGAACACGTTGTAGGACATCAGCGGGATGCTCGGCATCTCGCGTGCCACCAGCTTGGCGTACTCGCGGCCCAGCTCCACGCCCTTGGGGTCGTCGAAGCCGATGGTGCGGATCTGCTCGATGATCTTGTCCAGCTCGGGGTTGGCCCAGCGCTGCCAGTTGCGCGCCGGCTGCGGCTTGCCGGGCTCGGCGACGAACTGCGAATGCCAGCTGTCGAGGAAGTAGGACAGGTCGGGGTGGCCGCCCCAGGTCTCCACGCTCCAGCTGATGATGGCCTCGAAATCACCGGCGGCGCGCCGGTCGCCCAGCGTGCCCTGGGCCACCACGGTGCTGGCATCGATACCGAACTGGCGCCACTGCTGCGCCACCATCGAGCCGGCGCGGGTCATCACCGGCCGGCCTTCGCCCTCGACCGTGATCTTGATGGCGAAGGGCTTGCCCTCGGGCGTCATCCACTGGCTGCCCACCTTCTTGAAGCCGGCCTTCTGCAGCAGCTCGGCGGCGGCCAGCAGGTCGGGCTTCCACCAGCCCATGCCGAAGGCCTTGGCCACGTCCTCGGCCTTCTCGGGGATCTGCACGCCCAGGCTGGGCCTGAGAGAGTCGGCGATCTGCTTGCCGATGGTCGGGTCGTAGGGCTTGATCTTGCGCTTGCCGGTGTCGACCTCGAAGGCCTTGAGCCAGGGCTCGAGCGGCCGGTGATAGAAATCGGCATGGGTGCCGGTGGGCGGGATGCCGATCGCCGAGATGGTGGCCGCGCCGCGGTAGGACGCCGCCGACACCGCCTTGATGTCGACCAGCAGCGCCAGCGCCCAGCGCACGTCGCGGTTCTTCAGCAGCTCGTTCTGGGTGTTGAAGATCACCGCGGCCAGGGTCGGGTCGGGGTGGGCATAGGGGAAGCCGTTGAACCAGCCATGCGACAGGCGCGACTGCTTGGCCAGCGTGAACATGCCCTCGGGCGAGGTGTCATGGATGATGTCGAGCTGGTGGTTCATCTGCGCGATCACGCGCTTGTCCGGCGGGCCGGCATCCACATAGGCCACGTACTTGGGGCCGGGCTGGCCGAAGCGCGCCAGGGTGGTCTTCTGCCAGTCCTCACGGCGCTGCCAGACGAACCACTTGCCGTTGGGGTCGAAGCTGTTGAGGGTGTAGGCGCTCAGCGAGACCGGCGGGTTGAAGGCGAACTTGAGCGGGTCACCGGCCTTTTCGAAGATGTGCTTGGGCATCATCCACATCGCGTTCCAGCGCACCGTGAACAGCGCATGGAAGCGCGAGTTGGGCTTCTTCAGCTTGAACACCACGGTGTAGGGGTCGGGCGCGGCGATGCTGGCCACGTTGATCTGGATCGGCGCGCTCCAGCGCAGACCCTTGGTGGCGAGGTGGGTCTCGATGGTGTAGACCACGTCAGCGGCGGTGAACTCGACGCCGTCGCTCCAGGCGATGCCCTTGCGCAGCTTGACCGTCATCTCGGTGAAGTTGGCGTTGTAGACGGGTTTGTCCGCGGCCAGCGAGTTGTCCCATACGCCGTTGATGCCCCGGTTCGGGTCGATGTACCAGAAGGTGTCCATCGCCAGCTGGTGCAGGCCGGTGGACTGCCCGCCGGCATTGATGGCCCAGATATTGAACCAGCCCGCGTTCTTGATCGTGCCCTCGGGGTTCTCGACGATCAAGGTCTGGTTGCGCGGCACGTTGGAGATCAACTCCTGGGCCTGCACCCCGCCCACCAGCCACAAAGCCAACAAGGCAAGCCACCAAGGTTTGAACGATCGCATGAAAGCCTCTCGATTCGACAGGGCGCGGGACCCAGGCCGGCCGTCCAGCCTCTGCAGCAAGGCCACCGGCGCCAGGCCGCCAACACAGCAAGGACCAGCAAGAAGTCATACTAAAAGATGAAAATATCGGATTCAAACAGGGTAAACACCCAAGACATTGAAAATATAGGCAGACATTTTAAGAAACAAGCTGGTTTGGCCGTCAGAACGGCCTGAACGGTCGGCGGCCCCCAAGGCGCCTGCACACGGGTGGCCGGGCAGGCCTGCATCGACGCGGCGCCGGACAAGCGCCGCTCAGCGTTGCGCCACTTGCCCAGGATGGGCCGGACGGTGGATTGACCAGAAATCGGCCCGCCAGAGGCAAAAAACCCCAAGCGAGGCGATCGCTTGGGGTTCATGTCTGGCGGAGAAGGAGGGATTCGAACCCTCGATACGGGAGAACCGTATACCGGATTTCGAGTCCGGCGCATTCGACCACTCTGCCACCTCTCCTGGTGCATTCACAGCCGGGCCTTGGCCCCAGGCACCCAGGTCTACGGGTGCAGCCTTGGATTATAGCGTCCCTTTCAGGCCTCACCGACCGCTGCTTGACCCTGCGGTCAGCGCTGCAGGCATTCCATTCCGCCCAGGTAGGGCCGCAGCGCCAGCGGGATGCGGATGCTGCCGTCGGCCTGCTGGTGATTTTCCAGCACCGCCACCAGCGCGCGCCCGACCGCCAGGCCCGAGCCGTTCAAGGTGTGCACCAGTTCGGTCTTGCCTTGGGCATTGCGGTAACGCGTCTGCATCCGGCGGGCCTGAAAATCGCCGCAGTTGCTGCAACTGCTGATCTCGCGGTAGCTGCGCTGGGCCGGCAACCAGACCTCCAGGTCGTAGGTCTTGACCGCGCCGAAACCCATGTCGCCGGCGCACAGCAGCACCACCCGGTAGGGCAGCTCCAGCTTCTGCAGGATGGCTTCGGCATGACCGACCATGGCCTCCAGCGCGGCCGGGCTGTGCTCGGGCATCACCACCTGCACCATCTCGACCTTGTCGAACTGGTGCTGGCGGATCATGCCGCGGGTGTCGCGCCCGGCAGACCCGGCCTCGGACCGGAAGCAGGGGCTGTGCGCCGTCAGCTTCACCGGCAAGGCATCGGGCTTGAGAATGGTCTCGCGCACGCTGTTGGTCAGCGAGATCTCGCTGGTGGAGATCAGGTATTGCTCAGGCTGGGCCTCGTCGCCCCCGCGCAGCACCCAGAACATGTCGTCCTTGAACTTGGGCAGCTGGCCGGTGCCCTCCAGGATCTCGCGGTTGACGATATAGGGCGTGTAGCACTCGGTATAGCCATGTTCGGTGGTCTGCACGTCCAGCATCAGCTGCGCCAAGGCCCGGTGCAGCCGGGCCACCGGGCCCCTGAGAAAGCTGAAACGCGCCCCGCTCAACTTGGCCCCGGTGTCGAAATCCAGCCCCAGCGGGGCCCCGAGGTCGACATGGTCCCGCACCTCGAAGCCAGGCTCAGCGGGCGTGCCCCAGCGCCGTAGCTCGACATTGGCGGTCTCGTCGGCGCCGTGCGGAACGCTGGCATCGGGCAGGTTGGGCAGGGCCATCAAGAGGGCCGACAACTCGGCCTGCAGCGCATCCAGGCGCGCCGCGCCGGCCTTCATCTCGTCGGCCAACGCGGCCACCTCGGCCATCAGCGCGGGCACGCCGGCGGCGTCGCCACCCTTGCCCTTGGCCTGGCCGATCTGCCGGGACAGGCTGTTGCGCCGCGCCTGCAGCTCCTCGGTGCGGGTCTGCAAGGTCTTGCGCTCGGCCTCCAGGGCGCTGAACACGGCCACGTCCAGAAAGGGCTGCGGTTGCTTGCGGGTTTCGAGGCTGGCCACCACCGCGGCCAGATCGCGTCGTAACAGGCTGATGTCGAGCATGAGGGAGCTCCTTGGGGTTGGGGTCAGGCCGCCGGCGGGCGGGCTGCGGACTGCGGACTGCGGGCTGCGGGCGGGCTGCGGGCGGTAGGCCGGGCCGGGCCCTTGCGGCTGGCCGGGCACTTGCACCGGGCGCGCCGAGGCGCAGCAGGGCCGGGGCCGGCAGCGTGACCAGGCCCGGGTCAGGATCGTGATGCGGTCACCGCCCGGATCGACAGGTCGCTGGCCGCCATCGACTTGTCGCCCAGGCCCATGGGCAGGGGAAAGTGCACAGTCTCGGCCACCCCGGCCATGCGCCTGACACTGCGCGCGCCCAGCTGCTTGAGCCTGTCGATCACCTGCTGCACCAGCACGTCGGGGGCCGAGGCCCCGGCCGTCAGGCCCACCCGCGGCCTGCCAGCAAACCAGACAGGCTGCAGATCATCGGCCGCGTCGACCATGTGGCTGGGCGTGCCCAGGCGCTCGGCCAGCTCGCGCAGGCGGTTGCTGTTGCTGCTGGTGGGGCTGCCCACCACGATGACGATATCGACCCGCGGCGCCATGATCTTGACCGCGTCTTGGCGGTTCTGCGTGGCGTAGCAGATGTCTTGCTGCTTGGGCTCGCGCACATGTGGAAACAGGCGCTTGACCTCGGCCAGGATGGCGGCGGCGTCATCCACGCTGAGCGTGGTCTGGGTCACCACCGCCAGATGCCGGCCGCGCGGCCGCACCCCGGCCACATCGGCCACCTCCTCGACCAGGTAGATGCCGTCGGAAAGCTGGCCCATCGTGCCTTCGACCTCGGGGTGGCCACGGTGGCCGATCATGATGAATTCGTAGCCCTCGCGCGCCAGCTTGGCAACCTCGACATGCACCTTGCTGACCAGCGGGCAGGTGGCATCGAAGACCTGGAAGCCGCGCGCGGCGGCCTCGGCACGCACCGCCTGGCTCACGCCATGGGCACTGAAGACCAGGGTGGCACCCGGCGGCACATCGGCCAGATCCTCGATAAAGATCGCGCCCTTGGCCTTGAGGTCGTTGACCACATAGGTGTTGTGCACGATCTCGTGGCGCACGTAGATCGGGGCACCAAAGCGTTTGAGTGCCCGTTCGACGATCTCGATGGCGCGGTCGACACCGGCGCAGAAGCCTCGCGGCTCGGCCAGCAAGACCTCGTCGACCCGGTGGGCGGAAAGGGATTCAGGCATCACAGTACCCCGATGACATGCACTTCAAAGGTCACCGGCAGGCCCGCCAGCGGATGGTTGAAGTCGAACAGCAGCCAACCCTCGCCGGTCTCGCGCACCACCCCGGCATAACTGCCGCCGCCGCTGGGCGTGGGGAACTGCACCACATCGCCGACCTGGTATTGCGCGTCCGGGTCGCCCCATTCGGCCAGCAGGCTGCGCTTGACGCGTTGCAGCAGGCTGGGGTTGCGCTCGCCGAAGGCCTCACCAGGGCCCAGCGAAAACAAATGGCGACCACCCTCGGACAGGCCGATCAGGCGCCGCTCCATGGCCGGCGCCAGCTGGCCGGTGCCCAGCGACAGGGTCGCCGGCTTGTCGGTGAAGGTGTTGATCACGTCCGCGCCGTCGGGGCCGGCGAGCCGGTAGTGCAGGGTCAGGAACGACCCCTCCTGGATGGTGATCACGCTTTTGGGGGATGGTTGGGGGAAAGCCAAGCGCCAGGCCAGCGCATAGACTGAAAGCCAGATTCTAAATGCCGCCCGCCTGCCGCCCCTGCCCTCGCCCTGCCCCGCCCATGTCGATCAAAGACCTGCCCGCCTATGCACGCCCGCGCGAGAAGCTGTTGCAGCTGGGCGCGGCCGCCTTGTCGGGGCCCGAGTTGCTGGCCTTGCTGCTGCGCACCGGCACCCGGGGCCAGGGCGTGCTGCAGATGGCCGACGGCGTGCTGCAGCGCTTTGGCGGTTTTGCCGGGCTGCTGCAGGCCGACGCGGCCGATCTGAAATCGGTCAGGGGCCTGGGCCCGGCCAAGCGGGCCGAGTTGGCCGCCGTGGTGGAGATGGCGCGCCGCGCGCTGGCGCAACGCCTCGAGACCGGCACCGTGTTCGATTCACCCCAGGTCGTGAAGGACTACCTGCAACTGCAGCTGGGCAGCCTGCCTCATGAGGTGTTTGCGGTGCTCTTCCTGGACGCCCAGCACCGCCTGATCAAACTCGACCAGATGTTCACCGGCACCCTCAGCCAGACCAGCGTCTACCCCCGAGAAGTGGTCAAACGCGCGCTGTCGCGCAATGCTGCGGCGGTGATCCTGGCGCACAACCACCCCTCGGGCGTGGCCGAGCCCTCGCGTGCCGACGAGTTCCTGACCCAGACCCTCAAGAGCGCGTTGGCCCTGGTGGACGTGCGGGTGCTCGACCACCTGGTGGTGGGCCAGGGCGTGGTGGTGTCCTTCGCCGAGCGGGGCCTGCTGTGAAGGTGCACAGCCTGGCCGAGATCGGCCGCCTGCGCCTGGCCTTGCAGGCCGCGCGGCGCGACGCGGCCGACCGCGCCGCCCGCCTGGCGCGCGAGCAGGCCGCGCAGCACGCCGCCGCGCTGGCCCTGGCCGCGCGGCGCCAGCACCGTGCCGTGCTGGCCCAGGCGGCCGAGCCGAACGGCCTGTTCGCCCGCAGCGTGGGCGCGGTGCACGCCTTGCGCGACAGCGGCCTGGCCGATCTGCAACTGCCCCGCCCCGAGGCCCTGCCGCTGCAGCGCCAGCTTGACGAACAGGCCGCGCTCGCCGAATCGATGTCGGACGAGGTGACGCTCGAGACCCTGCTGCTCACCGACGACGGCCTGAGCTTCCGCCGCCCTGGCATCGGCGCCGATGTGGTGAGCCGCCTGCGCAAGGGCCAATGGGCGCTGCAGGGCCAGATCGACCTGCATGGCTGCACCCGCGACGAGGCCCGCGAGCTGCTGGCCGGCTACATCCGCGCGAGCCACCGCCGCGGCCTGCGCTGCCTGCGCGTGGTGCACGGCAAGGGCCATGGCTCGCCCGGCAAGCAGCCGGTGCTCAAGGCCAAGGTGCATCGCTGGCTGGCGCAGTGCGGCGAGGTGATCGCCTTTGCCCAGGCCAGTGGGCCGCAGGGCGGCGCCGGCGCCCTGCTGGTGCTGCTGGCTGGCCTGGCGCGTTGAGCGCAAGGCCCGCGCGTCGGGCCCGGGCAATCCAATATCCAGCCCTGAATCAAGCCATGCCTCAGCCACCCTTGTTGCGCATCCAGTCGGCAGTGCCGGAGAAGCTCTCAGCCAGCCGTTCGGCCAGGTCAGGCTCGACCGCCCGGTCGGTCATGGCCTGACCCATGCAGGCCAGCCACTGGTCGCGCTCGGCGATGCCGATGGCATAGGGCAGGTGGCGAGCGCGCAGCATGGGGTGGCCAAAGCGCTGGACAAACAGGTCGGGCCCGCCCAGCCAGCCGCACAGGAACCAGCACAGCTTGTCGCGCGATCCGTCCAGGCTGGCCGGGTGCAAGTCGCGCAGGCCGGCCAGGCCGGGCTCGAGCTCCATCAGATCGTAGAAGCGGTCCACCAGCGCACGCACCCCGGGCTCGCCTCCCAGGCGCTCGAACGGTGTCAGGGCCGGGGCGGCGCTGCCCTGGGCTTCGGCAGTCATGGCGGCAACAGCTTGCCTGCCGCGGCCACCAGCGCGATGGCGGCCGCGCTGCCGGGCAGGGTTTCCAGCAGCAGCTGGCGGCGCTGGATCGATTCACGTACTGCAGCATCCATCGGCACCTCACCCAGCAAGGTCAGGAGCAGGGGCGTGGCCCGGCCTGGATTGACGAAACGGTCCACCACCGCTTGCAACTGGCCGCGCACCGCCGGCCCGTCGCCCACACGCTGGGCCTGGTTGACCAGCAGGCGCATCGGCCGGGCCGGCTGGGTGGCTACCAGCACCTTCAGGGTGGCATAGGCGTCGGTCAGTGAGGTTGGCTCGGGCGTGGCCACCACCAGCACCTCGTCGGCCAGTGACACGGTGAACAGCACCACGTCGGAGATGCCAGCGCCGGTGTCGAGCAGGATGTGGTCGAAGCGCGGCCGCACCTGGCGCACCACGTCCAGCAATTTCTCGCGCACCTCGGGGGTCATGCGCGAGTATTCAACCAGCCCCGAGCCGGCCAGCAGCACGCTGAAACCGCCGGGCGCCGACTGCAGCGCATCGTCCAGCTTGATCCGGCCGGTGAACACGTCATGCAGGGTGACACGCCCAGCCAGGTTGAGCACCACGTCCAGGTTGGCCAGGCCCAGATCGGCGTCCAGCACCAGCACGCGCTGACCGGCCCGCGCCAGCGCCGCCGCCAGGTTGGCGGCGACGAAGGTCTTGCCCACCCCCCCCTTGCCACTGGTGATCGCGGTGATGCGGGCGCCATGGCGCGGGTCAGGGAGGGGGGCAGCGGGGGCGCTCATTCGGGGTCCTGGGGGGCGAGCCGGGTCAACAGCATGGCGCGTTCCTGGGCGCTGACCTCCGGGGAGGCCGAGGGCTCGAGGCAGACCCGGTCGCGCCCTTGGGCCTTGGCAAGGTAGAGCTGCTGGTCGGCACGTTGCAGCCAGATGGCGGGGGTAGACCGCACCCACTGCGGCGCAAAGGCCCCCCCGACGCTCACGGTCACCGCCACGGGCCGGCCTTCGGGCGGGAGGGCAACGGATTGGCACGCCACCCGCTGGAGCACCCGGGCGGCCACCTGGGGGCCGAAGGCCGGCGGGCAATTGGGCAGCAACACGGCAAATTCCTCGCCCCCGATGCGCGCCACCAGGTCCATCGGACGCACGCTGTCGCCCAGCGCCTGGGCCACCGCGCGGATTACCAGATCACCGGCCGCATGACCGTGCAGGTCGTTGACCCGCTTGAAATGGTCGATATCGATCATCAGCAGCAAGGCCGATTCGCCTGAACGGGCCACCCGGTCGACCTCGCGCGACAGCGCCAGTTCGAAGGTGCGCCGGTTGGCCAGGCCGGTCAGGGCATCGCGGCTGGACAGGTCCACCAGCTGGTCGATCAGCGCCTGCAGGTAGGCCACCGACCCCACCGGCCCGGCCGGCTCGTCCTGTGCCGCCTGGCGCAACAGGGCCAGGGCCTTGCCCAGGCGCAGCCCGTCCGTCACCGGCAAGGCGGGGGCTGGGGCAGACGGACCAGCGGGGACGGGGAGGTCCACAGGGTGGGAGTCGGTAGATTCGGGCGGGGCCGGCCTGGCAATGACTGCAGGCTCATGGCAATTGCCGCGCAGTCTAGCGCCCCAGGCAAGCGCACTGCCCCGGAACAGTCCGCCCAAGCCGGCCCACATCGTCGCACCGGCCGATGCGGCGGCCGCGCAGACTGGGCGCCATGACCGAGCTCACCACCCGGCCCAGAGGCAGCGCCGCGCCTCTGGCTCTTGCCGAGGCTACCGCGGCCCGCAATGGCCTGAACACGGGCCAGGAATTCAGCTTCTCAGCCGCCGACTACGACCGGGTGCGCGAGCTGATCTACCAGCACGCCGGCATCAGTCTGCATGCGGGCAAGCAGGCCATGGTCTACAGCCGCCTGTCGCGCCGCCTGCGTGAAACCGGGCATGCTTCATTTGCCGATTATCTGCAATCGCTGCAGCGCGGCACGGGCGCTGCGGCCGACGCCGAATGGCAGGAGTTCGTCAACTGCCTGACCACGAATTTGACCGCATTCTTCCGCGAAGACCACCACTTTGCCGCGCTGGCCGACGACCTGCGCGCCCGCCCGGGCGGCCCGTTGCGCATCTGGTGCAGCGCGGCATCCACTGGCGAAGAACCCTATTCGATCGCCATGACGGTGATCGAGACGCTGGGGCCGCAAGCCCCGGTGCGCATCGTCGCCAGCGACATCGACACCCAGGTGCTGGCCACCGCCCAACGCGGCATCTACGACGCCCAGGCACGCGGGCTGTCGCCCGAGCGGCTGCGCCGTCACTTCATGCGCGGCATTGGCAGCCATGCCGGCCAGGTGCGGGTGCGGCCGGAACTGACCCGCCTGATCGAGTTCCGCAGCGTCAACCTGATGAGCCCGCAATGGGTGCTGGGCGAAGCCTTCGACTTCATCTTCTGCCGCAACGTGATGATCTATTTCGATGCCAGTACCCAGCGCAGCGTGCTGCGCCAGATGCATGGCGTGCTGCGCCCGAACGGGCTGCTCTATGTCGGCCACTCCGAGAACTTCAACGATGTGCGCGAGCTTTTTCACTTGCGCGGCAAGACGATCTACCAACGCGCTTGAAGTTGACCTGCCGGCTGCCGATAAGCCGGCCAGCGACCTCCTCCCTTCATGACGCCAAGCCCCCTTTCTGCGCGCGCCGCAAGCCCGCCAGCCGCAGCGCCCGTCGCCTTGCCTGCCAGCCTGGCGCGCCTGAAGGCCCAACCGCGCAAGCCGGGCGAAGCGTCCTTCTTCTACTGGGATGCCCATTTCCGCAGCGACGCGGTCAAGGTGCTGCCGGGCGAATATTTCGTGCACGACAGCGACATCCTGATCACCACCACGCTGGGCTCGTGCATCGCTGCCTGCCTGTGGGACCGCGAGCGCAACATCGGCGGGATGAACCACTTCATGCTGCCTGAAGGCACGGGCGGCACGGGCGACTCGGGCCGCTATGGCAGCTACGCGATGGAATTGCTGATCAATGAATTGCTCAAGCGCGGAGCGTCCCGCCTGACCCTGGAGGCCAAGGTGTTCGGCGGAGGCGCGGTGATCGCCGGCATGAGCAGCCTGAACGTGGGTGAGCGCAATACCCAGTTCGTCATCGACTACCTGCAGACCGAGCGCATCCCCATCGTCAGCCGTGATGTGATGGACATCTACCCGCGCAAGGTCTGCTTCCTGCCGGCCAGCGGCAAGGCCATGGTCAAGCGCCTGGCGCCCACGACTGTCGATGCCCTGATTGCGCAAGACCGCGCAGCGGCGCAAAGGGCGCTGCCTGCCGTCAGTGGCGGCGGGTCGGTCGATCTGTTCTAAAACCTGCCAGAGGAGTACACATGGCAAAGATTCGCGTGTTGGTGGTGGACGATTCGGCCTTGGTGCGCGGCCTGCTGGCCGAGATCATCAACCGCCAACCCGACATGACCTGCGTGGGCGCGGCCAGCGACCCCCTGGTGGCGCGTGAAATGATCCGCAACCTCAACCCCGATGTGATCACCCTGGATGTGGAGATGCCGCGCATGGACGGCCTCGACTTCCTCAGCCGCCTGATGCGGCTGCGGCCGATGCCGGCCGTGATGGTCAGCACGCTGACCGAGCGCGGCGCCGAGATCACGCTGCGGGCGCTGGAACTGGGCGCGATCGACTTCGTCGCCAAACCCAAGATCGGCGTGGCCGACGGCCTGGCTCGCCTGGCCGACGAGATCACCGACAAGGTGCGCATTGCCGCGCGCGCCAAGGTCCGGCGCCTGCCACCGGCCGGGCCGACCATGACGGGTGCGGCTGGCCAGTCGCCCGAAGCGGGCGCCATCGCCCCGGTGGGCCGGCTGTCGACCGAGAAGATCATCTTCATCGGCGGATCGACCGGCGGCACTGAGGCCACCAAGGAAGTGCTGATGAATCTGCCGCACGACGCGCCGGCAGTGATGATCACCCAGCACATGCCGGCCGGCTTCACCCACAGCTATGCCCAGCGCCTGGACAGCCTGTGCCGCATCCGAGTAAAGGAGGCGGTGAACGGCGAACGGGTGCTGCCCGGCCATGCCTATGTGGCACCCGGTGGCCTGCACCTGGCGGTGGAACGCTCGGGCGCGAACTACCTGGCCCGGGTATTCGACGGGGAAGCTGTCAACCGCCACAAACCCAGCGTGGAGGTATTGTTCAGCGCCGCCGCGCAGGTGGTGGGCCCGAACGCGCTGGGCGTGATGCTCACCGGCATGGGCGCGGACGGTGCCAAGTCCATGAAGCGCATGCGCGACGCAGGCAGCTACAACCTGTGCCAGGACGAGAACAGCTGCGTGGTCTTCGGCATGCCGCGCGAGGCCATCGCGCAAGGCGCAGCGCATGCAGTGTTGCCCCTGCAGCGCATAGCGCCGGCCCTGCTTGAGCGCCTGCGCAGCACCGTGGGCGGCGTGCTGCACCGGGTCTGAGGCGGGCTCAGTCCGGCGGCAGGAACAGGCTCTGCAGGTCAGACAAGAAATCGAAGCCCCGAACGGTTGGCCAGGCCCGGACAAAGTCGCGCGCCAGCAGGCCGCGGGCCTCGGCCTCGGCCAGCGGCTTGGCGATCGCGCTGATGGGCAGCCCGGTGCGGGCGCTGAAATCCGCCAGCTCGAAGCCGTCGCGCAGGCGCAAGGCGTTGAGCATGAACTCGAAGGGCAGCTGGGCCCGCGCCACCTCATCGTCATTGCTCATTGCCTGGCCCGCCAGTGAACGCGTCATATAGGTGTTGGGCTCGCGCCAGCGCACCTGGCGAATCACCCGGTGCGGGTAGCTCAACTTGCCGTGCGCGCCGGCGCCAATGCCCAGGTAATCGCCGAACTGCCAGTAATTCAGGTTGTGGGTGCAGCGATGGCCGGCCCGGGCAAAGGCCGACACTTCGTAGCGCTGCAGGCCGGCGCCGGCGGTGCGGTCGACGATCAGGTCCAGCATGTCGCTGGCCAGGTCCTCGTCGGGCAGACCGGCTGGCGGCGCCAGCGCAAAGCGCGTGTTGGGCTCGACCGTCAGGTGGTAGATCGACAGATGCGGCGGCCGGAATGACAGGGCGGTGTCCAGGTCGGCCTGCAGATGCGCCAGGGTCTGCCCCGGCAAGGCGTACATCAGGTCGAGATTGAAGGTGTCGAAGGCGGCAGCCGCCTCGGTCAGGGCGGCCCGGGCCTGGTCCCCGTCATGCACCCGCCCCAGCCGGGCCAGCATCGCATCGTCGAAGCTCTGCACCCCCACCGACAGGCGGGTGACGCCGGCCGCACGAAAGGCGCGGAAGCGGTCGCGTTCGAAGGTGCCGGGGTTGGCCTCCAGCGTGACCTCGCAGCCTGGCAGCAGCGGCAGGCGGGCGCGGATGTCGGCCAGCAGGCGGGCTATGGACGCAGGCGAGAACAGGCTGGGTGTGCCGCCGCCGATGAAGATCGAGTGCACCGGTCGACCCCAGACCTGGGGCAGCGCCGCCTCGAGATCGGCCTGCAAGGCGTCCAGGTAGCGCGCTTCGGGCGGGTCTTGCCGGGGCGCGCCGCGGCCCTGCCAGACCAGCGCCTGGGCGGCACCCCCGGGGCTGGCCGGCGTCGGCGCGGCGGCCGGCAACGCATGCGAGTTGAAGTCGCAATAGGGGCATTTGGCCAGGCACCAGGGCAGGTGCACATACAGCGCCAGCGGCGGCGATGCACCCAGTTGCAGCGTGCCGGGCCGCAGGTAGCGGCCGACCAGGTCGGTGCTCATCGGCGCATCAGCCCGCCAGGTGCCAGGCTTCGGCCAGCAGCTGGCGCAGCACGGCTGCCGAACGGGCCCGGTGGCTGTGCTGGTTCTTGGTCGCCGCGTCCAGTTCGGCCACGCTGGCGTCCAGGGCCGGGATGTACATCAGCGGGTCATAGCCAAAACCCTGCTTGCCCCGCGCTGCGTCCAGGATCTGGCCCGACCAGCGCCCCACCGCCACCAGGGGCTCGGGGTCATCAGCATGGCGCACGGCCACCAAGGTGCTGATGAAGTGCGCACGCCGGTCGGTCACGCCCGCCAGACGCTGCAGCAAGGCCTGGTTGTTGGCCGCGTCCTGGCGCCGGCGGCGCGCTTCGCGGGCTTCACCGGCCAAGCCGGGCAGCTCGCCCGCATAGTGGGCCGAGATCACGCCAGGCGCGCCCGCCAGCGCCGCCACGCACAGGCCGGAGTCATCGGCCAAGGCCGCCTGCCCACTGCTGCGGGCGGCGTGGCGGGCCTTGGTCAGGGCGTTCTCGATGAAGCTGGGGAAGGGCTCGTCCACCTCGGCCAGGCCCAGGCTGCCCTGGCTCACCAGGTCCAGCGGCAAGCCGGCCAGCAAGGCCTGGAGTTCGGCCAGCTTCTTGGCATTGTTGGACGCCAGCACCAGGGGCAGGCGCGGCGGCGGGGGCTGCAGGGTCAAACGGCTCGCCTCAAGCTGGCAGTGGCGCCGCCAGCGCCGCCCTTTGGGCCTGCACCAGCTCGCCTATGCCCTTGGCCGCCAGGCCGAGCAGGGCATCCATCTCGGTGCGGCTGAAGGCCGCGCCCTCGGCCGTGCCTTGAACCTCGACAAAGCCGCCCGAGGCGGTCATCACCACGTTCATGTCGGTGTCGCAGGCCGCGTCTTCGGTATAGGCCAGGTCGAGCATAGGCACACCCGCCACGATGCCCACCGAAACCGCCGCCAGGCCGTCACGGATCGGGCTGCGCTTGAGCTTGCCCTGGGCCAGCAGCCAGCTCACCGCATCCTGTGCCGCGACCCAGGCGCCGGTGATCGCAGCGGTGCGGGTGCCGCCGTCGGCCTGCAGCACATCGCAATCGATCAGGATGCTGCGCTCGCCCAGCGCGGCCAAGTCGAAGACACAGCGCAGCGAACGGCCGATCAGGCGCTGGATCTCCTGGGTGCGGCCGCTCTGCTTGCCGCGCGCCGCCTCCCGGTCGCCCCGGGTGTGGGTGGCGCGCGGCAGCATGCCGTACTCGGCGGTGACCCAGCCCTGGCCGCTGCCGCGCTTGTGCGGCGGCACTTTCTCTTCGACCGAGGCGGTGCACAGCACCCGGGTGTGGCCAAAACTCACCAGCACCGCGCCCTCGGCATGGCGGGTGTAGGCGCGCTGGATGGTGACGGGGCGCAGGGCGTCTGCGGCACGCTGGTCAGCGCGCAGTGAAATGGACATCGCAATCCTCAGGGTCGTTTTTGGGCCGAGCGCCGGATGGCCTCGTTGATTTCGCGGATCGAGCGTTCGATCTCGGCTTCGTCCAGCTCGGTGCCGGCCAGGTCACTGGCCGACAGGCTGGCCTGGATGGTGGACGCGAATACCTCCTCACCCAGGTTGCGGGTGGACACCGCCTGGGCCGGGTCTTGCGCTTCGACGCCCTCCCACTCGACCGCCAGCACGGTGACGTTGTCGCTGCGCGGGCCGGCGTTGCGCAGGGCTTGCTCGGCCAGCTCGGGCACCGCGTCGGTGATGGGCCGGCGCGCCAGATGCTCGACGATCACCGCGTCGGCCACGCTGCCCCACAGGCCGTCACTGCACAGCATGACCCGGTCACCGGCCTGCAGCATCAGCGGCCCGGCTGAATCGACCACCGGCTTGCCCGGGCTGCCCAGGCAGGTAAACAGCACATTCCGGTTGTAGCGCTGGTTCTCCAGCGGCACCGGCTGGCCCGATTGGGCCAGCGCGCCATGCAGTTCGGTGTAGCTGTGATCGCGGGTGCGCACCACCAGCTTGTCACCGCGCAGCAGGTACAGGCGCGAATCGCCGCAGTGGGCCCAATAAGCCGCCTGGCCCTGCAGCACGCAGGCCACCAGGGTGGTGCGCGGAGTGTCCAGCAAACCGCGCTCGGTGGCATAGCGCAGCAACTGGTGGTGCGCGGCCAGCACACCTTCCTGCAGAAAGCGGGCCGGGTCTTTCAGCGTGGGCTTGGCATCGCGCTGGAACAAGGCGGCGATCGTCTGCAGGGCCAGCTGCGATGCCACCTCGCCCTCGGGGTGCCCGCCCATGCCGTCGGCCAGCGCAAACAGGCCCGCCGACCGGGTATAGCAATAGCCCATGCGGTCTTCGTTCTTGGGCCGCCCGCCGCGCCGGCTGACCTGGTAGACCGAGAATCTCATGGCCGACCCCGCGCCCCGGGTGCGGTGCCAGGCCAGGATGCAAGCGCCGGCCAGCCTGCGAAGCGCCGCCGCCGGGTCAAGACTTGGCTCCGGCTTTCAGGCTCTCGAGCTGCAGTTTCAGGCGCTCGCTGAAACTGAGCTTGGTATAGCGGCGTTCGGTTTCGCGCGCCAGTTCCTTCTGCAAGGCAAACACGCTCTGCGGGCGCGACAGCGGATCGAGCGACATGCACCACTCGGTCACTTCGATCAGGTTGTCGCTGTAGACATTGCGCAGCCGCGACAGGCTCAGTGCCAAGCGGTCTTTTTCAAGCCGCTGCGGCGCCTCGTTGGGCGGGTAGCCCTGCATGCAGGCATAGATGCAGGCCCCGATCGCATAGATGTCGGTCCAGGGGCCCAGGGTGCCATCGCGCCGGTACATCTCGGGTGCGGCAAAGCCGGGGGTGTACATCGGCCGGATGAAGTTGCCTTCCTTGCTCAAGACCTCGCGGGCCGCGCCAAAATCCAGCATCACCGCCTTGTTGTCGTTGGTGATGAACATATTGGCCGGCTTGATGTCCAGGTGCAGCATCTTGTGCTGATGCACGATGCGCAGGCCGCGCAGGATCTCGTCAAACAGGCTGCGGATAGTGCTCTCGCGGAACACCTTGTCACGTTTGAGGTCACGCGCGGTGACGATGAAATCCTGCAGCGTGTCGCCCTGCAGGTAGTTCATCACCATGTAGACGGTTTCGTTCTCGCGGAAGAAATTGAGCACGCTCACCACGCTGGGATGGCTGATCTGTGCCAGCGATCGGCCTTCTTCGAAGAAGCTCTTCAGGCCCAGTCGGTACAGGGGCTGCTTTTCGGGCTTGACCCGGGGCGTCAGCTCGCCGGCGGCGCGCTCGGCCAAGGACGCCGGCAGGTATTCCTTGATCGCCACGCTGTGGCGCTGCTCGTCCTCGGCAAGGTAGACCACGCCAAATCCGCCGGCCGCCAGCTTCTTGACGATCTGGTACCCGCCCACCACGGTGCCCGCAGGCAACGGGGCTGGCTTTGCCTTTGACATAATCCGTGTTTTCCCTGAACTGGTGCGCCAATGGCAGTTTACAGCATGACCGGTTTTGCACAGGCCAGTTCGGCTACCGGCAACGGCCCGGACGACCCGGTCCAGCGGCCCGGAAATCCAGCCGCTGCCGTCACCGTGGAAGCGCGTTCGGTCAACAGCCGCTTCCTCGATGTGGTGTTCCGCCTGCCTGATGAATTGCGCGGCCTGGAGCCCGCGCTGCGCGAACTGGTCGGTGCCGCCTTCAAGCGCGGCAAAATCGAAGTGCGGGTGGCCGGCCAGCGCGACGCCGATCAGGCCTGGCCCCAGCCGCAGCCCGACCAGCTCAACCGCCTGTCGCGGCTGGAATCCACCGTCGTCGGCTGGCTGCCACAGGCCCGGCCGCTCAGCGTCAATGAGGCCCTCAACTGGTGCCGGCTGGGTGGTGGCCCGGCCGAGCGCCTGGACGACGCGGCACTGGCCGCCGGACGCGCTGCGATCGCCGGCCTGCGCGACGCACGGGCCCGCGAGGGCGCACGCCTGGTGGCCATCCTGACCGAGCGCATCCAGCACCTGCACGGTCTGGCCGTGCAGGCGGCGCCGCTGGTGCCGGCGGTGGTGCAGCGCCAGCAACAGCGCTTTCTCGAGCGCTGGCAGGAGGCGCTGCACAACCTGCCGGCCACTGCCGGCGGCGCTGGCGCCACCCTGGGTGCCGAGGCCTTGCGTGATCGTGCGCTCAATGAGGCGGCGGCCTATGCGCTGCGCATCGACGTGGCTGAGGAACTGTCGCGCCTGAACGCCCACCTGGACGAACTGACCCGGCTGCTGCGCGCCGGCGGTGAACTGGGCAAGCGGCTCGACTTCCTGATACAAGAATTGCACCGCGAAGCCAATACCTTGGGCAGCAAGTCATCGGCCCTGGAGCTGACCAATATCGCGGTGGAGATGAAGGTGGCCATCGAGCAGATGCGCGAGCAGGTGCAGAACATCGAGTGAGGTTTCCCGCTGGAGGCCGCGCCATGGCTGGGTTTGAGACAAACGGCAGCGACAAGAATTTGAGGGCTTGGCACATCGCCGGCTCAACTGATCGGGGGGTGTGCGACGGCCTAGATTCCTTGACCAGATTGAGTTTGGTGTGATTGAGTCAGGTTTTTCTACGCTGCGATTTGGGCTTGGTCGCACCATGAATTGACGGCTGCTTCGGCGGCGTGGAACTGCCGCAGGGCATGTGACGAGCCAGCCGGCGCGGCGGCTACGACGCAACTCGTAGCGCATGCGCCCCGGCGAGATTTCGTCGGCGTGTTTTCCGAGCAAGACGGCGAACTGCTGGCGCAACGCCTTGTTGGTGAACCCTCGGGCGACGAACATGCACAACAGCAACGCATTGAGAACGGCTTGTGCATTGCCGACGGGCGATCATTTGCCGCGGGGGGCAGGGGCGGAGGCCAAACCTTGCCGCGTTTGAACCGCGCCGCCGAAGGGCCCGACAATTCCACCCACAGCGAAGCTTGCGTCAGTTTGATCGTGGACGGCGCAGCCGCATCGCTTCGAACCCGCAGACCCATGATTCCTCGCCTCTCGATCATCATGCCCGTGCTCAACGAGGCGCCCACCCTCGCACGGGCCCTGGGCGCGGCGCAGGTGCACCGGCAGGCGGGCGCCGAGTTGATCGTCGTCGACGGCGGCAGTGACGACGCGACACTGGCACTCTGTGCAGGCCATGCCGACAGGCTGCTGCAGGCGCCGCGCGGCCGCGCCAGCCAGATGAATCTGGGCGCGCGCCAGGCCAGGGCCGCCACCCTGCTGTTCCTGCATGCCGACACCGTCCTGCCCGAGCGCGCGGTCGACATCGTGGCCGCGCAGCTGGCTGGCGGCCACCATCGATGGGGCCGGTTCGATGTGTCGATCGTCGGCCGGTCCGGCATGCTGGCGGTCATCGCGGCCTGCATGAACTTGCGCTCGCGCCTGACCGGCATGGCCACCGGTGACCAGGCGATCTTCGTGGAGCGCGAACTGTTCGATGCGGTCGGCGGCTTTCCAGCCCAGCCGCTGATGGAAGACATCGAACTCTCCCGGCGGCTGCTGCGCACCGGGCGGCCAGCCTGCGTCGATGCGAAGGCCGTCACCTCGGGCCGGCGCTGGGACCAACGCGGCGTGTGGCGGACCATCCTGCTGATGTGGCGCCTGCGCCTGCTGTACTGGCTCGGCGTGCCCGCCGAGAGGCTGGCAGGTGCCTACCGCTGAGCCGGCGCTGGCCTGCCGCATCATCGTCCTGGCCAAGGCGCCGGTGGCCGGTTTCGCCAAGACCCGGGTGATCCCGGCGCTGGGGACCGAGGGTGCGGCGCGGCTTGCGGCCCGGTTCCTGCGCGAGACCCTTGCGCAAGCGCTGGCCGCCGGCCTTGGCGAGGTCGAGCTGTGCGGCGCCCCCGCTGCCGACCATCCGGCCTGGGCCGGTACGACGGATGCGCCAGGCCTCAGGCGCAGCGACCAGGGCGACGGCGATCTCGGCCAACGCATGGCCAGGGCCTTGGCGCGGCCGCTGGCCGAAGGCCGGCGCGCCCTGCTGATCGGCACCGACGCCCCGGCCCTCGACGCCCACTACCTGCGCCAGGCTTGTCTTGCCCTGGACCATGCCGACACGGTATTCGGCCCGGCCTTCGATGGCGGCTACGCATTGGTCGGCCTGCGCCGGCCGGTGCAGGGTTTGTTCGATGGCCTGGCCTGGAGCACCGACGCGGTCATGGCCCAGACGCGCAGACGCCTGACCCAGGCCGGGGCCAGCTGGGCCGAGCTGCCCATGCTCTACGATGTCGACGAGCCGGCCGATCTGGTGCATGTGCCGGCAGCTTGGCTGTAAGTTCAGGCGCCCGGCACCGACCGCCTTCGGCGGCAGCACGCTGCAGCCCGACCGATGGTTTCCAACCCCACCCAACGACCGATGCAATCTCCCTTGTCCATCACACGCCGCGCGCTGCTGGCCGCGCTGCTGCCTGCTGGCGCAGCGCTGGCCCAGAGCAACGCCGGCTGGCCCGACATCCTGGCCAAGGCCCGCGGGCAGACGGTCTATTTCAATGCCTGGGCCGGCGACGAGAAGACCAATGCCTTCATCGCCTGGGCCGGCGCCGAGTTGAAGGCCCGCCACGGCCTGCAGGTCAACCATGTGCGCCTGAAGGACACCGCCGAAGCAGTCACCCGGGTGGTTGCCGAGAAGTCCGCCGGCCGCCATGCCGATGGCACGATCGACCTGATCTGGATCAACGGCCCGAACTTTCTGGCCATGAAGGAGCAAGGCCTGCTGCACGGGCCGGTGACGTCGCTGCTGCCGAACTTCAGGCGGGTCGACACCACCAACAAGCGCTCGAACGTAATCGACTTCACGACGCCCGTGGACGGGCTTGCCGTGCCCTGGAAGATGGCGCAGATCGTGTTCGTCTACGACAGCGCGCGCCTGCCTGACCCGGCGCAGGTGCCGCGCTCAGCGGCGGAGCTGCTGGCCTGGGCGCGCAAGAATCCCGGTCGGCTCACCCACCCGAATGCCAGCAACTTCCTGGGCGCCACCTTCTTCAAGCAGATGCTGTATGAGCTGGCCCCGGATGCCGCCGTGATGCAGCTGCCGGCCACCGACGAGCGCTACGAGCCGGTGGTGGCGCCGCTGTGGCGCTGGTACGAGCAACTGCGGCCGCTGCTGTGGCGGGGCGGCCGCCAGTTTCCCGAGAACGGCTCGGCGCAACGCCAGTTGCTCAACGACGCTGAGATCGACATCACGCTGTCATTCAACCCTGCTGAGGCGGCGGTGGCAGCGGCCGGCGGGCAGTTGCCGCCCACGGTCAGGACCTTCACGCTGCGCCGCGGCAGCATCGGCAACACCAGTTTCGTTGCCATTCCCTACAACGCGGCGCACAAAGAGGGCGCGTTGGTGCTGGCCAATTTCCTGCTGGAGCCCGCCACCCAGGCGCGCGCGCAGGACATCCAGGAAATGGGCAGTCTGAACGTGCTGGACATGGCCAGGCTGTCGAGTGACGAGCGCGCACTGTTCAGCCGGCTCACGCCGAGTGCTGCACTGCCCACGCCGGCCGATCTCGGGCCCCCGCAACTGGAGCCGCATGCCAGCTGGATGACCCGGGTCAGCGCCGACTGGCAACGCCGCACCGCCCGGTGAGTCGCCGGCTGCTGCGCCTTGCGCCGCCGCTGACGGTGGCTGCGTTCGGCGTGCCCATAGGCGCCGGGCTCCTGGGCACCATGCTGCCGGCCTTCGGCTACCTGCCCGCCATCGGCGCGCATGCCTTGGGCCTGCAGGCCTGGACGGCCCTGTTCGAGCATCCCGGTTTCCGGGCCAGCCTCGAGCTCACCCTGGTCACCGGGCTGCTCGGCACGCTGCTGTCGGTGGCGCTTGCCGTGGGCCTGGCGGCGGCCACCGCGCACCGGCCCTGGGCCAGACGGCTGGGCGGGGTCATGGCGCCGGTGCTGGCCACGCCGCACTCGGCCCTGGCCATCGGGTTTGCCTTCCTCATTGCCCCCTCGGGCTGGGCGGTGCGGCTGGTCTCGCCGGGCCTGACAGGGTGGGTGGTGCCGCCCGACCTGGGCACCGTGGGGCATCCGTCCGGGCTCGCCCTGGTGGCAGGCCTGCTGCTGAAGGAGGTGCCCTACCTGATGCTGATGACCCTGGGCGCGCTCAACCAAGTGGCCGCGCCGGCCCATCTGGCTGCGGCCCGGGCGCTGGGTTACCGGCCGGCCCAGGCCTATCTGCAGGTGCTGCTGGCGCAGGTGTACCCGCAGATCCGCCTGCCGGTGTATGCGGTGCTGGCGTTCTCGCTGTCGGTGGTCGATGTCGCCTTGATCCTGGGCCCTGGCAACCCGCCGACCCTGGCCGTGCTGGCGGTGCGCTGGTTCAGCGCGCCCGACGTGCAGCTCTACCCGCAGGCCGCGGCGGCGGCCCTGCTGCTGCTCGGGCTGGTGGCCGCTGCCATCGGCCTGCTGCACCTGCTGGAGCGCGGCGTCGCCCGCTGGGGCCGCTGGTGGGCACAGGGCGGTGCCCGACGCGGCCTGGCCAGCGTTGGCGCCGGGCTCGCGGCGGCGATCTGCGCGCTGATGTTGATCGCCACCGCCCTGGTGCTGTTGGGCTTGCTGCTGTGGTCGCTGGCGGGCCAATGGCGCTACCCCGATGCCCTGCCCGCGGTCTGGACCACGGCCAACTGGCAGCGCCAGGGCGCCAGCCTGGTCGATCCGCTGTTCAACACGCTGATCGTCGGCGTCTGCGCCACCGTGATTGCGCTGGCCTTGACGCTGGCCTGCCTGGAGAACGAGGCCGGGCGCAGCCGATCCGCCCGATCAAGCCCGTCGCCAGGCGCGCGCAGCCTGTGGCTGCTCTACCTGCCGCTGCTGGTGCCGCAAGTGGCCTTCCTGTTCGGCGCGCAGGTGCTGCTGGTGCGGACCCGGCTGGACGCCACGCTGCTGGCCGTGGTCTGGACCCATCTGATCTTCGTGCTGCCCTACCTGTTTCTGTCGCTGGCCGAGCCCTGGCGTGCCTTCGATGCGCGCTATGCCCGAACGGCGGCCAGCCTGGGTGCGTCGCGCTGGCGCCTGTTCTGGCGCATCAAGCTGCCGATCCTGCTCAAGCCCACCTTGATCGCCTGCGCGGTGGCATTTGCCGTCAGCGTCGGGCAGTACCTGCCGACGCAGTTTGCCGGCAGCGGCCGGGTGGCCACCCTCACCACCGAGGCGGTGACACTGGCCTCCGGCCAGGACCGCCGCGTCAGCGCCGTCTGGGCGCTGCTGCAGGCCGCCCTGCCGCTGCTGGCCTATGCGCTGGCCGCGGCGCTGCCCCGGCTGCTGTTTGCCAACCGCCGGGGCCTGGCATGACCGCCAGCCCGGGCGACCTGCAGCTGCACGACCTGTGCCTCAGCCTGGGCGGACAGGTCTTGTTCGCGGGCCTGAGCGCCCGGGTGGCGGTCGGCCAGTGCCTGACGGTGATGGGGCCCAGCGGCTGCGGCAAGTCCTCGCTGCTGGCCTATCTGGCGGGCACCCTGGACGACGCCTTCCAGGCCTGCGGAAGCGTGCGGGTGGGCGGCACCGAGTTGACCCAGCTGCCGCCCGAGCGGCGCGGCGTGGGCATCCTGTTCCAGGACGATCTGCTGTTCCTGCACCTGTCGGTGGCTGGCAACCTGGCCTTTGCACTGCCCCGGTCCGTGCAGCCGCGCGCGCTGCGGGCGGCGCAGATCGATGCCGCCCTCGCCGAGGCCGGCCTGGCCGGCTTTGCCCCGCGCGACCCGGCCACCCTGTCGGGCGGCCAACGGGCCAGGGTGGCGCTGCTGCGCACCCTGCTGGCGCAGCCCCGGGTGCTGTTGCTGGACGAGCCGTTCAACAAGCTGGACACCCGGCTGCGCAACGACTTTCGCCACTTCGTGTTCGCGCATGCCCGCCAGCGCGCGCTGCCGGTGCTGCTGGTCACCCACGACGAGGCCGACGCCCGCGCGGCCGGCGGACCGGTCATCGGGCTGGGCCCGGCATGACGCCGGCGCGGCGCGGTGCCGAGCCGCCGACCGGGCTGGCCCCGGGCCTGGACGGCTTGTTGCAGGGCCTGCGTCAAGCGCTGCGCCAGGCCCGCCTGGAAGAGGCCGAATGCCCGCTGGCACTGCTGTCGGACAAGGGGCTGGCGCACCACCATGTGCGGCTGCTGGGCAGCGGCCTGCTGGCGCGTCTGCCCAAGCAGAGCCAGATGGGGCTGCCGGTTCGGCAGAACCTGGCCTACGAGGCCGCCTGCTTTCGCCGCGCGGCGCCCAGCGGCCATGTGCCGCAATTGGTTGCCACGCTGCCGCCCGGCGCCCATCTGCCGCGCGGCGGCCTGCTGGTCGAGGAGGTGGTCGGCCGCCCGGCACGCCTGCCCGACGATCTGACCGCCATCGCCGCAGCGCTGGCCGCGATCCATGCCTTGCCGCTGCCGCGGCGCGGCCGTCGGCAGCCCCTGCTCGATGACGATGATCCGCTGCAGGCGCTGCAACGGGAAATCGCGGCCCAGGCGGTCCACCTGGACAGTGCCGGGCTGGAGGCTGGCACGCGGGCCCTCATCGGCCGGGCCCAGGCACGGTTCCATGCCTGCCTGGGCTGGGCGCACAGGCCGGCCCGCCGGCTGATCGCCTTCGACGCCCACCCGGGCAACTTCCTGCTGTGCGACGACGGCCGGGCAGTGCTGGTGGACCTCGAGAAGGCGCGCTACAGCCACCCGCCGCTGGACCTGGCCCACGCCACCCTGTACACGTCAACCACCTGGGACATCGCCAGCAGCGCAGCCTTGAACCCGCAGCAGGTGGCCGCCACCTACGCGGCCTGGGAGTCGGCCAGCGACCTGGGCCGCAGCCAGCGCCGCTGGATGCTGCCGCTGCGGGCCGCGATGTGGCTGTGGTCGGTCAGCTGGTGCGCCAAATGGCGCGCCCTGTCGCCGCGCCAGGCCAGCGCCACGGCCGACGGCGAGGACTGGTCGCAGTCGCTCACCGCGCAGGCCCTGGTGCGGCATGTGCAGGACCGGGTCGACTGCTACCTGAGCCGGCCCATCATCGAGCGCGTCAGCGACGAACTGAACACACTTGACCGCTGGCTGGGCGACTGAGCCTGCCCGGCTGCTGGCGAGCGGCCACGCGCGGGTTCAATCCGGCGCGCTGGCCAGCTTGGCAAAGAAGTCGCCGAAGATCGCATCGCGCGCCACGGCATAGGCCTCGCGCATCGGCGGCCGGCCCGGGCGCTGGTGCCAGCGCCGGTCGTCGCCCAGCACCGGCGTGGGTACCAGTTCGCTAGACACCCAGGCCGGGTTGATCAGCCAGGCCAGGTTGATCAGGTCCCAGATCACCCACGAATGCGCGCCCTGGCCATCGACGCCCAGGAAGTCCCACAGCGGATTGTGGGTGAACAGGTGGTGCAGGTAATTGCCGATCGCGCCGCGCCCGTTCACATGGGCCTGCATCTCGGCCAGCGACAGCCGCAACTGGGCCCCGACATGGAAGCCCGGCAGGTAGACCAGGGGCACGCCGACGTCAAACAACACCTGCGACGCCAGCATGTCCTGTTCGAGGTTGAAGGCATAGTTGGTGTGCGGCGCGTGCGACGGGTAGCCGCTGGTCCACACGACCACGATCCGGTCGACGATGTCGGGCGCGATCAGCAGGGCGCTGGCGATGTTGGTGACACAGCCGATGGCCACCACGTACAGCGGGTCGTCGGCAGCGCCGGCGCGCGCGGTCTGGATGAGGTGATGCACCGCCTCGCTCTCCAGCCCCGCCTCGGCGCTGGCCAGGTAACCCGGGCTGCCCCGAAACACCCGGCCCTGCACCGGCAGCCGCAGCAGGTCAAAGACCTTGAGGATCTCGGCATGGCTGCGCTGCATGCCGATGTCGGGCGGGTTGAACACCGGCAGGTCCACCGTTTCCAGCGCCCACTGGCGGCGCTCGAAGTGGTCCAGCCGTGCGCCATGCTGGCGCAGCAACTCGAGGTCGGCCGGCGAGGCCTGCAGCGGCTGCTCGCGCGCCGAGCGGGCCCGGATCATTTCCTGGCGGCGATGGTCGAAGGAGAACGGCGCGGCATAGACCCCGGCCAGCGCCAGTTGCCCCGGTGACAACAGCGCCCAACACAGCGCGAACTGGTCGTCGATCTCATTCGCCGCATCGGTGTCGATGACCAGGCGCACGCGGCCGCTCGGCTCGGCCAGCCGGCGGTGATACCAGTCGTGGGGGCGTTTGCGGATGATGGGCTCGATGGGTCAGCTGCCGGTGCGTGGCGCGTCATTGTCTGCGAGCCCATGCTGCGGCGCCCCTGACGGCATCGGGGCCGACGCGGCGCGCGGTCGGCGCGGCCAGAGGCCCCACACAGCCCAGGCCAGGCCCAGCAACCAGCCGGGCTGCAAGGCGCCACCGCCGGTCGATCCGGCACCGATCACCACCGGCGGGACTGTCGGCGTCGGGTCGGGCGGGATCACCACGGCCGGACGCCCCAAGGCCGTGGCGCAGGCGCGCAAGCGGTCGTCGGCCAGGGCGGCTGGCTGGCGCGCCAGCGGCTGATAGGCCGATGGCCCGGCGGCATAGGCCAATGCCTGATCGGCGTCCAGCAGACCCGCGCCGCAAGTGGCCGTGGTGCAGGCACAACGGCCGGTGTTGTCGGCTGCGCAATCGCCCAGCAAGGGCACGGCCACATGCGAACGCGCGCTGGCCCGCAGGCCCTGCTCGATCTGCTGCGCGGTCAGCTCCGGATTGACGGCCAGCATCAGCGACGCCACCGCCGCCACCGCCGGTGCGGCAAAGCTGGTGCCCGAGGCCGCCACATAGCCCGCCGCGCCAGGCGTGGTGTCGCCCAGGTTGCCGGTGGAGACGATGCCGCTGTCGCGCAGGTCGGCCGCGCCCGATTCGCACAGCCCGCCGCTGGCGGCATCGCCCCCGGGCGTGGCCAACGCCACAGCTGCGCCAAAGTTGGCATAGGCGGCCTTGAAACCCTCGCGGTTGACCGACGTGACCGCAAACGCGCCCTGGCAGCTGCCTGGCCGGCCGACGGCGCCGCGCTGGTTGCCGGCGGCCACGAACACCACCGCGCCCGCTGCGCGCACCTCGGCCAGCGCCGCCTCGTAGAGCCGCGCGGTGTCGCGCACCGCCGGGTTGCTGCTGTTGATGTCGCAGGGGTCGACGTCGCCATAGCCTGCAGCCACCACTGGGCGCCGAAGCGCGCGTCGCTGGGCATGGCGGCCTGGCACTGCTCACCTAACGGCTAATGGACCTCAATTGCGGGGGGGGTGGCGATTCATGGCCCGGTCACATCCGCTGCGTAGTCTCAGCCGCTCTCGCTGGGCACCACCGGCCCAGCCGCGCCTGACTTCAGCCTGGCCTGCATCCCGCCCGGCCGGCCCGAGGCTTCAAGGTAATCGAAATGCTGTTGGTGATGGTCATCATCGGCCTGCGGGCCAGCTATTTCGGGCCCAAGCGGTTCGCGAAGATCGGCAAGTCCGAGTCCAAGGTGACGCTGGCCCAGATCGATGCGCTGCAGAAGGCGCTCGACCATTGCCGCATCGACATCGGCCGCTACCCGGCCACCGACGCAGGTCTGGCCGCACTGGCCAAGCGCCAGACCAAGCATCTGGGCACGGGCCTGCATCTGCTGCACCCGCCGCTGGCTGCGACGATGCCGCGCTGACCCGCCGGCGCCGCCAACGCACAATCCGGCCATGGCGACACCTTCCCTGCCAAGCAGCTATGGCTCTGACCGCAACGGCCTGGTCTGCGGCTTTGTATTTTCGAACGATGCAGCCAGCCGACCGATCTCGCTGGACGAGGCCTTGGTCTGGTTGGCACAAGACCAGCCCAGCTCGCAGCGCGATTTTCTGTGGCTGCACTTCAACCTGGCCGACGCCTCGACCGAGGCCTGGATGCGGGCCCACTTGGCGCTGGCGCCCGAGTACTTCGAGGCCCTGCGCGAGGGCTCGCGGTCGACCCGCATCGAGGATGCGTCGGACCAGCTGATCGCGGTGGTCAACGATGTGGCCTATGAGTTTTCGTTCGACCCATCCGAGATCGCCTCGCTGTGGATGACGGTCAACGCCCGCCTGGCGGTGAGTGCCCGCACCCACCCGCTGCGCTCGATCGACCGGCTGCGCCAGGCGGTCAAGGACGGTGGGCGCTTCGAGTCGTCGGTGGCCCTGCTCAACCACCTGCTGCACGACCAGGGCGATGTGCTGGTGCGCATCGTGCGCGAGGCCACGCTGCAGGTGGATGCGGTGGAAGACACGCTGGAGACCGGCAAGCCGCAGCAAAAGCGCGCTGCGCTGGGCAAGCTGCGGCGGGTGCTGGTGCGGCTGCAGCGCCTGCTGGCGCCCGAGCCCGGCGCACTGTTCCGTCTGCTGCGCCAGCCGCCACCCTGGATCGCCGCACATGACCTGGACGAGTTGCGCCAATCCACCGAGGAGTTTTCGCTGGTGCTGCGCGATCTGGCGGCGCTGCAAGAGCGCATCAAGCTGCTGCAGGAAGAAATCACGGCCCAGGTCGGGGAGCAAACCAACCGCAGCGTTTTCACCTTGACGGTGGTCACGGTGCTGGCCCTGCCAATCAACATCATCGCCGGCCTGCTGGGCATGAATGTCGGTGGCATCCCGCTGGCCAACAGCCCGCACGGCTTTCTGATCATCGCCTTGATCGTGCTCAGCTTCACCGTGGTGGCCGGCTGGCTGGCGTTTCGCCGGCGCGATTGAGCGGGGCCGGGCCGCCGGCAAGGGCCGGAGATTCACGGCGCTGACACGCTGGCTTCACAGCCACGTCATGCTGGGGCGAGACCATCCGCGCATGGACCCCAACGCTCACCACGCCACGTTCAGACCCTCAGGCCATGACGCCGCTGGCGCGGCAACACCCGCGCGCCAGCCGTCAAGTGGTGGCTGCGGCGGCGGCAGCGATGCCGCCACCGACGCCCTGCCCCTGGCCGCCAGTTGGGCCGTGCATGGCGACGAAGTGCGTGAGGCCCAGCGCCTGCGCTTTCGCGTATTTGCCGGGGAAATGGGCGCCCAACTGCGGCCCACACCCGGCACCCCGCCGGGCCTGGATGTGGACGCCTTTGACGCGCATTGCGAGCACCTGCTGGTACGTACCGCTGCCACCAACCATGCACCGGCCCGCGTGGTGGGCACCTACCGGGTGCTGACGCCGATGGCCGCGCGCCAGGCCGGCGGCCTGTACAGCGACGGCGAGTTCGATCTGCAGCGCCTGGCCCCGCTGCGCCCCCGCATCGCCGAACTGGGCCGCTCGTGCACCGATCCGGCCTACCGCACCGGTGGTGTCATCCTGATGCTGTGGGCAGCGCTGGCCGACTTCATGTTGCGCAACGGCCTGGACATCACCGTGGGTTGCGCCAGCATCCCGATGCACGACGGTGGCCACACCGCGGCCAGCCTGTGGCAGCAGTTGCGCCAGACCCATCTGGCACCGGCCGAGTTTGCGGCCGTCCCGCGCCTGCCGCTGCCGGTGCACCGCCTGCAGGGCGATCTGGTAGTGGAGCCGCCTGCGCTGATCAAAGGCTATCTCAAATGCGGCGGCAAGGTGCTGGGCCCACCGGCCTGGGACCCGGACTTTCGCACCGCCGATCTGCCGATGATGATGAACCTGGCCGACCTGCCCGCCGCCTACCGCCGGCGCTTCATCCGCGCTTGAGACCATCGCGCCGCGCATGCACCGCATCGACAGCGCGCGACCGGCACAGCGCGGCCCATTCCACCAGGCCGTAAAGCGCGGCCGCCAGCAGCGCCGGCCAACGATGAGCGGCGGGCCAACGGTGCCTTGTCTGGGAGCTGCGCATCACGCCAGTCTGAGCGGCATCGATGTCAGTTTGATGGCGGTGGCTGGGCAGGAGGTACTTCCTGGCCGCGCCTGAAGCCTCTGGCCACAGCGATCAGGATGGCGCCCTGGCAGAGACCCGGCAGATCGAAGGCCTGGCCGAGCAAGCCGGCGCGCTGTTGACCTGCCGCACCGTCTGCACCGTGAGCGCCGGTGGCAAGCTGCACCCGGTCTACGCCTTGTCGCTGGGCAACCCGGACCGCAGCAGCGCCGCAGTCGGCTTTTTTGGTGGCGTGCATGGGCTGGAGCATATCGGCGCCCAGGTGGTGCTGGCGGGCCTGCGCAGCATCGTCACCCGGCTGCGCTGGGACAGCACGCTGCACCGCCTGCTCGAGCATCTGCACCTGGTCTTCATGCCCCTGGTCAACCCTGGCGGCATGGCGCGCGGCACCCGCGCCAACCCGGCGGGGGTGGACTTGATGCGCAATGCGCCGGTGGATTGCGTTGCCGGCGCGGCGCCGCTGTTGGGCGGACAAAGGCTCAGTGCCGGCCTGCCCTGGTACCGCGGCATTGAGGGCGCGGCCATGCAGCCCGAGGCGCAGGCTTTGTGCGATGTCGTCCATGAACACCTGATCAGCCACGCTTTTGCCATCGCCGTCGATTGCCACTCGGGCTTTGGCGTGACGGACCGGTTGTGGTTTCCGCATGCCCATACCGTCCGGCCCATCGAGCACCTGCCTGAGGCGCATGCCTTCAGCCGGCTGCTGGATGAATCGCTGCTGCACCACCGCTATTTGTTCGAGCCACAGAGCCGGCAGTACCTGACCCATGGCGATCTCTGGGACCATCTCTACCTGGCGGCGGCACGCTTGCAAGGCCAGGTTTTTCTGCCGCTGACGCTGGAGATGGGCTCCTGGCTGTGGGTCAAGAAGAACCCGCGCCAGATGTTTTCTCGGCTCGGCATCTTCAACCCCCTGATTGCGCATCGACAGCAGCGTGTGTTGCGCCGGCACATGGCATTGCTGGATTTTGTGATGCGCGCCGCCACCAGCCATCGGCACTGGCGTCCGCAGGGTCAAGCCCGCGCTGCGCAACGCGCGCTGGCGCTGCAACGATGGTATCCGTCCCGATCATGACGCACTGGGTCTTGCTGCGTGGCTTGACGCGCGAAACCGCGCACTGGGGCGGCTTTGCGGCGCAATTGGCTGCCGGCTTGGCCGGTGCGCGCGTCGTCTGCCTCGATCTGCCCGGCGCGGGCGCGCTGCGCCGGCAACCCTGCCCGCTGCGGGTGGAGGCCATGGTCGAGGCTTGCCGCCTGCAGTTGCACGATACCGGCCTGGCGCCACCGTGGCATGTGTTGGGCTTGTCGCTGGGCGGCATGGTGGCCACCGCGTGGGCCGTGGCCCACCCGGCGGAATTGGCCGGCTGTGTGCTGGTCAACACCAGTCTGGGCCGTTTCAGCCCGCCCCAACAGCGCTTGCGCATCGCGCGGTGGCCCGCTTTGGCCAAGGTGCTGCTGGCCAAGGGCGTGCTGCAGGCCGAGGCTGCTGTGCTGCAGTTGACCAGCAACCAGCCTCTGCAACACCGCGCCGTGCTGGCGGCCTGGTGCGAAACCCGGCGCAGGCGGCCCGTGACCCGCCTGAACGCCCTGCGCCAAGGCTTGGCCGCCGCACGCTATCGGGGGCCGCCGCGGGCACCCGGCATGCCGGTGCTGGTGGCCAGCAGCGCCGCAGACAGTCTGGTCGATCCGGCCTGTTCCCAACGAATCGCGGCCGCCTGGCAAGCCGAGTTGTGCGTTCATCCCACTGCCGGCCACGATTTGCCGCTGGACGATGGGCCCTGGCTGGTCCGCCAGATCGCCGCCTGGCAAGGCCGCCCGCAGGCCTGAAGCCGGCCTCGCTCAGCGATTCAACGGCTCGAAGAACGCGGGTGCCGGCAAACCCGCCAAGTCATCGGCCTCGGCACGACCGCGCGCGCCCGACACCGGTTCCGATGCGGCTGTCAAGGCCCTCTGGGCCGACCAATCAGCGATCTCCAGCCGGCCGTCATGGTGCTCGACCAGCGCGGTCAGGCTCTCCACCCAATCGCCGTCGTTGCAATAGAGCACGCCGTCGATGTCGCGCATCTCTGCATGGTGGATGTGGCCGCACACCACGCCGTGCAGACCGCGCTTGCGCGCCTCGCGTGCCACCGCCACCTCGAAGTCACTGACATAGCTGACAGCGCGCTTGACCTTGAGCTTCAGGTACTTGGACAAACTCCAGTACGGCATGCCCAGCCGCGCCCGGGCCCGATTGAAGCCGCTGTTGAGCTTGAGGGTGAACTCATAGGCCGAATCGCCCAGGTAGGCCAACCATTTGGCGCACTGGATCACACCGTCGAACAGGTCGCCGTGGGTGATCCACAGCTTGCGGCCGTCGGCGGTGATGTGCACCGCTTCTTCCACCACATCGACACCGCCAAAGTTGTGCTCTACATAGCGCCGCGCAAACTCGTCGTGATTTCCCGGCACGAACACCACCCTGGTGCCCTTGCGCGCCTTGCGCAAAATCTTCTGCACCACGTCGTTGTGTGATTGCGGCCAGTACCAGCTGCGCCGCAATTGCCAGCCGTCGATGATGTCGCCCACCAGGTAGAGCGTGTCGCAATCCACTCGCTTGAGGAAATCCAGCAAGGCCACGGCCTGGCAGCCCGGTGTGCCCAGGTGCAGGTCGGAGATCCAGACCGTGCGGAAGTGCAACTGCGCCGCCTCGGCGGACAGGCTGGACGCTGCAGTGACAACGGCGCTTTGCATGGTTCTCGATGTTGCGGCCACAACATGACACCGCAGCGGCAGGCAGGTGACAGGGCTGTGATGCAGCGTGCCCTGCAGCCGCACCAGCTGTGCCAATATGACCCGCCTCACCCACCCGTCCGGCGTGTGCCGCAGCCTCACCATGGAAACCGAACTCAAACTGCTGATTGCGCCCGCCGACGTTGTGGCCTTTCGCCGCCTGGCGCTTCTCAAGCAATGGGCCACGGGCCGGCCTGCCACGCGCCTGCTGCGCAATAGCTACTTCGACACGCCCGACCTGCTGCTCAAAAGTCACGGCATGGAACTGCGCGTGCGCCGGGTCGGCCGCCTGGCTGTGCAGACACTCAAGGCAGACGGCCGGGTGGCATCCGGGCTGCATCAGCGGCAGGAATGGGAGACGCGTGTGGCCGGCCCACAACCCGATCTGGCGCCCTTGCGCGCGCTGGTCGGGGCCGGCTCGCCGTGGGATAAAGTGCTGCGCCTACCCGGGCTGGCGCAGGGTATGGCGCCCATTTTCGACAGCGAAATCCGGCGCACGACCTGGCTGCTGCGATTGCCGCAGGGCGCCCGGGTCGAACTGGTGCTCGACCAGGGAGAGCTGAGGCAAGGCGACGCGCGCGCGCCGATCAGCGAGGTCGAACTGGAGCTCAAGGCCGGTGACGCCGGGGTGTTGTTCAAGTTGGCGCTGCAGCTGCAGCAACAACTGCCGCTGCGCATCGGCAATCTGAGCAAGGCCGCACGCGGCTACGCGCTGCAGACCCCGCTGGCCGTGCTGGCGGTCAAGGCCAGGCCGGTGGTACTGGACGCCGGCATGACCGTCGAGCAGGGGTTCCGCGCCATCGCCGCCAACTGCCTGGCACAAATCCAGGATAACGAGGCCGGCGTGCTGCGCGGCAGCGATCCGGAAGCCATCCACCAGATGCGTGTCGGCCTGCGCCGCCTGCGCACTGCGCTGAGCTTGTTCGGCCCGAGGATCGCGTTGGCGCCGGCCCTGCAACAAGAACTCCTCTGGCTGGGGGCCGAACTTGGCAGCGCGCGCGACGCCGACGTGCTGGCCGACGCCAGCTTGGCCAAGCTGATCGACGCCTGCCCGCAGGCGCCGGGCTTGCTGGCGCTGGGGCAGGCAGCGTCGGCGCTGGCCGGGCAGCGGCGCCAGCATGCCGCCCTGGCGGTGGCCTCGGTGCGCTATGCACGGCTGATGCTCGGTCTGGTCGACTGGCTTCAGGCCTCGGCTTGGCAGGCCTCGCTCGACGACCCGACCCGCGAGGCGCTGGGCTTCCCGTTGGCGAAGCAGGCAAGCCAGATCCTGCTGCGCTGCCACGAAAGACTGCAAAAGCGCGGCAAGCGCCTGGTGCACGGCACGGCCGAGCAGCGCCACCGGGTGCGCATCGCCGCCAAGAAGATGCGCTATGCGACCGAGTTCTTCCTGTCGCTGCATTCGGCACCGCGCGCCAAGCGCCATATCAAGCGCCTGGCCGGCCTGCTGGACGCGCTGGGCGGGCTGAACGACGCCGCCGTGGCCGACCGGCTGCTGCGCGAGATCGAAGACCTGCATCCCGAGTTGGCGGCCAGCACGCATTTCGCGCGTGGCTACCTTTGCGCCACGACGAGGCACAGCCTGCCCGGGCTGGCCAGGCTGTGGCGAAGGCTGCACTCGATCAAGCCGCCCTGAAGGCAGCCACGGGGGTGTGCCCGATGCGGACCTCGGCGGGGCCCAAGGCCGCGTTCATCAGCGCCTCCACCTGGGCGATGACCCCGGCCCACGGCTGGGACATCGCGGTCTGCCGCGCCGCCCGGCCCCACAGCCGGGCTTGGGCCGGATCGCGCGCCAGCCGCAGCGCCTGGTCGACAAAGGCCGCACTGTCGCGCAGCGGCACCAGCAAGCCGTTTTCGCCGTGGCAGATCAGCTGCGCAGCCGCCGCATAGTCATAGGCCAGCACCGGCAGCCCACTGGCCATGGCCTCGGGGGTGACGTTGCCGAAGGTCTCGGTCAGGCTGGGGAAAACAAAGGCATCGGCCGAGGCGTAATGCGCCGCCAGGTCGGCACCCGACCGGCTGCCGGCAAACACCGCCTGCGGGCACAGCGCCTGCAGCTCGCGCCGCGCCGGGCCATCGCCCACCAGCAACAGCAGGCTGTCGGGCCGGCCTTGGCGCATGGCATTGAAGGCCTGCACCAGCAAGCCCAGGTTCTTCTCCGGCGCCAGCCGGCCCACGCAGGCCACCACCCAGGTGTCGGGTCCGGCACCCCAGCTCGCGCGCAGCGCGGCGCTGCGGTGGGCGGGTGAAAACTGCTGCGTATCGACGCCACGCGCCACCACCTTGACGCCGTTGAAGCCCTGGGCTTGCAGCTCACGCTGCAAGGCCTCGGTGGGCACCATCGTGCACAGCGTGCGGTTGTGAAAATTGCGCAGATAGGCCAGGATCGGCCTGCGCAGCCAGCCCACACCGTAGTGCTGGCTGTAGGACTGAAAGTTGGTGCGGAAGTCCGAGGTCACCGGCAGCTTCAATTGCAATGCGGCCTGCAGGGCCGACCAGCCCAAGGGGCCTTCGGTGGCGATATGTACCAGATCGGGCCGCTGCAGGCGCCAGCGCTGCAGCAAGGCGCGGCGCGCCGGCAGCCCCAACTTCAATTGCGGATAGCGCGGGATCGGCAGGCCAGGCATCAACACTTCATCAAGGCGCATGCCGTGCTCTGCGGCGCAGGCGACCTCGGCGCGATGCTGTCGCGGGCGTATCAACTGCAGGTCGTGGCCGCCGTCGCGCAGCCCCTCGACCAGCCGCGCGACAGTCATCGCCACGCCATTGACCTCGGGCGGGTAGGTCTCGGTCACCACGGCCAGGCGCAACGATGGCCGTGCCGCCGGCAGATCATCGATAGGCAAGTGCGTGTCCACGGGCAAGGGCAAGGGCAAGGGCAAGGGCAAGGGCAGCGTTGCTGGGGCCATGGCCGGCGATGCTGGCAGCGGGCCGCAACGGTTTGATGACAGGCGACTCTGCGCCTCTGGCCTGCCATCGAAGCGCCATCAAACCGTCACCGTCGATTCATGCCGGCAGGCCACCATCCGCTCGCGCAACGGCCGCTGGGCATCCAACACATTCGGGCGCTGCGCGATTTCATTCAACGCACCGAAGAGGACACCAATTGACATCATTTTTTGAGGCCCTGCGGGTGCAGCGCTGGGACGACCACCGCTACTACCACCACAGCCGCATCAACCAGTCGCTGCATCTGTTGTCGGCCATCAGCTTCGTAATCGCCTACGCCGTGCTGCTGATCGATCCACCGCTGGCCGCACTGATCGCCTGGGGCGTCTCGATGACCAGCCGGCAGAGTGGCCACTTCTTCTTCGAACCCAAGGGCTACGACCATGTCAACCAGGCCACCCACACCCACAAGGAAGCGATCAAGCTGGGCTACAACCTGCAGCGCAAGATCGTGCTGATGGCGCTGTGGGCCGCCGCGCCGTTGGCGGTAGCGATCAAGCCCGATCTGTGGGGCTGGCTGACGCCGCATCAGGGCATCGAGGCCTATGCACGCAATGTCGGCTGGCTGTGGCTGTGGCTGGGTGTGGGCGGGCTGGTGTTTCGCACCGTGCATCTGTTTTTGCTGCGCGATGTGATGACCGGGCTGGTGTGGGCCAGCAAGATTCTGAGTGACCCGTTCCACGACATCTGGCTCTACCACCGCGCCCCGCTCTACCTGTTGCGCGGCGAGCTGATCGACCCGATGCACCATGCCGCCGGGCACCCGGTGAGCCCGGGCCGGCAGGGCTGAAGCACCGGCCGCCGGGGCCTCAAGAGGCTCCAGCGCAGGCCCGTGATCAGAAGCTATGGCCCAGCAGCTCCAGCAGAATTCCGCGCTTGATCGATTTGTCGGTCAGCGCGGCATCTGTCCACCACCAGCCATCGGCCTGCATCTCGTGCCCGGCCGCCACGAAGCGGCTGACCACCGCGTCGAAGTCGGCATCGCTGTAGTTCAGGCTGAA
>JANNZD010000154.1:0-21453 GCA_031410435.1 Betaproteobacteria bacterium | reverse complement strand
GACTTCGACAACCTGGGCGCCCTGCAGGTGGTCATCGACCCGACGGGTACCCGCACTTCGCTGGACCTGACACTGAACCAGGTGTTGGTCGTGCCGGAACCCACGGGTATCGCCCTGGTCGGCCTGGCCCTGTTGGGCGCTGGCCTGGCTTCGCGCCGCCGCAAGGCCTGAAATCGCTGTTGACAGCGCCGCAGACTGCGGCGCCGTCCGGTAAAACCGCAACCTTTCGAGGCTTGCGGTTTTTTTTCGTCCAGGCCTGAACCCCCTTTCGGGGGCAGGTCACATCAGCAGTTCGCTCAAGGGCCGCCGCACCGAGCGGGATTCGGCAGCCGGTCCCAGGCCGATGCGGCCCAGCCACACGGTCTGGTCGCTGCGCCCGCCCAGCAAGCCATCCAGGCGCGCTGCCAGGGTCTGGGCCAGGCGCAATTCCTGGGTGTCGGCCGTGAAGTGCCGGCCCTCGCGCAGGTAGCGGGCAAAGACCAAAGGCGTGGCGGCGGGCTGGTGCTGCAGGCCCAGCCGGGTGGCCTGCAGCCAGAAGCGCTGCACCGCCCTGCCGCTGGCCACATGGTCATCCACGCTGGCCACCGGTTCACGGGCGATCAGGGCAATGTGCGCGGCGCAGGCCAGGGCTGGCACCAGGTCCATCAACAGCCGGGGCATCAAGGTGCCGCCCAGCCAGTGGTTCATGAAGCGGATGCGCCGCCAATCGGCCATGGCGGTATGCATTACGACCAGGGTCAGCCCATCCACGCCCAGCGCCTGGTCGGGCAGGCGGGTTCGACTGAAGCGCGCGCCCCATTCGATCACGCTGCGGTGGGTCTCGAAGGCCTCGGGCAGGCGCAGGCGCAGGCCAGCATTGGCCCACAAGAGTTGGGCCCAGGACCAGCGTTGAGCGCCTTCGAAACACACCAGTTCGTAGGCCGGACCTACCGCAGCCTGCAGCGCCTCGTGCTGCGCGCCCGACAATGCCCGCCGGCTCAGCGGCCGGCGCTGGACGCTGCGCTCAGGGATGAACCGCCAGAGCGCATCTGCCACCAGGCCGGGAACCGGCCGCAGTTCGACGTCGAAAGTGGGCCGGGCTGCATCGCCATCGGGGCGGCGCCGGGCCTGCAGGTCCAGCCCGAAACGGCTGGCGGCGATGGCTGCGGTTTCAATCAAGGCGCCCAGGGCCAGCTGGCTCGACCGCCCGTCCAGGTCGTAGATGCAGTGGTCGCGGGTATCCCGGCCATGGATGACGAAGCGCGATCCGTCAATGATCTCGAAACGCCAGGGCTGAGCGTTGTCGCCGCTGGGCGCCCAACGCGCAAGATCAAGAATCTGCTCGACCACCTCGACGCGGCTCACTGGACTACCCTGCATGCTGCGCATTCCGGGATTCGCGCTTGGGAGCGGCCCGGCGCGCTCACTGGACTACCCTCCGCGCTGCGCGCTGCGGGATTCGCGCTTGGGAGCGGCCCGGCGCGCTCACTGGACTACCCTCCGCGCTGCGCGCTGCGGGATTCGCGCTTGGGAGCGGCCCGGCGCGCTCATGCCTTAGCCCCCTGCAGCGCACCCAATTGGCGGCGGCCGATGGCGATGGCCAGCCGCTGCAGCGGGTGGCGGTTGCCGCCCGGACGCCAGGTGTGCGCCAGCCGGCCGAGGTAGGCATCGAATTGCAAGCCATGCGGTGCCGCGCGGACCGGGCCGCGGCGCAGCAGGATTTTCAGGGCTTCGGTGGCCGCAAAGCCAGCGCAAATCTGGCAGGCCATGCCGGTCGAGGGTGTGCGCCGCTGGGCCAGATTGACGGCGCTGCGGTCGACCAGGTAACCGCGGTTCAAACCCGCCGGCGCCAGGCCGACCACGAAGCGCAAGGCTTTTTCGGCATCGGGTCGATCGCCCCAATCGAAATACTGCTCAAAGGTCATGCCGCCGGGCAGAAAATTCAGCAAGGCCGCCCCCATGCCGATCGGCGCGGCGGTGATGGCCGGAATGCCGCGCACCGCGCAGGCCGCGAAAACCGCTTGCCGAACCTCGAAGGCAAAGAAATCGAGCCCGTCCAGGTACAGGTCGGCGCCGTCCAGAAATTCATCGACATTGGCCAGGCTCACGCCCTGCGGGAATTTGCGGAAATTGATTTCCGGGTTGATATCCAGCGCCTGGGCGCTCATCACCTCGATCTTCGGGCAGCCCAAGGACGACACCATGGCGCCTGCCTGGCGGTTGAAATTGGCGATGTCGAAGGTGTCGAAATCGGCGATGTTGAAATTGCTGATGCCCAGGCGCGCCAGCGCGACGAGGTGCACGCCGCCCACGCCGCCCATGCCGGCGATGGCAATGCGCTTGTGCCGCAGCAACTCTTGCTCATGTTCGGCAAGCCAGCCGATGTTGCGCGAAAACGCATCGGCATAACGGAACAGGGGGCGGGCGATCATTCGCGCGGTGCGATGGCGGTCATGCCGTTCATTATCGCCGTTGGCACGGGGTGACATGGGTGCAATCCGGCCCGCCTTCTGCCCGCCCGTGTCTGCAGTGGCCGGCCTCTGGCCAGCCCTCGGCCGATCCTGTTCGGGACCTTCGGCCTGGCCGTTAGCGGCCGGCCCTGGCCGCCTGGCCAATAGCGGCCAGGGCGGCAGCACTGGCCGGGCGAGCTTGCGTGAACTATGCGCCTGTAGCCGTGGATCCGGGCCTTGAAGGCCCGGAGGCTCGGCAAAACCTGTGCCATCATCATGGTCCGACTGTAGGTGCAGGTCAGGCGGGTCGCGCCGGCGCGCCCTGGGCCTGACCCCTTCTACTTCGACATGGGTCGTCCCACCTGACCGACGGCCACAACCTTGGGGCAATACAAGTGAACGAATCAGACTTTGGCGCGAAAGTGCGCTTACTCATGGCTGGCGCGCTGGCGGTGATGCTGGCCTTGACGGCGGGCTGCGCAACGCCGCGGCAATTTCCGGCGGCGCCCGCGCTCACCGATGCCCAAGACTACACCTACATCATCGGTGCGGGAGACAGCCTGAACATCGTCGTCTGGCGCAACCCCGAGTTGTCGATGGCCGTGCCCGTGCGGCCGGACGGCAAGATTGCGGCGCCCTTGGTCGAAGAACTGCTTGCGCAAGGAAAGACCTCTACACAATTGGCCCGCGATGTCGAAAAGCAACTCAGCAAGTACGTCCGCGATCCGGTCGTCACCGTGCTGGTGACGAGTTTCGTCGGCCCCTACAGCGAGCAGATCCGGGTGGTGGGCGAAGCGGCCCGACCGCAGTTCTTGAACTACAAGAAGAACATGACGGTGCTGGACGTGATGATTGCGGTGGGCGGCCTGACGGATTTTGCAGACGGCAATGCCGCAACCATCCTGCGCACCGGCGATGGCGGCAAGCGGTATTCGGTCCGACTGAAGGATCTGGTCAAGCGCGGTGACATCTCGGCAAATGCCGAAATGAAGCCCGGCGATATTCTGGTCATACCCCAAAGCCTGTTCTGACCTGGCGCTGCAAGCCGTGCCACAGGCCTAACCGAGACGAAGTCTGCCGACATGGAAGAGTTATTAGCCCAGATTTCATCGGCCATCCGCGGGATGTGGAAGTTCCGCTGGACCGGCTTGGTGGTGGCATGGGTCATAGGCGCGGTGGGCGTGGTGATCGCTTTGCGCGTGCCCGACCGCTATGAGGCCGCCGCGCGGATCTTTGTCGACACCCAGTCCATCCTCAAGCCCTTGATGTCGGGCCTGGCGGTGCAGCCCAATGTCGACCAGCAGGTGGTGATGTTGAGCCGCACGCTGATCAGCCGGCCGAATATCGAAAAACTCGTGCGCATGGCCGATCTGGATTTGAAGAGTGAATCCAAGGCGCAACAAGAGGCCTTGATCGAAACCTTGATGCGCGAGCTGGCGATCAAGACGACCGGCCGGGACAATCTTTACACCCTGAACTATGTCGATGCCGACAAGGAAAAAGCCAAGCGCGTGATCCAGTCGCTGGTATCGATTTTTGTCGAATCCAGCCTGGGTGCCAGCCGCAAGGATACCGATTCGGCCAAGGTCTTTCTTGACGAACAGATCAAGACCTATGAGGCCAAATTGGAAGAGTCGGAAGCCCGCTTGAAGGAATTCAGGTTGCGCAACATCGAATTGCAGACCGGTGACGGCAAGGATTCGGCCGGGCGCCTGGGCGAAATCAGTCGCCAGCTGGAGACCGCCAAGCTCGAGTTGCGCGAGGCTGAAAACGCCCGGGATGCGGCCAAGAAGCAGTTTGAAGCCGAGCGCGGTGGCGTTGCGTCGGCTACCAGCACCACGCAAAGCCTGTTGCAGGAATCGGCGGTGGCGGTGACGACCCCGGAGCTCGACGCCCGCATCGAGGCTCACAAGCGCACCCTGGACGGCCTGTTGCAGCGCTATACCGACCAGCACCCGGACATCATCAGCGTGCGACGCCTGCTGAAGGAACTGGAAGAGCAGCGGCGCCGCGAGATCGTGGAGTTGCGCAAGGCCGCGATGGCCGTGCCGCCGGTGCAGGTGCAGGGCGCCACCGGTAGCCTGGCGGCCCAGGAGATGGGTAAATTGATGGCCACGGCCGAGGTGCAGGTGGCCGCCTTGCGGGCGCGCGTCAGCGAATACCAGGCGCGCTATGCGAATGCCAAGACCCTGTCCAAGACCGCGCCACAGGTGGAAGCCGAAGCCGCGCAGTTGAACCGTGATTACGGGATCATCAAGAAGAACTACGAGGATCTGGTGGGGCGCCGGCAGTCGGCGGTGATGTCCGGGGATCTGGACATGGCCTCGGGGGTGGTGGATTTCCGGCTGATCGACCCACCGCGGGTATCGCCCCGCCCGGTGTCGCCCAACCGCATGATGTTGCTGGCGGCTGCGATGCTGGCCGCCGTCGGGGCCGGGTTGTTCACGGCCTTTGCCAGCAGTCAATTGCGGCCGGTCTACAACGATGCCCAGGAATTGCGCAATGTGACCAATCTGCCGCTGCTGGGGGTGGTGTCGATGATCTTGACCGATGCAGAACGCAAGAGCGAGCGCAACAGCCGCTTGCGTTTCTACTTTGGTACCGGGGGTTTGGTGTCCCTGTTCCTGATCACCATGGTGACCATGTCGATCCTGGCCGCAAGACAAGTGGGTTGAATCCGATGAGCAGCCTGATTGAACAAGCCGCCGAACGCCTGGCCCAGATCCGCGAAGCGGGTATCGCAGTACCGGAAGCTGCTGGGCCCGCGGTGGGCGCGGCACCTGAGCTGCCCTTGACCGCTCGTAGCCCGGTCGCTGCGCCCGACGCTGGGGTTCATCCCGGTGCGCCCGTGCCATTGTCCAAGGGTGTCGAGCTGGACTTGGTGACCTTGGCGGCCGGGGGTTATCTGGTGCCCTCGGCGCCGCGCTCGCATATGGCCGACCAGTACCGGGTGATCAAGCGGCCCTTGATATCGAATGCCATCGGCAAGGGATCGGCGCGTATTGCCCATGGCAATCTGATCATGATGACCAGCGCGATGCCCGGCGAGGGCAAGAGTTTCACGTCCATCAACCTGGCCATGAGCATCGCATCCGAGCTGGACCACACGGTGATGCTGGTGGACGCCGACGTGGCCCGGCCGTCGCTGCTGAAGAAGCTCGGCCTGGAAGAGGCGCCCGGCCTGCTGGACTTGCTGGAGGGCAAGGCCGACATGAGCGATGTGCTGATGCGCACCAACATCAACAAGCTCACGATATTGCCCAGCGGCCGGCCGCATCCGCGGTCGACTGAATTGCTGGCCAGCGATGCGATGCGGCAGTTGCTGTCTGACATGGCGTCGCGCTACCCCGACCGCAGCATCATCTTCGATTCACCGCCGCTGCTGCTGACCACCGAGGCGCGCGTACTGGCCAGCCAGATGGGACAGGTGGTGATGGTGGTGCATGCCGGCAAGACCACCCGGGCGGACGTGCAGCATGCGCTGTCCACGATTGAAATGTGCCCGGTGCGCATGCTCTTGCTCAACAAGGCCAGAACCAAGGCGCAGGGCGCCTATGGCTATGGCTACGGTTATGGCTATGGCTACGGCTACGGCTATGGCGACAGTTATGGCTATGGCGAATCGCCCAAGCCCGAGGAAGCCGATGCGCCGAAGCCGACCTGAGGCCGGGCGCGCGCTGCGCGCGGTGCTGCTGGCCACGGCCTGCGCGATCGCCGCCCAGCAGGCGCGGGCCCAGGCCGGGCCGGCCCAGCGCGCCTGGGTGCTGACGCCGAGTGCCGGGCTGAACCAGACCTTCACCAACAACTACCTGCTCAGCGATGTGGCCCCGGCGTCGGATGCCATCACCCGGGCCTCGGTGGGCCTGGGCGTGGCGGCCAACACCGGGGCCGTCAGAGGGTTTCTCGACTACTCGCTGGCGGGGCTGGCCTACCTTCGTCACAGCGACCGCAATTCGGTCCAGAACAGCCTGTCTTCAAGGCTCACCGCCGAGATCGAGCCTGGCCGTGCCGGCGTGGATGTGGCGGCCAATATCTCGCGCAGTGCGGTCTCTGCCTTTGGCGCCCAGCCCAACAGCGGGCTGGGCCTGCAGGACAACGTGACCGAGCTGCGCACCCTGAGGGTGGCGCCGCGCCTGCTCGGGCCCCTGGGGCCCGAGTTGCGTTACAGCGCCAACCTGGCGCTGTCGGTCACTGACGCCAAGGACACCACCGCTGGCGATTCCACCGCCGCGACCCTGGGGCTCCACCTCGAACCGACCCGCAGCGGCCGGCTGGGCTGGATGGCCGATGCCTCGGCGCAGCGCATTGACTACAAGGCCGGCAGTGCATCGTCGAATGAAAGGCTGTCCCTCGGCAGCCGCCTGAGGCTGGACGACTTCGACACCGAGCTGACCGGTTCGGCCGGTATCGAATTCGCGTCCATCCTGACCGGCACGCGCCAGCGCTACAACAATTGGGGCCTGGGCCTGGCCTGGACCCCCAACAACCGCACCCGGGTTTCAGCGCAGTATGACGACCGCTACTTCGGGCCCTCGCGCAGCATTGCGGTCGATCACCGTACGGCGCTGATGAGCTGGCATTTCAGCAAGCGCCGCAGCCTGACCGCACCGGCGGCGCAGGCCGAGACCAGCGGCCGTGGCAGCGCCTTCGACTTGTTGTTCGCCCAGTTCGCGTCGGTGCTACCCGACCCGGCCCAGCGCACCGAATTCGTCAACGCCTACCTGCAGTCGCGCGGCATCAACCCGGCGGTCAACCCGGGCTTTCTGCGCTCGTCCCTCACCATCGACGAGGTGGACGAACTGGCCTTGGCCTACCGGGCACCGCGCAGTGCCGCCGTCCTGACCCTGATGAATTCCAAGTCGACCCGCCTGGGCGTGCAACCGGGCGTGGCCGACGATCTGTCCAATTCGGCAGCGGTCTACCTCAAGAGCATCGGCCTGGATCTGTCGCACCAGCTCACCCCGGACGCGTCGGCAGGCCTGCAATTGAACCGGGTGCGCGGCAGCGGCACCGACCCGGCGCAGAGCACGCTGCAGCGCCGGCTGGGCGCGCGCTATTCGCTGCGTGCGTCGCGCAGCGTGGACCTGGCCCTGGGCGTGACCCGGACCTTGTACGACAGGGCGCAGACCGCCTATGACGAGTCGGCCCTCTTCGTCACCCTGGGCTACCGGTTCTGAATCATGTATGAAGCCTTCTTCGGCCTGACCAACAAGCCGTTCCAGCTCAACCCTGATCCGAGCTTCTACTTCGGCAGCAAGCAGCACCGGCGCGCCAAGGCCTATCTGGACTATGGCGTTTCGCGCAACGAAGGCTTCATCGTCATCACCGGTGAAATAGGCGCCGGCAAGACGACCCTGCTGCGCGCCCTGATCGACGGTCTGCATGGCAGCAATGTGGTGGTCGGCCACCTGGTCACCACCCAGCTGGGGGCCGAGGACACCTTGCGCATGGTGGGCGCGTCGTTTGGCTTCAAGGTCAAGGACGTGCCCAAATCCGAGCTGCTGATCACGCTCGAGGCTTTCCTGATCAGCCAGACCAGCAAGGGCAAGCGCTGCCTGCTGATCGTCGACGAGGCCCAGAACCTCACGCCCAAGGCGGTCGAGGAATTGCGCATGCTGTCCAACTTCCAGTTTGGCAACCAGGCCTTGATGCAGAGCTTTCTGGTGGGCCAGCCCGAGTTCCGCGAGATCCTGCAGCGCCCCGAGATGGAGCAGTTCCGCCAGCGCGTGGCCGCCACCTGCCATATCGGCCCCTTGGATCTGGACGAGACCCAGCACTACATCGAACATCGCTTGAAGTGTGCCGGCTCCACCGGCAAACCCAGTTTCGAGCAGGCGGCCTTCGAGGCCATTTTCAAGGCCAGCGGCGGCATACCCCGGCGCATCAATTCAATCTGCGATCGGCTGCTGCTGGCGGGTTTCCTGGCCAGCAAGACCCATCTGGAACTGTCGGACGTGACCGAGGTGGTCAAGGAATTTGCCGACGAAGCCTCGGTGCCGGTACGCCGGGTGTTGCAATCGATCGCGGTCGACAGCGTGTCGGGTGACTTGTCTGCAGGCGGCCCGGTCACCGGCGCTTCGGTGCTGGATGTGGACCTGAGCCGTCTGCAACTGGACCCGGCGGTGGCCGACAACATGTCACGCCAGTTGGGCAAGCTCGGCTCTGAACAGCGGGGCGACCAGCTTCAAAGGGTGGAGCGCGGCCTGTTGCGGCTGGAGCGCACTAACCTGCAGTTGCTGGCCATGCTGCAGCAGTTGCTCAGCGCAGTGAAACGCCCGCCTGACGAGGGCCCCAAATGAGCCGGCTGCAAGCAGCGCGGCCGCGCCTGCGCCACACCCGTCCTGACTTGATTTGAGCCCGTAGATGCAGTCGCCTGCCCTGACCAATGCCATGACCATCGATGTGGAAGACTACTTCCAGGTCTCGGCCATGGCGCCCTATATCCCGCGCAGCGATTGGGACAGCCGCGAATGCCGGGTCGAGCGCAACATCGACACCTTGCTGGCGCTGCTGGCCAGGCACCGCACCCGGGCCACCTTCTTCACGCTGGGCTGGGTGGCCGAGCGCTACCCGCAGCTGGTGCGCAGCATCGTGGCCCAGGGCCATGAGCTGGCCAGCCATGGCTATGGGCATGAGCGCGCCAGCGATCTGAGCCGCAGCGCCTTCACCGAGGACATCCGGCGCGCCAAGGCCTTGCTCGAGGACATCGGGGGCGTGGCGGTGCGCGGCTACCGTGCGCCTAGCTTTTCGATCAGTGAACGCAATCTCTGGGCCTTCGACTGCCTGCAGGCCACCGGCCATGTCTACAGCTCGAGCATCTACCCGATCAAGCATGACCACTACGGCATGCCCGATGCGCCGCGTTTTGCCCACCCGGTGGCCGGCGGTTTGCTGGAGGTGCCGGTGACCACCCTGCGCCTGGGCGGGCGCAACCTGCCGTCCAGCGGCGGCGGCTATTTCCGCCTGCTGCCCTATGCCTTGTCGCGGTGGATGATCCGCCGCGTCAACGCGGTGGACCGACAGGCGGCGGTGTTTTATTTCCATCCCTGGGAAATCGATCACGCCCAGCCCCGCATTGCCGGCATCGATGCCAAGACGCGCTTTCGGCACTATGTGAATATCGACAAGATGGAGCGTCGCCTGGACGCCCTGTTGCAGGACTTCCGCTGGGGGCGCATGGACGACATCTTTCTGGGGGCGCCGGCAGGGCCTGCGCCCGCCAACCGCCCCTTGCCGGCCGGCGCCTTGAGCGCCCTCTGAGCCCGTGATCCAAATCAAGCGATTGGCGGTGTCTGACGCCGCTGCGGCGGCGCGCTGGGACAGCTTTGTGCTGGCCTGCCCGGAAGCCACCTACTTCCACCGCGCGGGTTGGCAGCAGGTGCTGCACCAGGTGTTCAAGCATGACACCTACTTTCTCTATGCCGAACGCAATGGGGTGATCGAGGGCGTGTTGCCGCTGGCCCAGGTCAAGAGCCTGTTGTTCGGCCATTCGCTGGTGGGCCTGCCTTTCACGGTGTACGGCGGCGTGGCCGCCAACCATGCCGATGCGGTCCAGGCGCTGGAGGCCGAGGCCCAGGCCATCGCCCGGCACCTGGGGGCCGGGCACCTGGAATTGCGCAACACGGCGCGCCGTCATGATGACTGGCCGGTGCAAGACCTGTATGTCACCTTCCGCAAGGCCATCCTGCCTGATGACGAGGCCAATATGCTGGCCATCCCGCGCAAGCAGCGCGCGATGGTGCGCAAGGGCATCAAGAACGGCCTGCGCAGCGAGATCGACCCCGGGGTAGACCGTTTCTTTGCGCTGTTTGCCGACAATGTGCACCGCCATGGCACGCCGGCGATGCCCAAGCGCTGGTTCGAGGCGCTGAAGGCGGTGTTCGGCGCCGATTGCGAGGTGCTGACCGTGGTCTCGACCGATGGCAAGCCGCTGAGCAGTGTGCTGAGCTTCTACTTTCGTGACGAGGTCTTGCCCTTCTATGCCGGCGATGACGAAGCCGCACGCGATCTGGCCGCCAATGACTTTAAATACTGGGAACTGATGCGTCGGGCCTGCGCCCGGGGCATCAAACTGTTTGACTACGGGCGCAGTAAGCAGGGCACCGGGCCTTATGCCTTCAAGAAGAACTGGGGCTTCGAGCCGACCCCGCTGCATTACGAGTACCGGCTTTACAACCGTGACGCAGTGCCTCAGAACAACCCCAACAACGCCAAGTACAAGCTTTTGATCGCCACCTGGCGGCGCCTGCCGCTGGGCCTGGCCAACTGGCTCGGGCCCTTCATTGTGCGCAGCCTGGGCTGAGGTATTGATGGCCAACCTGCTCTACCTGGTGCACCGCATGCCCTACCCGCCCAACAAGGGCGACAAGGTGCGGTCCTACCACCTGCTCAAGCATCTGGCGGCGCGCCACCGTGTCTTTCTGGGCACCTTCATGGACGACCCCGAGGATGCGCAGCACATCGACACCCTGCGCGCGATCTGCGCCGGCCTGCATGTGGTGCCGCTGCACCCGCGCCGCGCGCGGCTGGCCAGCCTGGCCGGTCTGGCCCGTGGCGAGGCCCTGAGCCTGAGCTATTACCGCGACCGCGGCCTGGCCCGATGGGTGGACCAGACCGTGGCGCAGCAAGGGATTGCCGCCACGGTGGTGTTTTCCTCGTCCATGGCCCCCTATGCCCAACGTTGGCCGGCGCTGCCCATGCTGTGTGATCTGGTGGATGTCGACTCGGCCAAATGGGCCGAGTACGCACCGGCCCACCGCTGGCCCTTGTCCTGGCTGTACCGGCGTGAAGCGCGCCATTTGCTGGCCAGCGAGCGCGCCACGGTGGCGCAGGCGGCCCGGTCCTTCCTGGTCACCCAGAAAGAGGTCGATCTCTTCACCCGCCTTGCGCCTGAGACTGCCGGCCGGGTCGACGCCCTGAGCAACGGGGTGGACGCCGACTACTTCGCGCCCGACCCGGCGCGGCCCTCGCCCTTCCAGGCCGATGAGATCGCGCTGGTGTTCACCGGCGCGATGGACTACTGGCCCAATATCGACGCGGTCGGCTGGTTTGCGCGCGAGGCCCTGCCGGTGCTGCGCCAGCGCTGGCCGGCGCTGCGCCTGCACATTGTCGGCCGCAGCCCGGCGCCGGCGGTGGCGGCACTCGCCAGTGAGGCGGTGGCGGTCAGCGGCACCGTGCCCGACGTGCGGCCTTATCTGCAACATGCCACCGTGGTGGTGGCGCCCCTGCGCCTGGCCCGCGGCCTGCAGAACAAGGTGCTCGAGGCCATGGCCATGGCCCGGCCGGCGGTGGTGGCGGCGCCTTGCGTCGACGCCTTGGATGTGCGGGCCGGCCGCGATCTGTTGGCGGCCCAGACGATCGACGACTATGTGCGACAGATCGACGATCTGCTCCTACAACCCCAGCGTGCCACGGCCCTGGGCCTGGCCGGCCGTGCGCAGGTGGTGAAGGTCTACAGTTGGGCGGCCCAGCTGGCCGCCCTGGACGCGCCTCTGGCGCGCGCCTGTGCCCGGGTGCCGGCCCCGGCCCAGTCGCATTTGCTTCAAGGGGTTTCATGATTGCCAGCAGCCTCAAGGCACCTGCGGTGCCCATGTCCTGGCGCGGGCCTGGCCTGGCATGGCTGGCGCTGTTGCTGGTGCTGCTGGTGCAGTACCGGGCTACGGCGGCAGGCATGGTGGCGATCTGGCTGCGCTCGGAAACCTTCACCCATGCCTTCGTGGTCCCCCCCATCGCGCTCTGGCTGGTCTGGCGCCAGCGCCAGCGCCTGGCCGACCTGCTACCCCGGCCCCAGTACCTGATGCTCGCGCCCATGGCCTTGCTGGCAATGCTGTGGCTGGCGGGTGAACTGGTCGCGGCCAATTCGATATCGCAGCTGGCCTTCACTGCCATGCTGGTGGTGTCGGTGCCGCTGGTGCTGGGGCTGCCAGTGGCACGGGCCTTGGCCTTTCCGCTGGTGTTCCTGTTCTTTGCCGTGCCCATCGGTGACTTCCTCACGCCCTACATGATGCAGTGGACGGCCGATTTCACAGTCCAGGCGCTGCGCCTGAGCGGCATTCCGGTGTTCCGCGAGGGCCTGCAGTTTGTGATCCCGTCGGGCAACTGGTCGGTGGTGGAGGCCTGCAGCGGCCTGCGCTACCTGATGGCCTCGTTCATGGTGGGCAGCCTGTTTGCCTACCTCAACTACCAGACGCCCTGGCGGCGCTGGGCCTTTGTGGCGGTGTCCATCGCCATGCCCATCGTCGCCAACTGGCTGCGGGCCTACATGATCGTGATGCTGGGCCACCTCAGCGACAACGTCATCGCCACCGGTGCCGACCACCTGGTCTATGGCTGGGTGTTCTTCGGCATCGTGATCATGGCCATGTTCTTCGTCGGCGCGCGCTGGGCCGAGCCCGAGCTGGCCTACCAGCGCGCCGGTGCCGGGCCTGGGCGGGCCTTGTCCGACGCCGCTGTGCCATCCACGAGCGGGTCGGCCTGGCCGGTGGCACTGCTGGCGGTCGGCATTTTCATGATGCCGCCGCTGCTCTTGCAGCGCCTGGCCTTGGACGATGCCCACGCTGCACCCCGGTTGAGCCTGCCGGACACGCTGGCCGGTGCCTGGCGCGCCGACGACGCGGCGGCCAGCGGCTGGCGCCCGATCCTGGCCGGTGCATCGGCCCAGGCCCAACGCCAGTACAGCACCGGTGCCGGCGCTGTGGGTCTGCACATCGCCTACTACCGCGACCAGAACGCCGAGCGCAAGCTGGTCACGTCGAGCAATCTGCTGGTGCAGGTGGAAGACCCGCAGTGGAATGTATTGGCCACGGCGCGCCATGCGCTAAGGCCGGACGGCGCCGCCGAGATCACCGTGAACACCGCTGAGATACTGTCGAACGTCGCGCCCAATGCGCTCGCCAAGCGTCAGCGCCTGCAGGTCTGGCAGTGGTACTGGGTGGGTGGGCAGCTGACCCGCAGCGACCTGGTCGCCAAGCTGCTGGCTGCCTGGCAGCGGCTGAGCGGGCAGGGGGACGAATCGGCGTCGGTCTTTCTCTACACGCTCGAGCCGCTGGGCGTTGACGCCACGGCGCGGATGGACGGTTTTCTGCGCGCCAATGCGCTGGCCATCGACACCCTGTTGCAGGCGGTGCGGCGCGGCAAGTGAAAATCAGGCTACTTCAAACAAATCGATGGATACGGGAAACAGCGCGATGACGACGGTTGCAGTGATTGGTCTGGGCTATGTGGGTTTGCCGCTGGTGGTGGAGTTTGGCAAGCAGATGCGCACCATCGGCTTCGATATCTCGTTGCCCAAAGTGGCATCCTGCCAGCGCGGCGTCGACCCCTCGCGCGAGCTGCCCGACAGCGAACTTGCCACCGCCACCCATGCGGTCTACACCGCCGACGGCGCGATGCTGGCCGAAGCCGACATCATCATCGTGGCGGTGCCCACGCCGGTGGACCAGGCCCATATCCCGGACTTCAGGCCCTTGATCGGCGCCAGCGGCAGTGCCGGCCGGCACATGAAGAAGGGCGTGATCGTGGTCTATGAATCCACCGTCTATCCTGGCGCGACCGAGGAGGTCTGCATCCCGGTGCTGGAGCGTGAATCCGGCCTGAAATGGAAGCAGGATTTCTTCGTGGGTTATTCGCCCGAGCGCATCAACCCCGGTGACAAGGAGCACACCCTCACCAAAATACTCAAGATCGTCTCGGGCGACACCCCGCAGACCCTGGACCAGGTGGCGGCGCTGTACGAGCGCATCGTGGTGCCGGGCGTGCACCGCGCCAGCAGCATCAAGGCCGCCGAGGCCGCCAAGGTGATCGAGAACACCCAGCGTGACCTGAACATTGCACTGATGAACGAGCTGGCCATCATCTTCGACAAGATGGGCATAGACACCAGCGAGGTGCTCGAGGCCGCCGGCACCAAGTGGAACTTCCTGAAGTTCAAGCCCGGCCTGGTCGGTGGCCATTGCATCGGCGTCGACCCTTATTACTTGACCCACAAGGCCGACATGCTGGGCTACCACCCGCAGGTCATCCTGGCCGGCCGGCGCATCAATGACAGCATGGGCAAGTTCATCGCCGAGCAGACCATCAAGCAGATGATCGCAGCGGGCAGCCCCATCAAGGGCGCCAAGGTCAATGTGCTGGGCCTGACCTTCAAGGAAAACTGCGGCGACCTGCGCAACAGCAAGGTCATCGACATCATCAATGAGCTCAAGACCTACGGGGTCGAGATATTCGTCACCGATGCGCAGGCCGAGGCAGAAGAGGCGCTGCACGAATATGGCGTGCGCTTGTTGCCGCTGACCGAGCTGCCGCGCGCCGATGCCGTGGTGGCTGCGGTGGCACATCGTGAATATGCGGCGCTCAGTCTGGATGAGATCGCCAGCCGCCTGGTGGACGGCGGCGCCTTCATCGACGTCAAGGCGGCTTTCGACGGCCCGGGCCTGCAAGCCCGGGGTTACCGCGTCTGGCGCCTTTGAGCCCCTTGGCAGGGCGCGACGCGGCTTGGCCGGGCCGGGCGTCTGTCGATTTGCCCTAGGCCAGCACGGCACATGCTGTTCACCACCGCCCCCTTTTTGCTGCTGTTCCTGCCGATCGCGCTGGCCGGCTATTTTCTGTTCGGGCGCTACTTGCCGCGGCACGCGGCGACATGGCTCTTTGCGGCCTCCTTGTTCTTTTATGGCTACTGGATGCCGGTCTTCGTCGGCTTGTTGCTGGCGTCAATCAGCTTCAACTACCTGATCGCCCAAGGCATTGTCGGCCATTTGCGTCGCGGCCCTGGGCCGTGGGCCAGACGCTGCTTGTGGTTGGGCTTGGCGGCAAATTTGCTGGTACTGGCATACTTCAAATATGCCAATTTCTTTGTTGAAAATCTGAATGCCTTGACGGGCGCGGGTTGGAGTTTGGGCAATATCATATTGCCGATTGGTATATCTTTTTATACATTCACCCAGATTGCCTACCTGGTCGATGCCTATGAGGGCAAGGTCAACGAGACCAACCCGGTCCATTACGGCCTGTTTGTAACCTATTTCCCGCACCTGGTTGCAGGGCCGGTGTTGCATCACGCCCAGATGATGCCGCAGTTTGCCGACCAGGCCATCTACCGGCCCCGCGCCGATCACTTGGTCGGCGGGCTTGCCATCCTTACTTTGGGTCTATTCAAAAAGGTGGTCTTGGCCGACGGCTTGTCGCCCTACGCCGACGCCGTTTTCACGGCGGCCGATTCGGGTGTCCGCCTGGATAGCGGTGAAGCCTGGCTGGGTGCGGTGGCGTATGCGCTGCAACTTTATTTCGATTTCTCGGGCTATTCGGACATGGCGATCGGGCTGTCGCGCATGTTCAATGTCAAGCTGCCCTTCAACTTCGATTCTCCGTACCGGGCCAGGAATATATCGGACTTCTGGCGGCGCTGGCACATGTCTTTGTCGCAGTTCTTGCGTGATTATCTCTATATCCCGCTGGGCGGCAACCGATTCGGCCTGGCTCGACGCTACCTGAACCTGGGTATCACCATGGTGCTGGGTGGGCTGTGGCATGGTGCGAGCTGGTCTTTTGTCATTTGGGGTGCGCTGCACGGGGCCTACTTGATGATCAACCACGGTTTTCGGGCTGGGCTGGGTGATCAATTGCAAAGGCGCCTGGACAACAAGCTGCTTTATGGTCTGGCCAGTTGGGCGCTGACTTTGTTTGCGGTACTGCTGGCCTGGATATTTTTCCGAGCCCAGACCCTGGGCGGCGCGAACCACCTGATTTCAACGATGCTGACCGGTTCGGCACCTGCGAGCGAACCTTCAGGCGTGCTCTGGAATGCCGGCTTGCAGGCCACGCGCGGTTGGATCTGGTGCGGCGCTGTGGGGGCCTTGGCGCTTTTTGCGGTCAACAGCAACCAAGCCGGTCACTGGCTGCTGGGTATCCTGGCGCGTGGCGGGTGGCGCCTGCCCATGCTGGGCGGAGCCTGCCTGTGCGCAGCCGGCCTGCTGTTGTTGGTCAATGTGGCGCGCGATTCGACCAGCGCCTTCATTTACTTCAATTTTTAATGGCCCGCGCGATACTTTTGTTCGCAATGGGCGTATTGCTCATGTTGCTCGGCGTGGAGGCCTTGTTGCAGTGTTTGCCGGTATCGTCAGCTACCCGCACCGGCTATCAAGTGGATCCTTTGATCCTGACCTATCCGCCGCAGCACAGTTGGCAGGTGTCGACTGGCTGGGACCTGCGTAATTCGCGCCGCTTGAGCGCCAACAATTTGGGTTTTGTGGCCGCCGGTGATTTCACACCCGATCCGCGCGCGATTGGCCTGATTGGTGACAGTTATGTGGAGGCGGGCATGCTCGACCTGTCCGATCGGCCGGCCAGCCAGCTGGAGGCGGCGTTGTCGCCGCGCCGGCCGGTTTATGCCTTGGGCGGGCCGGGCTCGGCCTTGCTCGACTATGCCGAGCGCATCCGGTTTGCTTCCGAGCGTCTCGGCATCCAGGATTTCGTCGTGGTCATGGAGGCTGGCGACCTGCGGCAATCCCTGTGTGGTTCCGGCAATGTGCACGGACCGTGCCTGGACCGAGATTCCCTGCAACCGCGCGTCGAGCTGCAGCCCGGCCCGTCCTGGGTCAAGCGGGTGCTGCGCAACTCGGCACTGGCGCAATATGTGGTGGGTCAACTGAAATTCGATGCTGCAGGCTGGGCGCGCAAGGCCCTGCCCGGTGGCGCTGCGGGCGCGCCAAGCGCGGGCCTTCCATCGGCCGCCGGGGTACTCCCCGAAACCGATGCAGTACAGGCGCGTCGCGCTTTGATGGTCGAGTCCGTGACCCGGCATTTCTTTGCGCGCATCCAGCCCTATGCGACCGGGCGGCTGATTTTCGTCATCGATGGTCGACGCACCCCCGCTGCGCTCAAGAGCGAAGCTGCAGCCAGCACAGCACTGATGCGTGAGCGCGCTGCATTCATCGGCTTGGCCCAGAAGCAGGGCGCCACCGTGATCGATGCTGAATCGGTGTATCTGCAGCATTGGGCCAAATCTGGCCTGGCCTTGGAGGTTGGCCCCTACGATGGCCACCTGAACCGATTGGGTGTCGGGTTGCTGATGCGGGTCGTGGCGAAGTCCTTCCCGTGAACAATACCCTTCGTATGGTATGCCGCAGGGCTCTAGGCCAAACCGGGTCAGGTCTGCGGCGGCGTGTCCCGATACCCATCAAGGCTGATTCATGAAGGTCTACCTCACCTTTGACATTGAGGTCTGGTGCAACAACTGGGCCGAGCTGGACCAGAGGTTCCCCTACAGTTTTGAGCGCTACATCTATGGCCGGTCTGCGCAGGGAGATTTCGCCTTGCCGGCAACTCTGCGCATTCTCCAGGACCACGGGCTGTGCGGTGTGTTCTTTGTCGAGCCCTTGTTTGCCGCACGCTTTGGCCAGCGTTACCTGGATATCGTCGTGGGTATGATACTTGCGGCCGGGCAGGACGTTCAACTGCATTTGCATCCCGAGTGGACCGACGAGATACAGCCCGCCCTGCTGCCCAATATTTTGGGCAAGCGCCAGCACCTGTTTCACTATACCGTGGACGAGCAGGCAGAATTGATTCGTGTTGGCAAGCAGGCGCTCGAAATTGCCGGGGCGCCGGCTATTAGGGCATTTCGTGCCGGTAGCTATGCGGCCAATCGCGCCACCTACACGGCTTTGCGGCGCAATGGCATCCTGATCGACAGCAGCTTGAATGAAATCGATCAGGTCAGTGGCAAGGATATTCCAGAGCCCGACCGCTATTTGTCACAGCGGACAATCGACGGTATCACCGTTTATCCTGTGACTGTTTTCACTGACGGCCTTGGGCGTCGCCGGCCGGCCCAGGTGGGGGCTTGCGGGTTTGCAGAGATGAAGGACGCCTTGAATTCTGCGCAGGCGTCGGGCTGCCAGCATTTTGTCATTGTGTCGCACAATTTTGAAATGCTAAAATCTGCCAGCAGTGAGCCGGATTGGGTTGTCGTCCGGCGTTTCAAAAAATTGTGCAGCTTTCTCGCGTCAGCGCAGAATCATTTAGACGTCGGCAGTTTTGAGCTGTCCACGGCGTCACCTGAAGGCGCGCGGCCGCATGCGGGCGCCTTGTCCACAGGCGTGCGTTGGGCCGAGCAGATTTATCGCCGGCTTGCGTGAAGGGCTGTGGATTTGTGCCAGGCAGGCTACGCCGACGTACAAGCCCGTAGGTTTCGACATTTCGTGTCGGACTGCATCCCGTTCGTGCGCAGCCAGGCATGGAAATCTGCCATGATCGCAAGTCACTGCGCCTGATCACATCACGACCGGCATGATTCCCTTCAAACCTTTGCTTTCAATGCTTTCGCCGGGGGCTGAAGCGGCCCGACTGTCCGTGCTGATATTTCACAGGGTTTTGGAGGCGCCAGACCCTATGTTCCCTGGTGAGGTTGATGCCCGTCAGTTTGACGAGATCGTCGGCTGGATGCGGAACTGGTGCAATGTGTTGCCGCTTGATGAGGCCGTGAATCGCCTGACCGCAGGCAGTTTGCCGGCACGGGCGGCTGCCATCACTTTCGACGATGGCTATGCGGACAATCACGATCAGGCGCTTCCGATTCTGCAGCGGCACGGGTTGAGTGCCACCTTCTTCATAGCCACCGGTTTTCTGGATGGCGGGCGCATGTGGAATGACACGGTGATCGAGGCCGTGCGCAGGTTCAATGGTGATCGAATAGATCTGCAGGGTATGGATGGCTTTCCTCCGGATGCCACTGCCGTCTGGCCAGCCGGGTCGATTGCAGAACGCCGCCATGTGATCGAATCCATTATTGGAAAAATCAAGTACGCAGCGCCGGATCAACGTCTGGCTTTGGCCAATGCGGTTTCATCGCGGCTACATGTCAAACTACCGTCCGATCTGATGATGACCAGCCAGCAAGTGCGGGGCTTGCGGCGTGAAGGTATGCAGATAGGCGCTCATACCCACAACCATCCAATTCTGGCCAGGCTGGCGCCCGAGGCGGCACGCCTGGAGATTTCGCGCAGCAAACAAGCCTTGCAAGACTTGCTGGGTGAGTCGGTTGATTTGTTCGCCTATCCCAACGGGCGCCCTGGCCAGGACTACAACGCCCAGAGCGTTTCGATCGTGCGCGAACTTGGTTTTATTGCGGCAGTTTCCACCGCGAAGGGTGTGGCAACCCGCCGTAGCGACCTCTTTCAACTCCCTCGCTTCACCCCCTGGGACAGAACGCGCGCGCGCTTTGGTTTGCGTCTGGCCAGCAACCTGGTGGCTCCCGCACCCGTTTTGGCATGACGGTCGTGCCGGATGCTACAGCGGCACCTGCAGACCTTTTGCAGGCGGGTTCAATATCGTTCCGGCGCCTGCGCCTGCCGGGCGATGACCTGCCTGGCGCGCTGGATGATGCGGCCCTCACGCAGGTCTGGCAGGGCGCATTGGCAGATGCTGACTGTGCGAGAGACGGGCAAACCGGATTGTTGGTTGGCGTGCGAGGCGCGCGCGTGGCCTTGCTGGCGCCCTGGCTTGCTCAAACCTACCGCATTCCGGTTCGATTTGGCGAGAAGGTGTTGTTCGCCTTCGCCTTGCCGGCGGTCCGTTTGACGCCGGCCGCACAGCACGGTGTGAGATGCGTGTCCGACGCACACGCCCTCTTGCGCTGGCTGCGCGCCGATGCGCCCGACAATGCCGTGGTGCTGACCGATTGCGTCACTTCCAGCCCGCTCTACGCTTCACTGAATCAGGCGCGTTCTCTGGGTTATCGCCTGACCAAGCCACAGGCCGATACCCATTTATTTCATCGCTTTGATCAAAGTTATCAAGTCTTTTTCGATGGTCGCAGCAGCAAGTACAAGAACCAGCTGCGTAAAAAGGAAAAGGTTTTTCTGGGCCGATTCGGCAGTGATTTTGAATTGCGTGAATACCGGCAGCCAGATGCCGTGAAGGCGTTTTTGGACGCAGCCGGCGCGATCAACCGCAAGACCTACCAGTTCCGCTTGTTCGGCGAGTCGGTGGGCAGCGACGCCGACAGCCTGGCGGACGCGCGGCGCGCCGCGCAAACCGGCCGATTCCGGTCATTTGTACTGTGGCATGGGCCGGCTCCGCTATGCTTCGTGCTGGGACACCAGCGAGTTGACGGTACCTACGAGCACCAACAAACGGGCTACGATCCGGAGTGGCGGGATTATTCCCCCGGCATCTTTTGCAACATACTTTTGCTGCAACGGCTTTATGCGGTTGACCGACCCCTGTTGCTTGATTTCGGCAGCGGAGATTCGGATTACAAGCGCTTGTTCTCAAACCAGGCGCTGACCACCGCCAATCCGGTTCTGATCCCCGACCTGAGGCGCTATCTGATGGCCGTGTGGCTGCACCGGGCGGCAGCGCAGGCCAATACTGCGATGGTGCGCCTGCTAGAACGGTGGGGGATCAAGGACAAGGTCAAGCGCTGGCTACGTGGCGCTTACAAAGGGTGACCATGGCGCCAGCATTTTCAATCTACCTGGATCTGGTGCGTTTTCTTGCGGCTTGCCTGGTGGTGGTCTACCATTCGAATTCGCGCTTGATTGTTGAGACACCGCTGCCATTCTCGCAGTATGGGCACAGCGCCGTGATCATATTTTTTGTATTGTCCGGCTATGTGATCGCCTTCGCCGCGGATACCAAAGAGCGCAACGCCAAGCTCTTTTGGGCCAGCCGTTTGTCGCGTGTCTTGTCACTGGCGGTCCCGGCGGTGTTGCTGACGCCGCTGCTGGACTTGATCGGTGAATCACTGGCGCCCGCGCTCTACGCCGGCAACACCACCCATGGTTTGGCTTGGTTGAGGATGCTGTCGAGTCTGCTGTTCATGAATGAGATCTGGTCGGTATCGATCATGTCATTCTCAAACATTGCCTATTGGTCATTGAATTATGAAGTCTGGTACTACGTATTGTTTTCGATCTTTGTGTTTTGCAGCCCGGGTCGGCGCTGGCTCTGGATCGCTTGCGTGGCAGCTTTGATCGGGCCGAAGATTCTGCTTTTGTCACCGATTTGGTATGTTGGCGTGCTACTC
>JANNZD010000153.1:0-1855 GCA_031410435.1 Betaproteobacteria bacterium | reverse complement strand
CTGGCCCTGGCCGCTGGCATCCCTCTTGTTACGGTCGATCTTGCGCTTGCAGGTAAGCCGCGCCTGGATGGTGTCGCCGATACCCACCGGCTTGACGAAGCGCAGCGTGTCCAGCCCATAGTTGGCCAGCACCGGCCCCGGTGCCGGCGACACGAACAGCCCGGCCGCCGCCGACAGCACGAAATAGCCATGGGCGATGCGCTGGCCGAAGGGGCTGGCCTTGGCCGCCTCCTCGTCGAAGTGCATGTAGAAATAATCGCCCGAGATGCCGCCGAAGTTGATCAGGTCGGCCTCGCCGACGGTGCGGCGATGCGTCAGCAGCGATTCGCCGATCTGCAGGTCCTCGAAATGCCGGCGGAAGGGGTGGGTGCCGGTCTCGAGCACCGGCGCGCCGCGCACGAACTCTCCCGTCACCGCCGACAGCATCGCCGGCGAGCCCTGCACCGCCGCGCGCTGCAGGTAATGCTTGACGGCGCGCAGGCCGCCCAGCTCCTCCCCGCCCCCGGCCCGGCCCGGGCCGCCATGCTTGAGCTGGGGCAGCGGCGAGCCATGGCCGGTGGATTCCACCGCCGACACGGCGTCCAGGATGTGCAGCCGGCCATGCCAGGCGGCCATCGCGGGGATGACGTGCGCCGCCAGCTGCGGGCTGCGCGTCACCAGCGTGGCCACCAGGCTGCCCTGACCGCGCCGGGCCAGGGACAGGGCCTCGTCAATGCCCTCATAGGGCATCAGCGTGCTGACCGGGCCGAAGGCCTCGATGTCGTGCACCGCGTCGGTGCTCAGCGGCCGCTGGCAGGCCAGCAGCATCGGTGCGAAAAAGGCGCCCTCAGCGGTGCCCTCGCCCACCGGCGCAAAACCGGCATTGCCGTCGTACACCAGCTCGGCGCCCTGGCGCAGCAGGGCCACCCGCTCGGCCACGTCGGCCTGCTGGGCATGCGAGGCCAAGGGGCCCATGCGCACGCCGTCGACCGCCGGGTCGCCCACTTTCACCTGGGCCAGGCGGGTGCGCAGCTTGTCGGCCACCGCGTCCAGGTGGCGGCGCGGCACGATGGCGCGGCGGATGGCGGTGCACTTTTGGCCGGCCTTGACCGTCATCTCGCGCGCCACCTCCTTGACGAAGAGGTCGAACTCGGGGTCGTCGGGTGACACGTCGTCGGCCAGGATGGCGCAGTTGAGCGAGTCGGCCTCGGCATTGAAGGGGATGCTGTGGCGCACCAGGTTGGCCTGCACCCGCAACTTGGCGGCGGTCTCGGCCGACCCGGTGAAGGTGACCAAGTCCTGGCCGTCCAGCCGATCGAGCAGGTCGCCGGTGCCGCCGATCACCAGCTGCAGCGCGCCCTCGGGCAGCAGGCCCGACTGCAGGATCAGCCGCACCGCCGCCTCGGTGAGGTAGCTGGTGGCGGTGGCCGGCTTGCCGATGCAGGGCATGCCGGCCAGGAAGGCCGGCGCCAGCTTCTCCAGCAGGCCCCAGATGGGGAAGTTGAAGGCATTGATGTGCACCGCCATGCCGCCGCGCGGCACCAGGACATGGCTGCCAGCGAAGCCGCCTTTCTTGCCGAGCGGGAAGGCCGGCCCTTCGTGCACCAGGTTGCCCGAGGGCAGCTCGTTGCTGCCCACCGCCGCATAGGCGAACAGGGTGCCGCTGCCGCCCTCGATGTCGACCCAGCCGTCGGCCCGGGTGGCGCCGGTGTGGGCGGACACCGCGTAAAGCTGCTCCTTGTGCTCGCCCAGGTATTTGGCCAGGGCCTTCAGGCGCTCGGCCCGGGCCTGGAAGTCCAGCGCCATCAGCGCCGGCACGCCCACCTGGCGCGCATGGTGAACGGCCTCTGCGAAGTCCAGCGCCTCGGCATGGGTG
>JANNZD010000152.1:0-6110 GCA_031410435.1 Betaproteobacteria bacterium | reverse complement strand
GACTTGGCGTACGCCGCGCAGTCATTCGCCTTGCTGGTCGAGGGACAACGCGTGGAAGATGCGGCTGTGAGATTGCGTGCCGTTATTGACGGGTATGAAGCTGACGACGCACTCCGCAAAGCGCTACCCGCCGCCATGGCGAAGAGAACGGCAGCAATGTTCAACCTCCTGAAGTCATCGAATGAGACCGGGTTCCAGCCCTGGGCCGCGTACAGGTCGCACACGTTGCGCAGCACGCTGCGTGGTGCGAAGGGCACCAGCTGGCCGTCCTTGTCGTAGCAATCGTGGATGACTTGCGCCGTGGGGTCCACCGCCCAGGGCACGATGCGGGCCGTGGTCGGGTCGGGCCGCAGGTGCATGTCCATGTCGGTGGGGCTGATCACGTCGTAATACGGGCCCTCCTCGGGGAATTCACCGGTCACGCCCATGGCCACCACCGCCTGCGGCAACCGCATGCCGCGGTCTTCGGTGAATTTCAGCCGGGGCAGGATCTTGCCGCGGGCCACGCCGGTCAGGTCGGGCACCAGGCATTCAATCTCGGTCACGCGCTGCGCGTTGAGCCAGTGCTCCAGGTCGCTGAAGCTGAAGTTCTCTCGGTTCACCATGACATGCCTTGCATCGCCTGCTGCGTGAGGGGCCTGGTGCCCGCGCAGCGGCGGCACCGGCCGACGGACCAACGGCGCTGCCGCACTAAGGTACGCCGGCGCTGGCCGCCGCGCGGCGCTGGCCGCGATAGGCCCGCAGGGCCTGGCCAAAGGCCCGCAACACCTGCATCGACACCGGGTTGCGCTCGGCCTGCCATTCCGGGTGCCATTGCAGGCACAGGTTGAAGCCGGGCGCGGGGTCAACCGAGAAGGCCTCGATCAGGCCGTCGGGGGCGCGCGCTTCCACCCGCAGGCCCGGCGCCAGGCGATTCACGGCCTGGCCATGCAGTGAATTGACCTCGAAGCGCGCCAGGCCGGTGATGCGGGCCAGCACCCCGCCGGGTTCGACCAGCACCGCGTGCGCCGGGCCGTACTGCACCGCCGCCGGCTGGCCGTCGGGGGCGCGGTGGTCCTGGTGCTGCGGCAGGTCCTGCACCGCCTGGTGCAGGGTGCCACCCAGCGCCACATTCGCCTCCTGGCTGCCGCGGCAGATGGCCAGCAGCGGCAGGCCGCGGGCAATCGCCAGGCGCAACAGCGGCAGGGTCCAGGCATCGCGGTCCGGGTCGAGCGGCAGCGCCGGGTCATGCACCGCCTCACCAAAATGGCTGGGGTGGACATTCGACGGCGAGCCGGTGAGCAGCAGGCCGTCGGCCAGATCAAGCAAGGATTCCAGCTCCTCGGGCTGAGCGGTGGGCACGATCAAGGGCGTGGCGCCAGCCAGCCGCACCGCGTCCACATATTTCTTGCCCACCGTGTGCGAGGCATAGGGCCCCACCTGGCGGTTGCAGGCGGGCAGCAGCACCAGCGGGCGGCCTGGCCGGGCGCTCATGCTTGCGCCCGCCCGGTGTGGGGTGCCTGGCTCAAGCGTGGCGCCGGATCGCCCCACGCACGGTATCGACCAGCTGGTCGATCTGGGCGCGCTCGATGATCAGCGGCGGCGACAACGCCAGGGTGTCGCCGGTGGTGCGGATCAGCACGCCCTTCTGGAAGCAGTCGAGAAAGATGTCGAAGGCCCGCTTGGCCGGGTTGCCGGCCAGCGGGGCCAGCTCGATGCCGCCGACCAGGCCGATATTTCGGATGTCGATCACGTTGGGCTCGCCCCTGAGCGAATGCACCGCCTCGGCGAAGTAGCCCTGCAGGTCGCCGGCACGGGTGAGCAGGCCTTCCTCGGCATAGGTGGCCAGGGTGCCCAGCGCGGCGGCACAGGCCAGCGGATGGCTGCTGTAGGTGTAGCCGTGGGCAAACTCGATCAGGTGCTCGGGGCCGGTCATGAAAGCGTCGTGGATGGACTGCCTGGCCGCCACCGCGCCCATCGGCACGCAGCCGTTGCTCAGGCCCTTGGCCATCACGATCAGGTCGGGCGTGACGCCGAAGGTCTGTGCGGCAAACGGATTGCCGGTGCGGCCGAAGCCGGTGATGACCTCGTCGAAGATCAGCAGGATGCCGTGCTTGTCGCAGATCTCGCGCAGCCGGTTGAGGTAGCCCACCGGCGGGATCAGTACCCCGGTGGACCCGGCCACCGGCTCGACGATCACGGCCGCGATGGTCGACGCGTCGTGCAGTGCCACCATGCGCTCCAGGTCGTCGGCCAGGTCGGCGCCATGGGCCGGCTGGCCCATGCTGAAGGCATTGCGCGCCAGGTCGTGGGTGTGGCGGATATGGTCGACCCCGGCCAGCATGGTGCCGAACTGCTTGCGGTTGCCCACCATGCCGCCCACCGACACGCCGCCGAAGTTGACGCCGTGGTAACCGCGCTCACGGCCGATCAGCCGGGTGCGGGTGCCCTCGCCGCGGGCACGGTGGTAGGCCAGCGCCATCTTCAGCGCGGTCTCCACCGATTCGGACCCCGAATTGGTGAAGAAGATGCGGTTCAGCCCGGCCGGCGTGAGCTGGGCCAGCTTGTCGGCCAGCTCGAAGGCCTTGGGGTGGGCCATCTGGAAGGGCGGCGCGAAATCCATCTCGGCGGCCTGGTCCTGGATCGCCTTGACGATGCGCGGCCGGGTGTGGCCGGCGTTCACGCACCACAGCCCGGCCACGCCGTCCAGCACCTGGCGGCCGCCGTCGGTGGTGTAGTGCATGCCGCTGGCCTTGACGAACAAGCGCGGGTTCTTCTTGAACTCGCGGTTGGCGGTGAAGGGCATCCAGTAGGCGTCCATGTTCACGCCCTGGGGCGCCTGCACATAGGCGGCCAAGGGGTGGGTCTGCGGCACGCTGGGGGCGTCGAGTACAGGGGTGCTCATGGTCGGGCTCCTGGGGCAAGGTGAATGGGGCACGGGCTGCTTGCGCAACATCCTGCAGTCTAGACAGGGTTGTGCGCAATGTGCTTGCGCAATGGCACGATGCAAAGCGGAGTCACGCCATATAATTCGCAAATCACAATCTGAAACCGCAGATCATGCGAACCAGCAGCCCCAAGCCGCAACTCGATGCGATCGACCGCCAGATCCTGACCGAACTGCAGCTGGATGGCAGGCTGTCGAATGTGCAGCTGGCCGAGCGGGTGCATCTGTCGCCGTCGGCCTGCCTGCGCCGGGTCAAGCAGCTGGAGGACGCCGGCGTGATCGGCCAGTACGTGGCGCTGCTCAATGCCAAGGCGCTGGGCCAGCATGGCACCTGCTTCTCGATCATCAATCTGCAGACCATGAACGACGGCGTGCTCAAGGCCTTCGAGCAGGCGGTGCGCGACGCACCCGAGGTGCTGGATTGCTTTTACGTGGCCGGCAGCAACGATTACCTGCTGCGATTTTCCTACCGCGACGCCGAGGACCTGGAGCGTTTCCACACCCAGGTGCTGATGCGCCTGCCCGGGGTGGAACGGTCGAACTCGATGCTGGTGCTGCGCACCGTCAAGAAAACCACCGCGCTGCCGGTGTGAGCCACCTACCCGGTCAATCCGGCCAGCGCGCTGCGATCTCGGCGATCTGGCCTAGCGTGGCCTGCATCGCCATCACCACGGTGGGGTCGAAATGGTGGCCGGCTTGGTCGGCGATCAGGCGCTGGGCCTCGTCCGGGTCGACCGGGCCCTTGTAGGGGCGCCGGCTGATCAAGGCGTCGTAGACATCGGCCACCGCCATCAGCCGGGCCGACAGCGGGATGGCCTGGCCGGCCAGGCCATCGGGGTAACCGCTGCCATCCCAGCGCTCATGGTGGTGACGGGCGATATCCATCGCCGGGCGCAGGTAGCGCTGGCCGTCCTCGCCCATGCGCTCGGCGGCCCGCTGCAGCAGGTCGTAGCCGCGCCGGGCGTGGGTCTTCATGATCGTGAATTCCTCGGGCGTCAGGCGGCCGGGCTTGAGCAGGATGCCATCCGGAATGGCCACCTTGCCGATGTCGTGCAGCGGCGCAGAGCAGGCGATCTGGTCGATCTGCGCCGGGCTGAGCGCATAGCGCACATCGCCCAGGCCCTGCAGCCATTGGGCCATGGTGCGCACGTATTCCTGGGTGCGGCGCACATGGTTGCCCGAATCGTCGTCGCGAAATTCGGCGAAAGAGACCATCACGAACAGCGTGGCGTCGCGCAGCGCGTCCACCTCCTGCAGGCGGGCCTGCAGCGCCTCGTCTTGCGCCGCGCCGCGCCCGCGCTGGGCCGCGCGCCAGGCACCCAGTTGCAGTTGCGTGGCAATGCGCGCCAGCAAGGTCATCGGGTGCCAGGGGCGCGCCACATGGTCTGCGCCGCCCGCCTCGAAGCCCTGGCACGCGTCGTCATTGCGGGTCGGGTCGGTGAGAAACAGCACCGGCACGGCGGCGGTCAGCGGGTCGGCCTTGAGCTGGCGGCAGATGGCATAGGCGTCCATGCCCGGCAGCACGGTATCGAGCAAGATCAGGTCGGGCGGATTGACGCTGGCCTGCGCCTGCGCCTCGGTGCCTGAGCTGGCCGCCTGGACCCGGTAGCGGTCATTCAGCATGCCGGCCAAGTCGGCCGCATGGGCGGGGATGCTGGCCACCACCAGCAGGCGCGCCGGTGTGCCCGGCGCGGCGCTGGCGGGACGGAGTTGTTGAGCGGTGTCGAGCTTCATGGCGGGTGTACCGGGCGGGTGTACCGGGCGGGTGGGCGGCGGGGCGATGGCGGCAAACGCAGACGGGGCGACAGGCGACAAGCCCGGCCCTGTCCGAGTGGGCAATGGGCGGTCCATGTTCGGCGCCACCGCTTGCGCTGAAGGGTCGAAAAAAGCCCCGGCTGCCGCGCTGTTCCGCGAGCGGCGGCAATCGGACCATGCCGGCTTGCAGCCGGTCTGCGCGGCAGCCGGGCCGGCATTTCATCCAGCGAAGCCGCTATTCCGCAATGTGAAATAGCAACATGCTGCATTGCAACATGTAATTTCATTAGCCTGAATTCCATTTCGCATCATGGAAAACAAATCACAAGTGATTGAATTTATTCATTAAAATATTCAGTCTTCTATAAGATATAAGTCTTCTCAAAAGCCAGGCCGACCGTTAGGCTTGAGGCATCGTTTCGGCGAATTCGCGCCGATGGATTCACTGTCCCACCCTCCCAGGAGCTTTCATGACCCCCTTGTCCCGCGACCAACAAATTGCCGCCCTCGAAAAAGACTGGGCCGAGAACCCGCGCTGGAAGGGCATCAAGCGCGGCTACAGCGCCGCCGACGTGGTGCGCCTGCGCGGCAGCCTGCAGGTTGACCACACCCTGGCCAAGCGCGGTGCCGGCAAGCTGTGGAACCTGATCAACACCGAGCCCTTCATCAACAGCCTTGGCGCGCTGACCGGCAACCAGGCCATGCAGCAGGTCAAGGCCGGCCTGAAGGCGATCTACTTGTCGGGCTGGCAAGTGGCCGGCGACGCCAACAGCAATGGCGAGATGTACCCCGACCAGTCGCTGTATTCGGTGGACTCGGTGCCCAAGGTGGTGAAGAAGATCAATGCCACCTTCGCCCGTGCCGACCAGATCCAGTGGAGCGAGGGCAAGAACGACATCGACTACTTCGCCCCCATCGTTGCCGATGCCGAAGCCGGTTTCGGCGGCGTGCTGAACGCCTTCGAGCTGATGAAGGCGATGATCGAAGCCGGCGCTGCCGGGGTGCACTTCGAAGACCAGCTGGCCGCCGCCAAGAAGTGCGGCCACATGGGTGGCAAGGTGCTGGTGCCCACGCGTGAAGCCTGCAGCAAGCTGATCGCCGCCCGTCTGGCCGCCGACGTGATGGGCGTGCCCACCATCCTGCTGGCCCGCACCGACGCCGAAGCCGCCGACCTGGTGACCAGCGATGTCGACCCGATCGACCAGCCCTTCCTCACTGGCGAGCGCACCGTCGAAGGCTTCTACCGCAGCCGCAACGGCATCGAGCAGGCGATCAGCCGCGGCCTGGCCTATGCGGATTACGCCGACCTGATCTGGTGTGAGACCGGCACGCCCGACCTGGCCTTTGCCAAGCAGTTTGCCGACGCCATCCATGCCAAGTTCCCGGGCAAGCTGCTGGCCTACAACTGCAGCCCCAGCTTCAACTGGAA
>JANNZD010000151.1:0-2716 GCA_031410435.1 Betaproteobacteria bacterium | reverse complement strand
GCCCATGCACAGGGTAGACACGTCGGGCTTGATGAAGTTCATGGTGTCGAAGATCGACAGGCCCGCACTGACGCTGCCGCCGGGCGAGTTGATGTAAAGAAAGATGTCCTTGTCGGGGTTCTCGCTCTCCAGGAACAACATTTGCGCCACCACCAGGTTGGCGGTCTGGTCATTGACCGGGCCGACCAGGAAAACGATGCGCTCGCGCAGCAGCCGGCTGTAGATGTCATAGGCGCGCTCGCCGCGGCCCGATTGCTCGATGACGATGGGCACCATGCCGAGGGCCTGCGTCTCCAGTGCATTCATGCGTGTCCTTGATTGATAGGTCTGCGCAGATTATGGCCCCCTGAGCGGGGGCTTGCAGACGATGAAAAAAGGGGCGCCGACCGGTCAGTCATGCGCCCCGGATCGGGGACATCGGGCCCGGCACCGGTGGCTGTACGCCTTGGCGCCAGCCCCGCCGGCCGGTGCGCCATCAGGCCGTCATCAACTCATCAAAAGGCAGTGCCTTCTCGGTGATCTTGACCTGTCCCAGCACATGCTGGGTCACATTGGTCTCGATGACGACCGCCTCGACCTCGGCCATGCGCTGGCGGTCCGACAGGTACCAGCGCATCACCTCGGCAGGCTTCTCGTAGCTCTGCGACAACTCTTCGATATGGGCCTGCAACTGGTCGGGCTTGGCCTGCAGGTTGTGGCTGCGCACCAGCTCGGCCACCACCAGGCCCAGACGCACCCGGCGCTCGGCCTGGGGCTGGAACAGCTCGTTGGGGATCGGGGCCTTGTCGGCGTCCTTGATGCCGCGCTGCTTCAGGTCTTCGCGGGCATTGGCCACCAGGCGCTCGAGCTCGTTGTCGACCAGGGCCTTGGGCACATCGAGCTCGGCCACCTTGACCAGCGCGTCCATCGCGGCAGCCTTGTTGCGGGCCAGCACACGGAACTTGACCTCGCGCTCGAGGTTCTTCTTGACGTCGGCGCGCAGGCCGGCCTCGGTGCCGTCGGCGATGCCCAGCGACTTGATGAAGGCCTCGTCCAGCGCCGGCAGGTGCTGGGCCTCGATCTTCTTCATCGTCACCAGGAAGTCGGCCTCCTTGCCGGCCACGTCCTTGCCGTGGTAATCCGCCGGGAACTGCAGCGCGAAGGTCTTGCTGTCGCCCACCTTCATGCCGCGCACGGCCTTGTCGAACTGTTCGAGCATCTGGCCTTCGCCGATCAGGAACTGAAAGGCATCGGCCTTGCCGCCCTCGAAGGGCTCGCCGTCGATCTTGCCTTCGAAATCGATGGTCACGCGGTCGCCTTCTTCGGCGCCACCGGCGGCCGGGCGTTGGGCAAAGGTGCGGCGCTGCTTGCGCAGGATGTCGACGGTGCGGTCGATGGCGGGCTCGGTCACCTCGCTGGTGATGCGGTCGACTTCGACTGCCGTCAGATCACCGATCCTGACCTCGGGATAGACCTCGAAGGTGGCGTCGAAGGCCAGTTGACCCTCGGGCGCTTCGTCCTTCTGGGTGATGCGCGGGATGCCGGCCACGCGCAGCTGGGCCTGATTGGCGGCACTGGAGAAGGCCTGGCCCAGCTTGTCGTTCATGACCTCGTTCTGCACCGAGAAGCCATAGCGCTGGGCCACCACCGACATCGGCACCTTGCCAGGGCGAAAGCCATCGGCCTTGACCGTGCGCGACAGCTTCTTGAGCCGGGTCTCGATTTCCGAGTTCAGGTCGTTGGCCGGGATCACCAAGGTGATGCGGCGTTCGAGCTTTTCGAGGGTTTCAACAGTCACAGCCATGATGGGACTCACAGAAAGTTTGGATCTGGTGCGCGGAGCCGGACTCGAACCGGCACGCCCGTGAAGGCGTCAGGACCTAAACCTGGTGCGTCTACCAATTTCGCCACCCGCGCGGGTTGCTTGCGTTCGTCAATGCCGCCCATGAGCCCGACGCCGGGGGCGCATGTCGCCTAGCCCCGGGCCAACCCTGGTCGGCCCGGCAAACCGGCGATTCTAGCCGGCCAGGCGGTCGCCATCCACCGATGTTGGCCGGCGCACGCGGAACCAGGCCGCGTACATCGCCGGCAGGGCCAACAGGGTCAGCGCGGTGGCCACCACCAGCCCGCCCATGATGGCCACGGCCATCGGGCCCCAGAACACGCTGCGGGTGAGCGGGATCATGGCCAGCACCGCCGCCGCCGCCGTCAGCACGATGGGCCGGAAGCGCCGCACCACCGACTCGACGATCGCGTCCCAGGCCGCCACGCCGCGCCGGCGGTCCTGCTCGATCTGGTCGATCAGGATCACCGAGTTGCGCATGATCATGCCCATCAGCGCGATCACCCCCAGCAATGCCACGAAGCCGAAAGGCCGGTCGAACAGCAGCAGCGCGCCCGCCACGCCGGCAATGCCCAAAGGGCCGGTCAGGAAGACCAGCATCGCCCGTGAAAAGCTCTGCAGCTGCAGCATCAGCAGGGTGAAAATGATGAACAGCATCACCGGCACGCCGGCGGCGATGGAGGTCTGGCCCTTGCTGCTCTGCTCTTGTGCGCCGGCGATCTGGATGGCGTAGTCGGGGGGCAGGCGCTGGCGCAGGTCGGCCAGCTGCACCCACACCACCTGGGTGACGGTGGCGCCCTGCACACCGTCGACCACATCGCCCTGCACCGTGACGGCAAATTTGCGCCCGTCACGCCACAGCACGCCGGGCTCGAAGCCAAAGCCGATGCGGGC
>JANNZD010000150.1:0-9576 GCA_031410435.1 Betaproteobacteria bacterium | reverse complement strand
GCGCCAGCTCTACGACAGCCCGGCCGCGGGGGTGTTCAAGCTGGTGGTCACCGAGGTGCGCAGCTTTCCCGACATCGCCACTTTCTACGCCCGCGAGGTGATCGAGCCGGCCCACCGCCTGCTGGGCGGCATCGTGCAGCGCGGCATTGCCGAAGGCGAGTTCCGTCGGGTCGACATCGACAATGCGGTGCATTCGCTGGTGCTGCCCCTGGTGATGCTGTGCCTGCACCGCCATTCGCTGGGCGCCTGCCCGGTGGACTGGCACCTGGATGGCCATGCCTTCATCGCCCAGCATGTGGCGCTGGTGCTGGACGGCTTGTGCCAGGCGCCCGCCGTCGATGGCCCGTCAGTGGCTTGAAGCCCGGCCCGCGCACCGCCCCGCCGACCCGCCCCCAATTCCTCCAACCCGTCCCGCCATGAAACCCTGGATGCGCTGGTGCCTGGCCCTGTTGGCACTCTTGTTGGCCCTGGCGTTGGGCCTGCGCTGGTGGAAGGCCCTGCCTGCCGCGCCCGCACCGGCCGGCCCCGCACCCGCCGCCCAAGCCCTGCTGGAGCTGCTGCCGCAAGACCTGATCCAGGCCGCACTGCAGCCCCTGCAGCAGGGGCTGGAGATCACCGGCAGCCTGCGCGCGGTGAACACCGCCTTCGTCAAGGCCCGGGTGGCGGCCGAATTGCAGACCCTGGCGGTGCGTGAGGGCGACCGGGTCGTGGCGGGCCAGACCCTGGGCCGGCTCGACCCCACCGAATTCGACTGGCGCCTGCGCCAGGCCGAGCAGCAGGCCCAGGCCGCCAGGGCCCAGCGCGATATCGCCCAGCGCCAGCTGGCCAACAACCAGGCGCTGGTGGCCCAGGGTTTCATCTCGCCTACCGCGCTGGAAACCTCGATCTCCAACCAGGCCTCGGCCCAGGCCACGCTGGAGGCGGCGCTGGCCGCCGTCGAACTGGCCCGCAAGTCGCGGGCCGACACCCTACTCACCGCGCCCATCGCCGGCAGCGTGGCCCAGCGCCTGGCCCAGCCCGGCGAGCGCGTGGCGGTGGATGCCCGCATCCTGGAGATCGTCGACCTGTCCCGCCTGGAGCTGGAGGCCGCGATCGCGCCGCAGGACCTGGCGCGCCTGCAGATCGGCGCCAAGGCCCGCCTGCGCGTGGACGGCAGCCCCGACAGCGTGCCGGCCACCGTGCTGCGCATCAACCCCAGTGCCCAGGCCGGCTCGCGCAGCGTGATGGCCTACCTGTCGGTGGCCAGCCACCCCAGCCTGCGCAATGGCCTGTTCGCCCGGGGCTGGATCGACCTGGATCGCCGCAACACCTTGACCCTGCCCTTGTCCGCCGTGCGCACCGACCAGGCCCAGCCCTATGCCATCGCGGTCCAGGCCGGCTTGTCCCAGTGGCGCCCGCTGACGCTGGGGGCGCGCGGCCAGGTGGACGGTGTCGACAGTGTCGAAATCCTGGCCGGGCTGGCGCCGGGCGACCCGGTGCTGGCGGCCAGCGCCGGCCTGGTGCCGGCTGGCGTGCGCCTGGTGGTGGTGGCGCCGGCGGCCGCGCCGGGCCCGGCCCTGTCGGCCTCTGCCGCAGCCGCTGCGCGCTGACCCGCCATGTGGTTCACCCGCCTGTCCATCGGCAACCCGGTGATGGCCGTGATGGTCATGCTGGCCTTCGTGGTGCTGGGGCTGTTTTCCTACCAGCGCCTGAAGGTCGACCAGTTCCCGGAGATCGATTTCCCCACCGTGGTGGTGCAGACCGATTACCCCGGCGCGTCACCCGAGGTGGTGGAGAGCGAGGTGACACGCAAGATCGAGGAATCGGTCAACACCATCGCCGGCATCAACCAGCTGTTCTCGCGCAGCTACGAGGGCACGTCGGTGGTGATCGTGCAGTTCAACCTCGAGATCAACGGCCGGCGCGCGGCCGACGACGTGCGCGAAAAGCTGGCGGTGATCAAGGCCGGCTTCCGCACCGAGGTGAAGGAGTCGCGCGTTTCGCGCTTCGACCCGGCCAGCGCACCCATTTTCAGCTTTGCCCTCACCGCGCCCGGCCGGCAGCACAGCGTCCAGGCCCTGACCACCTATGCCGACCAGGTGGTCAAGAAACGGCTGGAGAACGTGCGCGGCGTGGGCTCGGTGTCCCTGGTGGGCGGGGTCAAGCGCGAGATCAACATCTACCTCAAGCCGCAGGCCCTGGAGGCGCTGGGCGTCGGCGTGGACGCGGTGCTGGCCGCCGTGCGCAGCGAGAACCAGGACCTGCCGGCCGGCAGCCTGCGTTCGGACGAGAGCGAGCGCATCGTGCAGATCGCCGGCCGGGTGGCGCGGCCCGAGGACCTGGGCCAGCTCATCGTGGCCCGGCGCGGCAGCAATGGCAGCGCTGCCAGCCAGCCGGTGCGCCTGGCGCAGGTGGCCCAGGTGGTGGACGGGCCTGAGGAGGCCGAATCCCTGGCCCTGTACAACGGCGCGCGCACCCTGGCACTGGAGGTACGCAAGAGCCAGGGCGAAAACACCATCGAGGTGGTCGACGGCCTGTACAAGGCCGCCGCCCTGCTGCAGCCGCAGCTGCCGCCGGGCATGCAGCTGGAGGTGGTGCGCGATGGCTCACGCTCGATCCGCCTGTCGGTGGCCAATGTCAAGACCACCCTGTTCGAAGGCGCCTTGCTCACCGTGGCCATCGTCTTCCTGTTCCTCAACAGCTGGCGCTCCACCGTCATCACCGGCCTGACCCTGCCGATTGCGCTGATCGGCACCTTCCTGTTCATGGACCTGTTCGGCTTCTCGATCAACATGATCACGCTGATGGCGATGAGCCTGTGTGTGGGCCTGCTGATCGACGACGCCATCGTGGTGCGCGAGAACATCGTGCGCCATGTGCAGATGGGCAAGAGCGCGCATGACGCCGCCCTGGCCGGCACCCAGGAGATCGGCCTGGCTGTGCTGGCCACCACCTTGTCCATCGTGGCGGTGTTCCTGCCGATCGGCTTCATGAGCGGCATCATCGGCAAGTTCTTCCACGAGTTCGGCCTGACCATCGTGGCGGCGGTGCTGATCTCGATGTTCGTCAGCTTCACCCTGGACCCGATGCTCAGCGCGATCTGGCACGACCCGGCGATCGACCGCGAACTGGCCGGCCGCGCCGGCCAGCCCTGGCGGCCGCAGGGCTGGTACGACCACAGCCTGGGCCGGCTGACCCATGCGGTAGACCGCGCATCGCAGCGCCTGGGCGAGGCCTATGTGGGCCTGCTGGCCTGGTCGCTGCAGCACAAGGGCGTCACGATGCTGATCGCAGCGGCCAGCCTGGTCGGGGCGGTGCTGCTGTTGCCGCGCCTGGGCACCGAGTTCGTGCCCAAGGCCGATTTCTCCGAGACCCATGTCAACTTCTACACCCCGGCCGGCACCGCGCTGGCCACCACCGAGGCGCGCGCCCGCCAGGTCGACACGGTGCTGCGCGCGCTGCCCGAGGTGCGCTACACCCTGGCCACCATCAACACCGGCCAGGCCGCCGGACGCAACTACGTCAGCATCTTCATCCGCCTGGTCGACCGCAAGCAGCGCCAGCGCAGCGTCGATGAGATGTCGGTGCCACTGCGGGCCCGCCTGGCCCAGGTGGCCGGCATCACCGTCACCCATGTCGGCCTGCTGGAATCGGTGGGCGGCGGCAAACCGATCTCGCTGTCCATCCAGGGCACCGACCTGAACGAGCTGCAGCGCCTGACCACCACCCTGATGGCCAAGCTGGCCCAGGTGCCCGGCATCGTCGACACCGACACCAGCATGAAGCCGCCCAAGCCCACGGTGGTGATCGATGTGCGCCGCGACGCCGCCAACGACCTGGGCTTGTCGGTGGGCAGCATCACCAACAGCCTGCGCGCGCTGGTGGCCGGCCAGACCGTGGGCGATTGGCGCGCCGCCAACGACCAGACCTATGACATCAAGGTGCGCCTGGCCCCCGATGCGCGCGACAAGCCCGACGACCTGGCCCGCCTGGCGCTGGTGCTGGGCAGCGCGGCCGACGGCAGCACCCGCAGCGTCAGGCTGGGCCAGGTGGCCGAGGTGCGCGCCGGCCTGGGCGCCAACCAGGTCAACCGGCGCGATCTCAACCGCGAGAGCGAACTCACCGCCAACACCGCCGGGCGCTCGCTCGGCGAGGTCTCGGCCGATGTGCGCAAGGTGCTGGACGCCACCCCCCTGCCGCCCGGCTACAGCTACCGCTTCGGCGGGTCCAACAAGGACATGCAGGACAGCTTCGGCTATGCCGTCTCGGCCCTGGCGCTGGGCGTGGTGTTCATCTACATGATCCTGGCCAGCCAGTTCCGCAGCTTTCTGCAGCCGCTGGCGCTGATGAGCTCGCTGCCGCTCACCCTGATCGGCGTGGTCGGCGCCCTGCTGCTGTGGCGCAGCACGCTCAATATGTTCTCGGTGATCGGCGTGATCATGCTGATGGGCCTGGTGACCAAGAACGCGATCCTGCTGGTGGACTTCGCGATCCGGTCGCGTCAGGACTCGGTCGACGCCCAGGGCCGCTGCGTGCCCGGCCTGGCGCGCAGCCAAGCGCTGTTGCAGGCCGCCCGGGTGCGCCTGCGGCCGATCCTGATGACCACCCTGGCGATGATCTTCGGCATGCTGCCGCTGGCACTGGCCCTGTCCGAGGGGTCCGAGCAGCGCGCGCCGATGGGTCAGGCGGTGATCGGCGGCGTGATCACCTCGTCGCTGCTCACCCTAGTGGTGGTGCCGGTGGTCTATTGCTGGCTGGACGACCTGGGCAACTGGGTGCGGCGCCGGCTGTTTGGCGTGGTGCCCGCCCCGGCCGCAGCGCAAGTCGAGGCGCCGCCCGCCGCCTAGAATCCGCGCTGGCCCATTGGCCATCCTGTTGCTGCACCAAGAAAGCTTTCAATGAACACCGAACACGCACGCTTCAACATGATCGAACAGCAGATCCGCCCCTGGGATGTGCTGGACCTCGGTGTGCTGGCCCTGCTGGCGGTGGTGCGGCGCGAGGATTTCGTGCCCCCGGCCCTGAAGGCGCTGGCCTTTGTCGACACCGAAATCCCGTTGGCCGACGGCGGGCGCCAGGGCCAGAGCATGCTGGCGCCCCGCCTGGAAGCGCGCCTGCTGCAGGAAGCCCATGTGCAACGCCATGAGCGGGTGCTGGAGCTGGGCACCGGCTCGGGTTTCATGGCCGCGCTGTTGGCCCACCGGGCCCAATCGGTGATCTCGCTGGAACGCAGCGCCAGCCTGGCCGCCACGGCCGCACTGAACCTGCGTCGCGCCGGCGTGCTCAATGCCAGCGTGCGCGCGCAGGACGGCGCCGCCGGCCTGCCGGACGAAGCCCCGTTCGACCTGATCATGTTGTCGGGATCGGTCGCCGAGGTGCCGCAGGCCCTGCTCGACCAGCTCAAGCCCGGCGGCCGGCTCTTGGCCATCGTCGGCCAGGAGCCGGTGATGCGCGCGGTGCGCTACACCCGCCTGTCGGCCACCGCGCTGCGGGCCGAGGACCTGTTCGACACCATTGCGCCCCGCCTGCTGGGCTTTGTCGAGCCGACCCGCTTCGCTTTCTGAGCACTTGGCAGCGCGGCGCATCACACCCCTGCCATGCCAGCGGCGCTGCCGGGTGATCGGCCCCCAGCGCCCTGGCAGCCCCTTTCCCCTGTCGAGGATACCGTCAATGCCCCGCCCGTCCCTGCCCTTCCCGTCCCTGCCGCGGCTGCGCCCCGGCTGCGCGGCCCTGCTGGCTGCGGCCGCCCTGATCGGCGGCCTGTCCGGCAGCGCCCGGGCCCAGAGCCTGCAGGCCCTGTACGACGCCGCCCGCGTCTATGACGCCGCCTACCAATCGGCGCGCGCGCAAGCCGACTCGGTGGTCTTCAAGGCCGAACAGAGCCGGGCCCTGAAACGCCCCAGCGTGAATGGCACCGCCACCTGGACCGAGAACCGCAGCGAGACGCCCTATTCATCCACCACCCTCACCCGCCTGAGCCAGCAGACCCTGGCGGTCTCGGCCCAGCAATCGCTGTTCAACCGCGGCAATGACAAGACCATTGCCCAGGCCGAACGCGCCATCGAGGTGGCGCGCTCGCAGCTGGCCGGGGTGGAGCAGGACCTGATCGTGCGCCTGGCCCAGGCCTATTTCGATGTGCTTGCCGCCAGCGACGCGCTGGGCACGGTGCAGACCAGCAAGAAAGCCATCGCCGAGCAGCTGGCCTCGGCCAAGCGCAACTTCGAGGTCGGCACGGCCACCATCACCGACACCCGCGAGGCCCAGGCCAAGTTCGACCTGGCCACGGCCCAGGAGCTGGCCGCCGAAAACGATCTGAATGTCAAGCGCCTGGCGCTCGAGAGCCTGGTGGGCCGGGCCGGCATCCAGCCCCGGCCCATGGCCGTGCCCATCGTGCTGCCGGCCAGCGGGCCGGCCGATATCGAGGAATGGGTGGCCCAGGCCGACCAGCTCAGCCCGCCACTGCAGCAGCTGCGGCTGGCGCGTGAGGTGGCCCGGCTGGAGACCGAAAAGGCGCGCACCGGCAACCTGCCCACGGTGGGCGTCAGCGCCACGCTCAGCGACGCCCAGTCGCGCCTCAGCGGCAGCACGCCGGGCGGCAACTTCGGGCCCAGTTCGGGCAACGGCATTTCTGCCAATGTGGCCCTGCAACTCAATATGCCGCTCTACACCGGCCAGGCGGTGCAGAACCGCATCAAGGAGACCCTGGCGCTGGAGGACAAGGCCCAGAGCGACCTGGACGCGGCACGCCGCAGCGTGGCCCAGGGCACGCGATCGGCCTACTTCGGGGTGCGCTCGCTGCGCGCCCAGGTCAGTGCGCTCGAGGCGGCCGAATCGTCCAGCAAGCTGGCGCTGGAGGCCACCCAACTGGGCTACAAGGTGGGTGTGCGGGTCAATCTGGATGTGCTGAATGCGCAGACCCAGCTCTACCAGGCCCAGCGCGACCTGGCCAAGGCGCGCTATGACGTGGTGGTCAACCTGCTCAGGCTGCGCCAGATCAGCGGCCAGTTGCAGCCACAGGACATCACGGCCGTCGACGCCCTGCTGGCCCGCTGACACGGCGCGCGTCAGCCGCGCGGGCCGGCGCCAGTCGGCCTGAAGCGCAGCCCGCCGCGCCGGCCGGTCGGGCTTCGGGGGTGGGCGACATTTGCACAAGTTTGCATTTGCGCCGCCAACGCGGGTCTGGCCCGGTGCGTTGATCCGGGACATGCCCGCAGAATCGCCTCTATGAAAACCAGCGCTGCTGCCCAGGCTGCCATCGCCGCGCATCGCTTCGGTCTGGGTGAGCCGGGCCTGGGCGCCATCGGCCCCGACCCACGCGGCTGGTTGCTGGCCCAGGTCGGCCCGGCCGATGTGCAGCGCGGGCCCAACCTGCCGGGCCTGGCCGAGGCGCTGGCGCGCCAGACCGCCGCGCGCCGCCTGGCCACCGACGAGGCCCGCGCCGCACTGCGCCAGCAGGCCCAGGCCGATGTACGGGCCCGCCTGGTCACTGCCGCCACCAGCCAGCGCCCCTTCACCGAACGCCTGGCGCTGTTCTGGTGCAACCACTTCACGGTGTCCAATGGCAAGGGCAGCAGCCAGGGCCTGGTGGGTGCCTTCGAGCGCGAAGCCGTGCGGCCCCATCTGGCCGGTCGGTTTGCCGATTTGCTGCACGCCGCTGTCAGCCACCCGGCCATGCTGCGCTACCTGGACAACCAGCTCTCGGCCGGGCCTCAATCGACCGTGGTGCAGCGCCTGCGCCGGCGCAGCGCCGCGGACGCAGCCGGTGCGGTGGCGGCCAATCCCCCCCGCCTGACCGGCTTGAACGAGAACCTGGCCCGCGAGGTGCTGGAGCTGCACACCCTGGGCGTGAGCGGCGGCGGTGGCGCCTACGGGCCCTGGGGCGGCTACGAACAGGCCGACGTGAGCGCGCTGGCCGCCGTGCTGACCGGCTGGCGCGGCCCGTCTACCGAGCCCTCGCCCGGCGCCGCCGGCAGCGATGCCGCAGCGCCCTTCGACCCACGCTGGCACCAGCCCGGGCCCAAGACGGTGCTGGGTCGCAGCTACCCGGAGGGGCCGCAAGCCCTGCGCAAAGTGCTGGACGACCTGGCCCGCCAGCCCGCCACGGCGCGCCATGTGGCCACCAAGCTGGCCCGCCATCTGGTGGCCGATCAACCGCCGCCGGCCCTGGTGGCACGCCTGGCCCGACGCTTCACCGACACCGACGGCGACCTGCCTGCGTTGTATGCCGCACTGGTCGAGGCGCCCGAGGCCTGGGACCCGGCCTTGGCCAAGCTCAAGACGCCGGAGGAGTTTGTGCTCAGCAGCGCGCGCCTGCTCGGCCTGGGCGAGCGCCTGGCCCAGCGTGCGCCCGACGCTGGCCTGTCCGCGCTGGGCCAGCGGCCACAGGGCGCGGGCTCGCCCGCCGGCTGGCCGGATGCTGCTGCCGACTGGCTGGGTCCCGAAGCGATCTGGCAGCGGGTGGAATGGTCGGTGCTGGTGGCCGACCGCCTGGGCATGGGAGTGGATGCGCGCGCCCTGGCCCAGGCCAGCCTGGGCCCCTTGCTGAGCGAGAACACCCGTTTCCAGATCGAGCGCGCCGCCGACGGCGCCCAGGCCCTGGCCCTGTTGTTGATGGCCCCTGAGTTCCAGCGCCGCTGAGCGGCACCCACACCCGTCCCAGGAGCGCGCCGATGCCTGTTCATCCACCCCACGCCGGACGGCGCCGCTGGCTGCGCGGCGTCGCGGCGGCCGGCCTGGGCCTGGCAGGCCCGCTGGCGGGTTTGAGCCTGGCCGGCGCGGCCACGCCCGGCGGCCCGCGCCTGGTGCTGGTATTGCTGCGCGGTGGGCTGGACGGCTTGTCGGCGGTGCCGGCGGTGGGTGACCCTGCCTTTGCCGACGCGCGCGGCGCGCTCGGCCGCTTCGCCAGCCCGGTGCTGGCGTTGGACGGCATGATGGCGCTGCACCCCGCGCTGCCGGGCCTGCACCGGCTGTATGCCCAACAAGAATTGCTGGTGGTACATGCCACCGGCCTGCCCTACCGCGACCGCTCGCATTTCGATGCCCAGCAGGTGCTTGAATCGGGCGGCGAACGGCCCTTCAGCCTGGACACCGGCTGGCTTGGCCGCGCGCTGGCGGACAACGGGCGCAAAGGCCTGGCGCTGCAGACGGCGGTGCCCCTGGTGCTGCGCGGCCATGCCGACATCGACACCTGGGCGCCGTCCAGCCGGCCCGACCCGGCGCCCGACCTGGTGGCCAGGCTGGGCCGCTTGTATGCCCAGGACGCGCCGCTGGCCGCGGCGCTGGCGCGGGCCCAGGCCTTGCGTGCGGATGGTGTGATGCCGGCCGCCACCTCGTCCGCCACCGCGCCCTCCAACACATCCACCATGGCCAGCGCCCAAGCCGGCCTGCCCACCAGCAGCGCCACCACCCCAGCCCGCCAGGCCGCCCCACTGCTGCTGGCGCGCCAGGCCGCCGCGTTTGTGGCCGCGCCCGATGGCCCGCAGGCCGCCGTGCTGGAGCTGGGCGGCTGGGACAGCCACGCCAACCAGGCGGCCGATGGGGGCCCGCTGGTCAACAACCTGCGCCTGCTGGACCTCACCCTGGCCGCCTTGCATGACG
>JANNZD010000149.1:0-8632 GCA_031410435.1 Betaproteobacteria bacterium | reverse complement strand
CTGGAGGCCACGCTGGACAAGCTGCGCAAGGAGGGCGCCAAGGAAAGCACCTGGAGCATCAGCCGCTTCAAGGGCCTGGGCGAGATGAGCGCCGAGCAGCTCTGGGAGACCACGCTGAACCCCGAGACCCGGCGCCTGCTGCAGGTGTCCTGGGGCCTGCTGAGCTTTGCGGACACCGTGGGCCGCTTCACCAAGCTGATGGGCAAGGGCGAGGCCGCGGCGCGGCGCGACCTGATGGAACTGCACGGCGACACGGTGGAGATCGATGTCTGAGCTGCCCGGCCTGGAGTCGCCCGCCCGCTGGGTGCGGCTGCGCCCCACGCTGCTGAGCGACCTGGACTTCGTGATCCAGGTCGAGACCGACAGCCACAACCTGCCCTTCATCACCCCCTGGGAGCGCACCCAGCATGAGGGTGCGGTGCGCTTCCCGGACTTTCGCCACTTCATCGTCGAGGCCGGGGCCGACTATGCCGCTGCCGGCTTCGTCATCCTGCAGGGCTGCCGCAACCCGCACCGCAGCGTGGAGCTCAAGCGCCTGGTGCTGCACCATGACGGCCAGGGCCAGGGCCTGGGCCGGGCCTGCGTGCGCCTGCTCAAGCAGATGGCCTTCCGCAGCCTGCAGGCCCACCGTTTCTGGCTGGATGTGAAGGCGTTGAACGCCCGGGCCCAGGCGCTCTACCTCAGTGAGGGCTTTGTCGAAGAGGGGCGGCTGCGCGAGAGCGTGCGCCTGACCGGCAACCACTTCGATGGCTATGACAGCCTGATCGTGATGAGCCTGCTCGACCGCGAGTACCAGGCCCGGGTGGCGCTGGAGCTGGAGGCGGGCTGAGGGCCTTGCTCAGGGATAGCGCTGCAGCAGCGTATCGACAAAGGCGCCCAGGCCCCGGCCGATCTTGGCATAGCCCGCCGGGTTGGGGTGGATCTCGTTGACCCAGTCGCCCGCATCACCGGTGCTGCCGGGCACCGCGGCCACCAGGCCAGCCAGCCGGGCACTGTCGTAGACATGCACGGCGGGCAGCCGGGTGCTGGTATCGCCGTTGTCCTGGTCCAGGCCCATCAGCAGGTCGCGCAGGCGGTTGAACAGCAGCGCGGTCACGCCCTGCAGGCTGTCGTCCGGGATGCGGTAGGCCTGCAGCGCCGGGTAAAGCCAGCCCTGCGGGCGCCTGACGATGCCTGACGGGCGCGCGGTAGGCACCGCATAGGTGTGCAGCACCAGCGGTCGGCCGCGGCTGTCGCCGGCGTCGCGGCGCTGCACCAGTTGCACGAAATTGTGGCGCAGGTAGCCGGCCAGCCGGGTCCAGCCAGGCTCACTGACGAAGCGCTCGGGCCCGGCCAGCGCCGGGCTGGCTGCGGCCACCTCGGCAGGCGTCAGCAAGATGCGGTCGGCCAGCGGCAAGGGCTGGCCAGCGGCATTGTTGGGGCCGGTCTGCACTGCGTCGATCAGGTCATTGCCACCGGCCGAGATCAGGATGGCCTCCCAGTAGCGCTGGTGCCGGGGTTGGCGCAGCAGCCGGTCGAAATAGACATCGTTCAGGCGGTCGACCATGTGCTGCAGGGTGTCGCCCGGGTAGGCGCAGTTCACCACCGCGGTGGACAGCGCAAACTCCAGCTTGAACAGCACATTTGACGCGGCCGCCAGGTTGAGCGTGCCGATGGTGAACCAAGAATCGCCCTCGGCCAGCAGGCGCCGCCCGAAGTCGCTGAGCGGCGGCTCGGGGTTGCGAAACAGCCAGTCTGCGGGATAGACGACAGGTTTCATGGGTGCTCCTGAGGGGTGACGGCGCCAGCCTATGCGGGACGGCAGGGCGCGTCAATTTCGCCTCGGGCGCCGGCATGCGCCAGGTCAATAGGACTTGGGCAGCCCCAGCACCTTCTCGGCGATGAAGCACAGGATCAACTGCGGGCTCACCGGCGCGAGGCGCGGGATCCAGGCCTCGCGCAGGTAGCGCTCGACATGGTATTCCCGGGCATAGCCCATGCCGCCATGGGTGAACATCGCGCTTTCGCAGGCCCGGAAGCAAGCCTCGGCGCCCAGGTACTTGGCGGCATTGGCCTCGGCGGCGCAGGCCTGGCCGGCGTCGTACAGCGTGGCCGCCTTGTGCACCATCAGGTGGGCGGCTTCGAGCTCCATCCAGTTGCGCGCCAACGGGTGGGCAATCGCCTGGTTCTGGCCGATCGGGCGGTTGAAGACCACCCGCTCCCTGGCATAGGCCGCTGCGCGGGCCAGCGCGGCCCGGCCCAGGCCGATGGCCTCGGCGCCGATCAGAATGCGCTCGGGATTCAGGCCATGCAGGATGTAGCTGAAGCCTTTGCCTTCCTCGCCGATGCGGTCTTCCACCGGTACGCGCAGGTCGTCGATGAAGAGCTGGTTGCTGTCCACCGCCTGGCGGCCCATCTTGGCGATCTCGTGAACGGCGATGGCCTTGCGGTCGAGCGCGGTGTAGAACAGGCTCAGGCCGTCGCTGCCCTGGCACTGGTCCTGTGGCGTGGTGCGCGCCAAGAGCAGGATGCGGTTGGCCACTTGCGCGGTACTGATCCACAGTTTCTGGCCGTTCACCCGGTAGTGGTCGCCATGCCGGACGGCCCGGGTCTTCAGGCCCAGGGTGTTGAGGCCGCTGTCGGGTTCGGTCACGCCGAAGCAGGCCTTGTCCTGGCCGGCGATCAGCGCTGGCAGCCAGCGCGCCTTCTGTTCGTCGCTGCCAAACACCACCGCAGGGTGCAGGCCGAAGATGTTCATGTGCACGGCCGACGCGCCCGACAGCCCGGCGCCGGTGGCGGCGATGGTGTGCATCATCAGCGCCGCTTCGGTGATGCCCAGGCCGGCGCCGCCATGGGCCGTGGGCATCGCGATGCCCAGCCAGCCGGCCTGCGCCAGGGCCTGGTGGAAGTCATGCGGGAAGCCGCCTTCGGTGTCCTTGGCCAGCCAGTAGTCGGCATCGAAGGGTGCGCACAGGCGCTCGATGGCGGCCACGATCTGCTGCTGGTCGTCGCTGAGGGTGAAGTCCATGGCGCAAGGGTAGGGCGGGACGGCCGGCGACGCTTGACGCCCAGGCGACGGCGCAGGCGGTGGGCTGAGCGCCACCGAAGCGCCTGCTAGGCCCCGCGCAGCAGGCTGTCCAGCAGTGGAAAGGTGAGATCGAAGAAGCGCTTGTTCAGGGCGTCTGAATGGGCCAGTCCGTCCCGAGCCCCCGCCTCGTCAAGGCCGCGCAGCGCCACGCTCAAACTGCCGTCATTCGGGTCGTGCAGGACGAGCCAATCCTCGACCCAATCGGCCATGTCGTCGGCAGCGGCGCCGCTGAAGTGGCTGCAAAGCGCCCTGGCGTCCAGGCCGCCCTGGGACTGCAGTTCGCGCTGGATGCGGCTGAGCGACTTGGCGCAGGCGGCCATGGAGCTTGCCGTGAGTTCGGTGCCCGCAAAGCGAGCCAGCACCTCCCAGCGCACGCGGTTCTGCATGCGCATGGCGCCCAGAAGTGCCCGGGTGCGGGGCGGCACGCCCTGGATCGCAGCGGCGGAGTAGTCCTCCAGGAAAATCAACTCGAACTTGAAGTCGCCGCCCAGGCCGTCGTGCTCCATCGCATGCAGCACCGGCCGCAACAGGCGGCCACCCTCGGCGGCCTCGAAGCTGCTGGTCATCGGCCGCACCACATTGCCGCCGCCGGCCTTGCGCAGCACCACCACCAACTCGTCGAGCCAATCGGGACTGGCTCCGGCAGGCGGCAGGTTGGCGATCAACTGGCCCCAGGTGACGGGCGGCTCGACCTTGCCGAACAGGTTGGCTGTCAGCCGGTCGGTCTGCACCTTGCAGGCGGCCAGGTCGGCCGCCGAGGCCAAGCCGGCTGGGTCGGGCACCGACAGACTGGCGTGGAAGTTGAATGCCACCGGCTTGCGGGGTGGCCGCAACGCCTGGGCGATGCGCTGGGCCGCCTCCAGCAGTGCGGCGTCGTCAAGCCCGGGGTTCAGGGCCGGCCAACCCGGCAGCGGGTTGGGCTGGCGGAACAAGCCGTCCAGAAAACGCTGCAGCTGGGCCACGTCGCCGGACACCGACTGGAAGCCGTCGATTGCGCTGGGCAGGGCCGCCTTGGGGTGGTGCAGGCAGATCAGGCGCTCCATCTTGCGCGAGGTGGCGCTGGCCCGAAACAGACCGGTCTCGTACATGCACCAGCCGCTGGGCTCCTGGGCGTCGGACACCAGGATCAGGAACCAATGCGACGACCGCGTGGCCGCCTCGATTTCCGACTTGTAGTCCTGGCCCGAGATCCGGGCGGTGAATTCGTCAGCAAAGGTCACCTCCACCTGGCGCGCCGACAGCGCGCGGAAGACCTCGGCCACCGTGCGTGCCGCCGCGGCATCCACGCCCACCCGGTAGCTGATGAAGGCGCTGATGCGGCCCTCGTGCAGGCTGCGTGCCACCCGGTGCATGGCCGGCGCGTAGTTGGCATCGTCGCGCAGGATGGCGTGAGCCCGCTCCAGGTTGGTCCGGTCGTCGGGGTAGCGCCGCAGCAATTTCTGCAGCACCGCCTCGCCCCGGATGTGCGAGAAGTCGGCGTCCGGGGTGTCGGACTGGCGGGTGAACTCGACGATGTGGGGCTTCATGCGCGGGGGTGGTTGGTGGGCAGGGAGGCTGCTTCATGCTAAGCCATGCAGATGTTGCGCGGTGCCGCGGCCGCTGCTGGCGCCAGGCCTTTGCAGCGCCCGACGGCAGCGGGTCTTCAGCCCAGCTTGGCCAGCGCGTCGCGGGTGGCCTGGGTTTGCGGGTGGCCGATGCGCTCGCGCACCGCAAGCGCCTGGGTGAAGGCGCGGCGGGCTTGCTCAGGCTGGTCCAGCGCGACAAAGCCCAGGCCCCAGGCTTGGGCGGCGTCGGCCTCGCCCCAGGCATAGCCGCAGTCTGGGTCGGTGGAGGCGTCCAGGGCCTGGCGGGCGGTGGCCAGCGCCTGTGCGCGGTCCGGCCGGGCCTGGCGCAGGCCGTCTTCAGCTTCGGCGAGGGCCTTGGCCAGGTCGGGTTGGGCCAGGGCGTGGCGGGCTGACAGCAGGTGGGCTTCGATGATCCATGGCATGTCGCCGCTGCGGGCGGTCCAGGCCCGGATCTCGACGATGTGGGGCTGGGGGTCTTGCTGCTCGGCCAGGGCCAGGCGGGCGAGCAGGGCGTGCCAGCCGGGGATTTCGAGGTTCCAGCCGTTGCGCTGGGAAATGGCCGGGCCGGCGCTGACGATGGCCCGGCAGGCATGCCGGTCGCCGCTATCCAGGTGGTGGCGGGCGTGCCATTGCCCGCGATTGGAGTACAGCAGCGGCTTGTTTTCCAGGGCCGTGGCGGCGGCAAATTCGGCTTGCGCGGTGGCTGGGTCGCCGGCCTGGTGGGCGGCGTGGGCAGCGTAGGCCAGCGAAGATTCGCGCTGTTCATTGGACTCTGCCCTCTCGGCCTGGGCCAGCGCGGCTAGAGCAGCGGCCCGTGCCTGCTGCAGCTGGCCGAGGTCGAACGCCAACTCACTGGTGTGCTGGAGGCCGACGCTGGTTCCCTTGGGGTCGTCAAGGCGGCGCTTTCGCTCGTCATCCTCTTGCCGTGCCGCCCAGGCTTCCTGCAAGCGGCCGAGGCGGCTGCATATCAGGGCCAGATCAGTCAGCCCCAAAGCTCGATCAATAGGCGCCAAGTCGCGACCAAAGCGCGCCAGGTCGCCGTTCTCAGGCACAAAGCCGCGCAGGATGCGGTAACCGCGGGCGTAATCGCCAAGTACCTTGCCCAGGTGGTCGAAACCGTCCAAGCCAAACCAGTAGAGATCAAAGGTCTCCTGCGCCCGCCCCGCCAGCCGCAGCGCCTCGATCACTTGCTCGTAGCGGTCCAGCAGCGCCACGTCCAGCGGCTTGTTCTCGGGCCGCTGCGCCAGCCCCTGGCCCAGCCGCTCAGCCACCGCCGCAAACACCTCACCGGCCGGGCAGCCCAGCAGCGCCGCAAAGCGCTCGCGCACAAAGGGGTGGGCGGTCCAGGCGGCGGTCTGGTCGGTGCTCAGGTAGCGGAACACCAGGCCCCGGTCCACCAGGCGCTGCAGCAGCCGGGGCAGCGCCGGCCTGGCATCCACCAGCAGCCCGGCCACCGCGCCGCCGGCATCCAGCAGCACGCCCAGCAAATCCAGCGTGATGCCACGCGGGAATACCGCCAGCCTGGTGAGCAGCTCCCGCTCGTCGGCTGGCAGCTTCTCGGCATAAAAGCCCAGCACCCGGGCCAGTTTGGCGGCCTTGGGGTCGTCGCCGGCCACGGCGTCCAGATCAAAGCGGGCGGCTGCCTCGATGCGGCCGGCCTCGAAGTGCTGCAAATAAGAGCCGATCACCGCCACTGACAGCGCATGCTGGCCCACCTGGGCAGCCACCGCGTCCAGCGCCGCGTCCGGCCCCTGCACGCCCCAGCCGCGCAGCACCTGGCGGGCGGTCTCCAACGGCAAATCGTCCAGCGCGGTTTCCACCACGCCCCTGTGCTGCCAGTCGCGCAGGTCGGTCAGGCTGAAGCGGGACGTCAGCAGCGCCCGGGTGCGGCACAGGCCGGCGGCAATGGCCTGCAGCAGAAGGCGCAGCGCTGTGTCTTCCAGCTCGCCACGCACCCGGCTCAGCCCGCCCGACGAGCCGGCTTCCACCTGCACCCGCTCCAGGCCGTCCATCACCAGCATGTGGGGCTGGCCGTCGCGCAGGCCGCGTTGCAGGCGCTCCAGCCGGCCGCCGGGCGGGGCGTCGTCGGGCTCGCCCAGGAAGAGCTGGCCGCATTCGCGCAAAAAGGCGTCGGCATCGGGCTTCTCGTAGAACGACCACACCAGCACATGCCCGGCGCCGGGGCGCGCCCCGCGCTGCTGCAGGCCGCGCAACACCTGCTCAATGATGGCCGTCTTGCCAGTGCCGCCGGCCGCCACCAGGGCCTGGACGCGGTCGGGCGAGGCGGTGTCGTCCACCCAGGTGGACAAGGTATTGACCAGCGCGGCGCGGCCGCTGAAGTGCGGTGCGGGCTGCAGCGCATGCACCACGCGCAGTTCAGGCACGCGCACCGCTGCTGGCGCGGCGCCGGGTGCTGGTGCGGGGGCTTGTGCCGCCACCAGTGCCAGCGTGGTGGCGATCTTGCGGCCCAGGTCGTCGGGGGTGGTGAACTTCTCCACCACCACATTCGCGCCCAGCCAGGCCTTGAAGGCCTGCAGCCCCTGCAGTGCCGCGATCACCGCTTGCTGCTTGGCCGGGTCGGCCAGTACATCCGGCTGGGTCAGCAGGTCCTGCTCCTCGGCCTCGGTCCAGGGGTGGGCGTCGTCGACGATCCAGGCATACACCGGCTTGCCGGCGGCCCGGGCCGCTTCCACCTCGCGCCGGGTGATGCTGCCGCGTCCGGGTTCGGGCTCGAAGCCGTAGCGGTGGGCCACGATGCACACCAGCGCATCGCAACTGGCGGCCAGGTGCTCGCATTCGGCCACCGGCGTGCCAGGTTGGGCGCCAAAGCGTTCCATCGCCACCGATTGCTGCTGCAGCCGCAGCAAGGTGTCGTCGGCAACCCCGCGGTGCTTGCCCAGGTCGAGGGCGGTGGACGAGAGGAAGACACGCAGGTTGGCCATGCGCTGCATCGTAAACGTGCCGGCGCCCGCCAAGGCCTGGCGGCCTGGGCCCGGTCTCCAGCACCTTCATCGCCTTCATCGCCGTCAGGATATACAATAAAAAAATTGTTTATCAACTCCGGATGAGGTAAGCCATGCAAGTCTCGAAGTGGGGCAACAGCCTGGCCATCCGCCTGCCTGCGGCGGTGGTCGAAGTGCTGGGCCTGAAAGAGGGCGACGACATCCTGGTGACGGTGGCCGACGCCGGCCACCTGCAGGTGGCGCGCCAGCCCGGCAGCCGCGAGTTGCTGGAGCGGCTGCGCCAGTTCCGCGGCCGCCTGCCGGCGGACTTCAAGTTCGACCGCCTGGAAGCCAATGCCCGGGGTGAATGAGCCGGCGCCGCCGTGGTCGCTGGCAGGGCACCCGGTGGTGCTGGCGCGTCGGCCCTTCGTCGATACCAAGGTCCTGCTCTACCTGATTTCGGCCGATACGGCCAAGGCCGAGTGCGCCGAGCAGGTGCTGGCCGGGCGCATCGTCATCAGCGTGCAGGTGCTCAATGAGTTTGCCAATGTGGCGCGGCGCAAGCACAGCCTGGCCTGGGACGAGTTGCAGCAGGTGCTGGACGGCATTTGCAGCTTTTGCGAGGTAGAGGACATCACGCTGGCCACCCACCAGCGCGGCCTGGCGCTGGCCCGGCGCTACCAGCTCAGCGTTTATGACGCGATGATCGCCGCCGCTGCGCTGGAGGCCGGCTGCGACACGCTGCTGAGCGAAGATTTCCAAACTGGCCAGCGCTTCGACGGCCAAATGACGGTGGTCAACCCGTTCTTGTGACAAGTTTCTTTGACACCTTTCTCTGACAAGCCTGGCCCTTGCCAATTCAATGCCCGAACAACTCTCCCTGCTGACCCCCCCGCCCGGCGACAACCCCGACGCCATCACCCTGGCCCATTACGCCGAGCGCGCCTACCTGGAGTACGCGCTGTCGGTGGTCAAGGGCCGGGCCCTGCCCGATGTCTGCGACGGCGCCAAGCCGGTGCAGCGCCGCATCCTGTATGCGATGCAGCGCATGGGCCTGG
>JANNZD010000148.1:0-14556 GCA_031410435.1 Betaproteobacteria bacterium | reverse complement strand
GTCAGCGGGGTGGGGTAGTAGGCCTCGGCGATAAAGTCGGTCGAGGTGGTCTCGGGTCCGATCGCGGCCGGGCCGTCGCGCCAGGCGGCGTCGCCCGCCACGTCCAGCAGCAGGCGCTGCACCGACTCGATCTGCAGGCTGATGAGCGCGACGTTGTTCAGGTGCTGCCACAGGTCCACATCGGTGTAGCGGGGCAGGATCTCGCCGCTGAAGGGGTAGCTCTCGGGTTGGCGGCGCCAAGCATCGTGTTTCATGCCGCGCAGTATGCCCAGGCGCTCTGCGCGTCCGGGTCGCGTGGGTGGCAGGGAAAGGGCGGGCGGATTACGCCAGCGGCCGCATGTCTACGCCGAGATCGCCGTAAGCTGAACTCCGCCAGCGACGCTGTCGAGTCGGTGGTCAGCTTTTTGGCACTGTCGCGAAGTCACACACCCGGCCACAACCCGACAGTCCCTATGGGCAGCTTCCGGGCATCTCACTTGGACTTGCTTGCGCCGTTGGTGATAAATTGGAAGCCACCAGAAGGAGGCTCTTGGAAGTAGAACCCCACAGGCAGGCGCACCTGGGCGCAATTGCGAAGCTGTACGCGGCTAGAGGCCGTCCGAGATCACAACCTCGGGAGCACGGCGTGAAAATCTCCGGACCGCAGCCGCGCGGTGATCACCGGCAGGCACAACGGCAGCATTCGTCAGCTTTATATGCCGCCCGGAAGTCCTAAAGCTGCACGCCCTTGGTCAGCGCGCCATCGACCACAAGATTGGTACCGGTGACAAAGCTGGCGGCCGGGCTTGCCAGGAAGACCGCCGCATTGGCCATCTCCTGCGGCGTGCCCATGCGTCCGGTTGGATTCATCCCCAACGCCATCTTGAAGAAATCCGGGTTGCCTTGCTCAATCTGGCTCCAGACGCCACCCGGGAAGTAGGTGTTGCCCGGGGACACCGAGTTGGCGCGGATGCCCTTGCCGGCCAAGTGGTAGGCAAGGCCCTGGGTGTAGTGCACTATCGCGGCCTTGAAAGCGCCGTAAGGACCGGAGGCGAAGTCGATTTCGCGGCCCGAGACGCTGGAGATCGTGATGATCGCCGGCTTCGTGCTCGCCTCTAGGTAGGGCATCGCGGCGTTGACCAGCCGCACCGTGCCCATCATGTCGACGTCGAAGCCCTTCTTCCACGCCGCTTCGTCGGTGGCGATCGCCAGCGCGCTGACATTGGCCACCACGATGTCGAGTCCACCGAATTCAGCCGCCGCGGCGTTCACCCAGGCCGCCAGCGCAGCGCCGTCCGCCACGTCGACCGCCATGCCGAAGGCCTTGAGGCCATGCGCCGACAACTCGACCACGCTGGCTGCCACCTCGTCGGCGTTGCGAGCGCAGATCGCCACCTGCGCGCCTTCGGCGGCGAGGGTTTGCGCGATCGCGCGGCCGATGCCTTTGGTGCCGCCGGTGACGACCGCCTTCAAACCCTTGAGTCCGAGATCCATGACCGCTCCTTTGTCAATGCTGTGTTGAAAGTTGGCTTGCTCGGGTAGCCGCAGTGCAGTGCCGGTCAGCCCGGCGCCAGATACTTCTTGCTGATACCGGCGCCCACCGTGTACTTGGGGTCGACGAAGTTGCCGAGGCGCACCTGGCCGCATTGGCTGAGCATCATGTAGGCGTCCCAGCGCTCGTAGCCATACTCGGCCTCCATCCACAGGATCAGTTCCTTGTAGGCGATGCGGGTGGCGTCCTCCAGCGGCCTGGCGCTGCCGATGGCCATGATCACCGCTTCGTTCTCCAGTCGCGGCCATTCCAGCTGCCAGCCCTTGATCAAGTCGACCTGGATCGTGGTGGTGCTGGCGAACTCGACCGCAGTGCCGCAGACCTCGCCGTCGCCCTGGCAGGCGTGGGCGTCGCCGATGAACAGCCGCCCCCCGGCGCTGCGCACCGGCAGGTAGGTGATGCTGCCCGGGCCCATGTCGGGCAGGTCCATGTTGCCGCCGTGTCTGTCGGGGGTCAGGGTGTTGATCGAGTCGATCTCGGGCGAGCAGCTCAGCGTGCCGATGTGCGGCCGATAGGGCAGTGTGACCCGCTTGCTCCAGTACACGCCGTTCTCATCGAGGTCGATCTTGCGCACCAGTTCGGGCAGGTCGTCGGCCAGCAAAGCGGTCAGCGAGGTGCCGCTCAACGCGCCGAATTGCGGAATCATCGCGCAGGTGCCGCGGGGATTCGGGCCGCGCGGCGCCATGCTCTCGATGTAGACCGCCAGCACGTCGCCCTTCTCCGCACCCTCGACCAGGATCGGGCCGTTCTGCGGGTTGACGAAGGGCATGGTCAGCACCCGCGACGGCAGGTCCTGCTCGGTCTTGACCTTGCCCTCGAAGGCATCGCGGGTGTCGACCACCACCCGGTCGCCCGGCCGGATCTTGAGCACCGGGTCCGAATACGGCCCGATGGTGTAGTGAAATTTGCCCTGAAGGGCCTCGGTCAGCGCGTGGGTGTCGGGCGTGCGCCCCTGCGCCACGCCGCGCTGGCGCATGATCGATGTGGTCAACCAATCCATGGGCTAGGGCTCCTTCGATGCGGGTGGGAATGCCGGCAGGCAGTGCGCCGGCCGGGCGGGCCGCGCTACCACCCACGTTGGTACAACACCTATTGGCTTGGCGCGTGTCACCGGCGCGACGCCCCGTTGTGTGCAGCCTGCAGCCTGCGTAGATGCAGCGCCAGCAATACCGGGCGTGGACGCCGGCGCGCGACTTGTTCAATCGTTTTCGACAGTTGACGTCCTCCTGGTTTGCCTGCAACGTCGGCTTCACTTTCCAGCGAACAACGGTAACGCCCCATGGTCGTTCTTGCTTGGCTCTTCGGGATCATCATCTCGATCGTCGTGATCGCGGTGCTGGTGATCTTTCTCAACAAGTTCTACCGCAAATCCAGCCGCGACGTCGCCATCATCCGCACCGGTTTTGGCGGCCAGCGGGTGCTCATCGCCGGCGGCTGTCTGGCCCTGCCCTTCCTGCACAAGGTCGACGAGATCAACATGCGCACCCTGCGCGTGGAGGTGCGCCGCTCAGGCGAGAAGTCGCTGATCACCGAGGACCGCATGCGGGTCGACGTAGAACTCGAGTTCTACGTGCGGGTGCAGCCCACGGTCGATGGCGTGGCCACCGCCGCGCAGGCGCTGGGCTCGAAGTCGTTCACCCCCGACGGCATCCGCAACCTGTTCGAGGGCCGCTTCATCGACGCCGTGCAGTCGATTGCAGCAGCCCGCACGATGGACATGCTGCACGAGAAGCGGGTCGAGTTTGTCGGCACCGTTTCGGCGCTGCTGCGCGACAACCTGGTGCAGAACGGCATCCTGCTGGACTCGGTCTCGCTGACCCGGCTCGACCAGACGCCTTTCGCCGCGCTCGACGAGAACAACGCCTTCAACGCAGTGGGCATGCGGCGGCTGGCTGAGATCATCGCAGTGAACAAGAAGAAGCGCGCCGAGGTCGAAGCCGACGCCGACATCTCGGTGCGGCAGACCCAGCTCGAGGCGACCAAGCAGCGCCTGTTGCTGAACCAGCAGGAAGAGCACGCGCAAATCAGCCAGCGGCTGGAGATCGAGAAGATCAAGGCCGCCAGCGACGCCGCATCGACCAAGGCGCGCGAGGAATCGATGGCCGCGTCCGATAGCGCGCGCATTGGCCGGGAGCAGGAGACCCGCGTGCGTGAGATCGAGAAGCAGCGCGAGCTGCACCGGCTCGAAATCGAGGCCCAGCTCAACGCCGAGGTGCGCAAGGCCGACAGTGCGATACAGCTATCGGCCAAGCACGCCGAGGAGGCGCGCGCCCAGGCCGGCGCCGAGCTCGCGCGCATCGACGTGATCCTGGCGCAGGAGCGGCTGCAGACCGAGCGCGAGCGCGCGGTGGCCGAGCGATCGCACGAGATCGCGATGAAGCGCGTGTCCGAATCGGGCGAGGTGGCCGAGGCCAACGCCACCACAGACGCCAAGGTGTTGCTGAAGAAGGCCAAGGCCGAGTCCGAGGCGATCTACACCCGCGCCGATGCCGAGCGGGCGCGGCTGCTGGCCGAGTCCGAAGGCTCGCGGGCGATGATTTCGGCCGAGAACTCGCTGTCCGAGCCGCTGCTGCGCATGAAGCTCGAGAAGTACCGGCTCGACCGAATCCCCGATATCCTGACGCAGATGATGAAGCCGGTCGAGAAGATCGACAGCATCCGCATCCACCAGGTCTCGGGCTTCGGCGCCAGCCAGGGCGGCGGCGCCGGGCCGGCCGGCGGTGGCGGCGGTGGCGTTGATGGCAAGGCTCCGGTTACCCAGGTGATGGACAGCATCCTGGGCATGGCGCTGCAACTGCCCGCGCTCAAGAGCATCGGCGACCAGATCGGCGTCGACTTCTCGTCGGCGGTGGACATCTCGTCGCCGAAGCCGCCCGGCGCTGGCCCCGCCGCCCCCGCGTCGCCGACCGCCGGCCGTGGCTGAGCCCGGCCGTGGCCTGCAGCCAGCCGCCGGGGCTGCCCGGGCGCAGCGCACCCGATTTTCTGCGCCGGCGCTGCCGGCACCGGCTGCGGCGAACCAGGGCGGCCTGTCGCACACTTTCTTTTCCGTGATCCCGTCAACACCCAGGAGATGACAGCATGACCCTCTCGCGCCGCAACTTCCTCGCTTCCTCCGGCTCGGGCCTCGGCCTGGCCACGCTGGGCAGCACGATCCCGTTCGAGATGGCGCTGGCCCAGGGCGGACCGATCCTGCTCGGCTCGGTGCTCGACAACTCGGGCAACCTCGACGCCTACGGCAAGCCGATGGTGCAGGCCACGATCCTGGCCGCCGAGGAGATCAACGCCGCCGGCGGGCTGCTGGGCCGCAAGATCGAGGTCAAGCAGTACGACTCGCAGTCCGACATCGCGCTCTACACCAAGTACGCGCAGCAGTTGTCGCGCGAAGACAAAGTCGACGTGGTGCACGGCGGCATCACCTCGGCCTCGCGCGAGGCCATCCGCCAGACCTTCAAGCGGGCCAACACGCTGTACTTCTACAACGTGCTCTACGAAGGCGGCGTCTGCGACCGCAACACCGTGTGCACCGGCACCACGCCGGCGCAGGCGGTGGAGCCGATCGTCGAGATCGCGATGAAGCAGTGGGGCAAGTCGGCCTACATACTGGCCGCCGACTACAACTACGGGCAGATCACCGCCAAGTGGCTGGCGCACTACATCAAGCAGCGCCAGGGCAAGGTGCTGGCGTCTGACTTCTTCCCGCTCGACGTGGCCGACTTCGCCTCGACGATCGCCAAGATCCAGCAGGCCAAGCCGGCCTTCGTGTCGGCCGCGCTGGTGGGCGGCGCGCACCTGTCGTTCTTCCGCCAGTGGGCGGCCTCGGGCATGAACAAGAAGATCCCGCTGTGCTCCACCACCTTCGGCGTCGGCAACGAGCACCTGGCGCTGTCGGCGGCCGAGGGCGACGGCATCCTGATCGCCGGCAACTACAGCCAGGAGGCGAAGATCCCGGCCAACACCGAATTCCTCGCCAAGTGGGCCAAGCGCTTCGGCGATTCCAAAGGTGTGCACGAGATCGCGGTGTCGCAGTACCAGGGCATCATGCTGTGGGCCGCCTGCGTGAAGAAGGCCGGCTCGCTCGACCGCGCCAAGATGCTGGCGGCGATCGAATCGGGCGTCAGCATCCAGGGCCCGGCCGGCACTGTCACGCTCGACCCCAAGACCCACCACGCGATCCTCGACATCAACGTGATGGAGGTCAAGGGCCAGAAGCTGACGATCAAGCAGCAGTTCAAGGCCCGTCCGCCGGCCGATACCGCGCAGAGTTGTGACCTGGCCAAGAACCCGGACGACAACAAGCAGTACGAGGTCAAGGTCTGATCGCCTGAGGCCGGCGCGACCCATCAGCAGCGGGCAACAGGAGCGATCCATGGATTACGCCGCGGTCGTCGGCCTCGAGATCGTCTACATGATCGCCTTCCTCGCGCTCACCAGCGCGGGGCTGGCAGTGGTGTTCGGCATGATGCGGGTGATCAACCTGGCCCATGGCGAGCTGGTGATGATCGGCGGCTACACCACGATCGCCTGCGCCAAGGCCGGCATCAACATCTACCTGGCGATGCTGGTGATCGCGCCGCTGGTGGTGGGGCTGATCGGGCTGCTGATCGAGCGGCTGGTGGTGCGCCACCTCTACGGCCGCATGATCGACACCATGCTGGCCACCTGGGGCCTGTCGCTGCTGATGGTGGGGCTGGTCACGCTGATCTTCGGCAATACCGCGGTCAGCGTGCCCGCGCCGATCCCGGGCTACGCGCTGGGCAGTTTCCAGATGGGCGGCTACAACCTGTTCATCATCGCGGTCGCGGTGCTCAGCGTGCTCGGGCTGTGGCTGCTGCTGCGCTTCACTCGGGTGGGGCTGATCGCGCGCGGCGCGATGCAGAGCGCCGACGTGGCCGCCTCGCTGGGCTACAACCCCAAGATGGTCTACATGTGGACCTTCACCGCCGGCGCGGCGCTGTCGGGCCTGGCCGGCGGCGTGCTGGCACCGCTGACCGGGCTGCTGCCGTCCTCGGGCGGGGCCTACATCGCCAAGGCCTTCATCACCGTGATCACCGGCGGCGCGGCGGTGATCGCCGGCACCTTGTCCAGCGCGGTGGTGTTCGGCACCATCAACCAGCTGGTGTCGTTCGGCTCGACGCCAGTGATCGGCGAGATCGCGATGCTGGCGCTGGCCATCGTGGTACTGCGGCTGATGCCGCAGGGCATCACCGGCCGCTTCTTCCGCAACTCGGCATGATCGGCCAGGCACCATGAACCGTGAATTCGCCAGCGCCGGCCGCATGCGGTGGGGCTGGTTCATCTTCTTCGCGCTGCTGCTAGTGTTGCTGCCGCTGGCCACCGAGAGCAGCACGCCCACGCTGCTGGCGATCTGGTCGCTGTTCGCGCTGTCGCTCGGGCTGATGTGGGGCTATGGCGGTATCCTGAGCTTTGGCCACGCGGCCTACTTCGGCCTCGGCGCCTACACCTACGCGATCACCGCGATGAACACCGGCGAGAGCACCGCCGCGCTGATCCTGGCGATCCTGCTGCCGGCGCTGGTGGCCGCCATCATCGGCGCGATGATGTTCTTCGGCCGCATCAGCGACGTCTACATGGGCGTGATCACGCTGGTGTTCGCGCTGATTCTGTTCAAGTTCATGGGCGCCACTGCGGGTGATGCCTACCGCATCGGCAGCGCGCGGCTGGGCGGCTTCAACGGCATCCCGGCCTTTCCCGTGCTCAACGTGCCGGGCGACACCAGCATCCAGATCTACGGCATGGGGCTCTATTACGTGGTGGTGGTCTGCCTGCTCGGCTGCTACCTGCTGGCACGATGGGTGCTGTCCAGCGCCTTCGGCCGCGTGTTGATCGGCATCCGCGAGAACGAGGCCCGGATCGAGCTGCTGGGCTACAACGCGCCGGCCTACAAGACCGCGATCTTCTCGATGACTGCGGCGATGGCCGGGCTGGCCGGCTGCCTGTTCGCCAACTGGGCCGAGATCGTCACGCCCTCGTTGTTCGGCCTGGGCCAATGCGTGGAGGTGATCATCTGGGTCATCGCGGGCGGCCTGGGCACGCTGATCGGGCCGATACTGGGCGCGGTGGCGCTGGGCATGCTCAAGCTGCTGCTGGGCCAGCAGACGCTGATCGACAACTCGCTGGTGCTGGGCGCGATTCTGGTACTGGTGGTGCTGCTGCTGCCGCGCGGCTTGGTGCCCACGCTGGCGGGCTGGCGCGCTAGGCGCGATCGCTCGGTGGCCGGGCGCGTCGCCAGCGGCGGCCTGCGGCGGCGGCGGCGCGGCGCTGCGTCGGCAGACGAAGCATGAGCGAGCTCGTCGTCGAGACGCGTGACCTGTCGATGCGGTTCGGCGGCGTGCTGGCGGTCAACAACGTCAACTTCACACTGCGCGAGCGCGAGCTGCGCTGCCTGATCGGCCCCAATGGCGCGGGCAAGAGCACGCTGTTCAAGTGCCTGACCGGGCAACATCGCATCAGCCACGCCAATGGCCGGGTCTACATCCGCGGTCAGGACGTCACCGGCTGGCAGCCCTACGAGATCGTGCGGCTGGGCGTGGGCATCAAGACCCAAGTGCCGGCGGTGATGAACGGGCTGACGGTCTGGGAGAACATCTGGCTGGCGGCGCGGCGCATCCACGGCCACGACGGCACTCGGCCCGAGGTCGAGCGGGTGGTCGACGAGCTGCAGCTCGGTGCCATCGTCCGGCGCGAGGTGGGCGAACTGGCGCACGGCCAGCGCCAGATCGTCGAGTTGGGCCTGGTGCTGGCGCAGCGGCCCTGGCTGGTGCTGCTCGACGAGCCGGCCGCCGGCATCACCGGCGCCGAGACCGAGCGCTTGATCGAGCTGATCCAGCGCATCAACCAGACCGCGGCGGTGGTCGTGGTCGACCATGACATGCACTTCGTGCGCATGCTCGGCGGCCAGGTCACCGTGCTGCACCAGGGATCAGTGCTGATGGAGGGCAGCACCGCGCAGGTGCTGTCGGACGTGCGGGTGCGCGAGGTCTACATCGGCAACCGCGCCAAATGAGAGCCCCGTGACGATGCGCGACCACCCTCCATCCGTGGACCAGGCCGGCGCCAGCGCCTCGAACGGCGAGCGCGACGCGGCGCGCGACGTGGTGCTCGACGTCGCCGAGCTGCGCGCCGGCTACGGCCACGTGCCGGTGCTGCACGGCATGACGTTGCAGGTGCACGAGGGCGAGGCGATCGGCATCGTCGGCCACAACGGCATGGGCAAGACCACGCTGCTGAAGACGCTGGTCGGGCTGATGCGCTCAACCGGCGGGCGCATCAGCCTGGACGGCGTCGACGTCACCCGCATGCCGGCGCACGAACGCGCCCGCATGGGCATCGGCTACGTGCCGCAGGGCCGCGGCATCCTTCCCGGGCTCAGTGCGATGGAGAACCTGCAGCTGGCGTGGCGTGCCGACACCGGCGAGACCGAGGCACAGGCGGTCGAGCGGGTGGTCGACCTTTTTCCGCGGCTGCGCCCGTTGCTCGACCGCCGTGGCGGCACCTTGTCGGGCGGCGAGCAGCAGATCCTGGCTTTGGCGCGCGCGCTGGTCACCAGCCCCTGGTTGTTGCTGCTGGACGAGCCCAGCGAGGGCATACAGCCGTCCATCGTGCATGAGATCGGCCAACGCTTGGCGGCGCTGCGCACCTCGCACAAGCTCTCGCTGCTGATCGTCGAGCAGAACCTCGACCTGGTGCTCGACGTGGCCGACCGGGTGGTGGTGGTCGAGCGCGGCCGCATCGTGCGCGAGATGGCCGCCGACGGCTTGCGCGGCGGCGAGGTGGCCGAGTTGCTGGGCATGGGCGCGCCGCGCATGACGCGCGTCGGCCCCGGCACGCCCGCCGCATCGGCCGCCGGCCCGGGCCAAACGCTGCGCGGCGTCCCGCCGCCTGCGACGGCCGCGACAGCTCGAAGCGCCCCGGCGCCAGCAGCGTCGTCCGGGCCCGTGCCGCCGCGCACCCTGCCCGGCACCGCCGTGCGTCCGGCGCTGCCGGCGCGCCCATCAGACTTCACCGCTGCGGCGGTGCCATCGGCCATCGGGCCAGGGGGAAGCATGTCGACCGTCAAGCGTCCGACCGTGGAGCAGCTGCACGAGATTGTGGCGTCGCTGCACATGAGCATGTCCACCCGCGAGGTGGGCGAATACCTGGAGGTGCTGGAAGGCACCTTCCAGTCCTACGACCGGCTGACCCAGCTGCCCGACAACCTGCCGCCGGTGCGCTACCCGCGCACGCCCGGCATCAAGCCCAGCGCGGCTGACAACCCGCTCAACGCCTGGGCGGTCAAGAGCGAGGTGCGCGGCGCGGCGCACGGCCCGCTGGCCGGCAAGCGTGTGGTGCTGAAGGACAATATCTGCCTGGCCGGCGTGCCGATGATGAACGGCGCCTCGTCGCTCGAAGGCTACGTGCCCGATGTCGACGCCACCGTGGTGACCCGCATCCTGGATGCCGGTGGCACCATCGTCGGCAAGTCGCACTGTGAGTACTTCTGCCTGTCGGGCGGCAGCCACACCTGCGCCGGTGGCGCGGTGCACAACCCCTACCGCTATGGCTACTCGGCTGGCGGCTCGTCGTCGGGATCGGGCGCGCTGGTGGGCGCCGGCGAGATCGAGATGGCCATCGGCGGAGATCAGGGCGGCTCGATCCGCATGCCCGCCAGCTGGTGCGGTTGCTACGGCATGAAAGGCACGCACGGTCTGGTGCCCTACACCGGCGTGATGCCGATCGAGGCCACCATCGACCATGTCGGCCCGATGACGATGACGGTGGCCGACAACGCGCTGCTGCTCGAGGTGCTGGCTGGCCCCGACGGGCTGGACCCACGCCAGTACAACCCGCGCGTCGACCGCTACACCGCCGCGCTGGGGCGCGGCGTGGCGGGCCTGCGCATCGGCGTGCTGGTCGAGGGCTTCAACCACGACAACAGCGAGCCCGACGTCGACCAGAAGGTTCGCCAGGCGGCCGAGCGGCTGCGCCGGCTGGGCGCGGTGGTCGAGGATGTTTCCGTGCCGATGCACAAGGACGGCCCGGCGATCTGGACGGCGATTGTCGTCGAGGGCCTGCAGGCGCAGATGATGAACGGCAACGGCATGGGCTTCAACTGGAAGGGCCTGTACACCACCAGCCTGCTCGACGCCCACGCCAACTGGCGCGCCCGCGCCAACGAGCTGTCGGCGTCGCTCAAGCTGTGCATGATTGCCGGCGAGTACTTCATGCGCAACTACCGCGGCCACTTCTACGCCAAGGCGCAGAACCTGTCGCGGGTGCTGACCCGCGAGTACGACGACGCGCTGCAGAAGTACGACCTGCTGCTCACGCCCACCCAGCCGATGAAGGCCACGCCGCTGCCGCCGGCCAACGCGACCATCGCGCTGTGGGTGCAGCGGGCGCTGGAGATGGTCAACAACACCTGCCCGTTCGACGTCACCGGCCACCCGGCGATGAGCATCCCCTGCGGCCTGTCCAACGGACTGCCGGTGGGGCTGCAACTGATCGGCAAGCACTGGGCCGAATCGACCATCTACCGCGCCGCGCACGCCTTCGAGCAATCGGGCGACTGGCGCAATTTCTGATCCGATGCGTTGACCGGCATGGCCAGCGGCTTGGGCAATCCGTTCTCCAGCGACTGGGTGCGCGGCGGCGCCGACGACCGGCTGCGCCCGCCTGGCACGCTGTCCTATGTGGCCGGGGCCACGGACGAGGCGCTGAAGTTCATGACCATCGGCGCGTTGCTCGAGCGGGCGGTCTCGCGCTTCGGCGCCAGAAACGCGGCGGTCTTCGCGCCGGCGGCCGGCGGCAGCGGGCGTGGCGCCACGCTGAGCTGGTACGACCTGCTGCAGCGCTCCGACGAGGTGGCCGCCGGTCTGCTGGCGCTGGGCGTGCGGCGCGGCAACCGGGTCGGCATCTGGGCGCCGAATCGGGTCGAGTGGCTGCTGGCGCAATTCGGCACGGCGCGCATCGGCGCGGTGCTGGTCAACATCAACCCGGCCTACCGCAGCAGCGAACTGGCGTACGCACTGAACAAGGTGCGCTGCCGCGCGCTGATCATGGCGCGCAACCACAAGGGCAGCGACTACTTGGGCGTGATCAAGGGTCTGGCGCCCGAGATCGACCGCCACGGCGCTGCGCAGGAACTCGAATCGCGGTGTCTGCCGCACCTCAAGCACCTGATCCTGCTCGACGACACCCAGCGGCCCAACCCGGTGCCGCCACAGGCGATGGCCTTCGGGGCTTTCATCGCCCAGGCCGGCCCGGCGCACCGCAGCCGCGTGGCCGCCCTGAATGCCGCACTCGACCCCGACGACGTGATCAACATCCAGTTCACCAGTGGCACCACCGGCGCGCCCAAGGGGGCGACGCTGTCGCACTTCAACATCGTTAACAACGCGCGTTTCACGGCCAAGGCGATGGCGCTGGGCCCAGCCGACCGGCTGTGCATCCCCGTGCCGCTGTACCACTGCTTTGGCATGGTGCTGGGCGTGCTGGCCTGCGTGGCCAGCGGCGCGACGATGGTCTTTCCCGCCGAGGCCTTCGACGCCGAGGCCACGCTGGCGGCGGTGGAAACCTACCGCTGCACCGCGCTGCACGGTGTGCCGACGATGTTCGTCGCGATGCTGGCGCACCCGTCGCGCGCGAAGCGAGATCTGTCCAGCCTGCGCACCGGCATCATGGCCGGCGCGCCATGCCCGATCGAGACGATGCGCGCGCTGGTCGCCGAGATGCACATGTCGCAGATCACGATCGCCTACGGCATGACCGAGACCAGCCCGATCTCGTTCCAGTCTGGCGTCGACGACCCGCTGGAGCGCCGCGTGGCCACTGTCGGCCGCATCCACCCGCATGTCGAGGTCAAGATCGTCGACGAGCAGGGCCGCATCGTGCCGGTGGGTCGGCCCGGCGAGTTGTGCACCCGCGGCTACTCGGTGATGCGCGGCTACTACGAGGATGCGCAGCGCAGCGCCGAGGCGATCGACAGCGCCGGCTGGATGCACACCGGCGACCTCGCGACGATCGACGCCGAGGGTTACTGCAACATCGTCGGCCGGGTCAAGGACATGCTGATCCGCGGCGGCGAGAACATCTACCCGCGCGAGATCGAGGCCTTCATCGAGCGCCATGACAAGGTGATGGCGGTGCAGGTGTTCGGCGTGCCCGATCCGAAGTATGGCGAGGAGGTCTGCGCCTGGATCGTGCTCAAAGCCGGAGAGAGCGCCGGCGCCGAGGAGATCGCCGCGTACTGCCGCGGCCACATCGCGCACTACAAAGTGCCGCGGCACATCCGCTTCGTCGCCGAGTTCCCGTCCACCGCCACCGGCAAGGCGCAGAAGTTCGCGATGCGCGATGCGATGCTGCGCGAGCTGAGGCTGAGCACCGTGCCCACGGCGTGATCGGCAGCGCCCGGCGATGAGCGACGACGAACTCGCCTTCCTCGACATCGCGGAGGTCGCCGCGCTGCTGCACAGCCGCAAGCTCTCGCCGCTGGAGCTGACGCGCACGATGCTGGCGCGCATCGACCGGCTCGACCGCCGCCTGCATGCCTATGCCCGTGTGACGCCCGAGCTGGCACTGCAGCAGGCCAAGGACGCCGAATCGCTGCTGATGCAGCGCCGCATCCTGAGCCCGCTGCACGGCGTGCCGATCGGGCTGAAGGACCTCTGCTACACCCAGGGCATCCCCACCGCGGCCGGCATGCCGCTGTACCGCGACTTCGTGCCTGGCTTCGACGGCACCGTGGTGTCGCGGCTGCGCCACGCCGGCGCGATCACGCTGGGCAAGCTGCAGATGACCGAGGGCGCGTTCGCTGACCACCACCCCGACATCACCGTGCCGGTGAACCCCTGGCACGCGGACCACTGGAGCGGCGCCTCATCCAGCGGCTCGGGCGTGGCCAGCGCGGCGGGGCTGTGCTTCGGCGCCATCGGCACCGACACCGGCGGCTCGATCCGCTACCCGGCGATCGCCAATGGCGTCACCGGCTTGAAGCCCACCTGGGGCCGGGTGCCGGTGAACGGCGCGTTCGAGCTGGCGGCCTCGCTGGACCACATCGGTCCGATGTGCCGAAGCGCGGCCGACTGCGGCGCGATGCTGGGCCTGATCGCCGGCGCCGATCCGCGCAGCCCCGAGGCGCTGCGCGCGCCGGTGCCCGACTACCTGGCCGGCAACCCGCGTGACCTGGCCGGCCTGCGCATCGGCATCGATCCCGACTACAACGCCGGCGGCGTCGATGCCATGATGCAGGCGACGACCAAGCAGGCCGCCGAGGTGCTGCGCGGGCTGGGCGCCGAGTTGCGCACGGTGGCCTTTCCCGACACCGCCGAGGCGATCGCCGACTGGCCGGTCGCCTGTTCGGTGGAGACTGCCGTGGCGCACGCGGCCACCTTCCCGGCGCGGCGCGCGGCCTACGGGCCAGGCCTGGCCGGCTTCATCGACGGCGGCCGTGCGATCGGCGCGATGGAGCTGCAGAAGGTCTGGCTGCGCCGCCGCGCCTTCGCCGGCCGGGTGGCGGCGCTGTTTGAGACCATCGACCTGCTGCTGATCCCCGGCCAGCCGATGGCCTCGCCAACCAATGCCGAGATGGCCACGCTGGGCACCGACCCCGAAAGCTTCGCCCGGCTGGTGCGCTTCTCGGCGCCGTTCAACATGAGCGGCAGCCCGACGATCACGCTGCCCGCCGGATTTACCCAGCGCGGCACGCCGGTGGCGGTGCAGCTGGTGTCGGCGCACCTGGCCGAAGCGCTGCTGGTGCGCGCCGGCCGCGCCTTCCAGCGCCTGACCGACTGGCACCGGCGCCATCCCGTGCTGCGTTTCTGAAGCGATCAATGAGTGCACTGCTCGCGGCGCGCGGCCTGCGCACCATCTTCGACACTGACGACGGCTGTCGGTTTCCCTTCAAGGTGTCACTTTCGCTCTTTCATGATGTCACCGACCCATTGAGCGGATCTCTTGTTTATCAAGTCTCGGAGCAGGAGCACTTGCTCACATAGCGATTGAGGGCCATGGCAGCGGTACGGCGCGTT
>JANNZD010000147.1:0-3712 GCA_031410435.1 Betaproteobacteria bacterium | reverse complement strand
CGCCCTCCGACGTCAGGCTGACCAGAACGGCGGATACGGTGAAGCTGTCGTCGAAGCTATTCCTGCTGTCCAGTGACGACACGCTGCACGCGCTGGCCAGCACCGCATTCATGCGCATGCTTCGGCAGGAAGACCCGGCCCGCGTACCGGATTTTGCCGGACAGCGTGTACGTCAAGCCAGCGTGGTCGTCCAAGTGGTCGACGGCACGCCGTCGCGAATGGTGCACTCGACTTTTTCCATTCTTGACATCAAGGCCGATGGTCTTCTGGATGTCGAGCGCCTGAACACCCAGCAAATCGCCCGACTGGACGCGAGGTTTGATCGTTCAAGTCCTGCGGATGAGGTTGCCGGCGGCCCCGTCATCGACGCTGCCCAGAGATTTGTCGCTCGGGGCGGCTCTTGGGAGCCTGACGCGCGCCTTCTGCGACGCATCGGAGCCGCAGCGCTGGGACAGGTGCCGTGCCCTCGGGTTCGACTGCTTCGGTGACGGACTGGAGGCAAGGCAGCCAATCGGCTCGGCGGCATCGATGAGCGCACGCCCCACACCCAGCGGCCTGCTTCAGATCTCTACCTGATTGCGTAGAACGGCAGGTTACCGGTGCAGCCAGCAATCTCCGGTCTCGGCCAGGAGTGTGCGAACGAAGCCGTGCCGGCAAGCTGACTCTCGCGTTTTGGGCCGCCTCGGCCAAGGGCAGCTTGGCGCGCCTGCGCAAATCCGGTACCGGCTACCGGCGGGCCCTCTCAACCCATCGGTTCGGTGCACCCGGGTATGCCCCTTGCAATTGCTGAGCGCCCCAGCATGGCGATGAAGAACGCCCGTCGGCGCCACGCTGGCAGACACTGAGCGCTCGTGCCGGAGTGTGGACTGGCCTGCGAAACCAACTGGCCGCGCCGGCCGACCTTCAACGCATTCCCAGTTGCCAGAACAGAAAGGCCAGCCGATCTGCCTGCTCGTCTACAGCCGAGGCCAGCGAAGTGCCGATGCCATGCCCGGCATCCGAGGCCACGCGCAGTAACACTGGTTGTCCGCGCGGGTTGGCAGCCTGGAGCCTGGCGGCCATCTTGTACGACATCCAGGGCTCGACGCGGCCGTCGTGTTCGCCCGTCGTCAGCAGCACGGCCGGATAGGCTGTGCCGTTCTTGACGTTGTGCAAAGGCGAGTAGCCGAGCAGGGCCTGGAATTCGTCCGGCTTGCTCACCGTTCCGAACTCGGTCACGTTGAAGGCGCCATTGGGCGTCAGCTCGACCCGCATCATGTCGTAGATGCCCACGGCACTCACCACCGCGCGGAAAAGGTCGGGACGCTGCACGAGGGCGGCGCCCATCAAGAGTCCACCATTGCTGCCACCCTTTATCGCCAGGCGCTCGGGCCGGGTGTACTTGCGGGCGACGAGCATCTCGGCGCTTGCGATGAAGTCGTCGAACACGTTCTGCTTGCGCGTCAGGTTGCCGGCCAGGTGCCAGTCTTCGCCGAATTCGCCGCCGCCGCGCAGGATGGCCTGAGCAAACACACCGCCGTGGCGCAGCCACGCCACCGTCTCGCGCGAGAAGTACGGACGCATCGAGACGCCGTAGCCGCCGTAGCCCGTCAGCAGCACGGGCTGCGCGCCATCCTGCGGTGTGCCTTTCATGCGCACCACGTCCACGGGCACGCGCGTGCCGTCTTTCGAGATGGCGAATTCACGCACCACTTCGCCGCCAGGCAGACCACCGCCCAGGGCGTACACCGGCAAGTCGGCGAGGGCAGTCTTCACAGGTCGGGCGCCGCTGCGGGCACCATCGAAGGCATACCAGACGAAGGCCCGCACATAACTCTCGCTGCCGAACAGGATCTTGTCACCGGCCAGGCGCGCACCCATCGTCACCGTACTGAGGGACTGTGCTTCGGCAAGACCCAGGCGCCGGCCATCGAGCGCATGCACGCGCAACTCCGACGGGCCGCCCAGCAGGACTTCGACGTAGAGCCGCTTTGCGGTGGGCAAGAAGGATTCGATCACCGCGTCGGACTCGGCTATCACGGTAGGCGCGCTGCTCAGGTCACCGCCAGCACCGTCGAGGGCCATGGCCACGATGCGCCCGCGCGGCGAACCCTTGAGCGCAAGTGCGTAGAGCCTCCCGTCGCGACCGAATGCCGGCAGGCGCAAGCCGTCGGTGTAGTCGGCAATTCGCCGCCACGGGCCTTGGCCGCTGCGCAGATAGAGGCCGTGCTCGCCGCCATCGCCATTGGACACATCGGCCAGCAGATGCCCACCATCTTCGCTGGCCAGAAGGGCCACTTCGGCAATACGCGGGAATTCCTTGCCAATGACATAGCTGTCGTCGACCGCCAGCTCGCCGAGTCGGTGGAAGTAGACCTGTTGGTAGAAATTGGCGTCGGCTGCGGGACGCTCGCTACCTTGCGGGTAGCGCGTGTAATAGAAGCCTTTGCCATCCTGTGCCCAGGCGACACTGCCGCCGCCAGTGGGGAACTGCACGCGCGGCACGACGTCGACCAGAGGCTTGCCGGTATCGGTGCGGTACAGGTGCAGCGTGCCGTCCTCGCTACCGTTCTTCGACAGCGACACAGCCACCAGCCGGCCGTCTGGCGACGGCTTGTACCAGTCGATCGTGGTCTTGCCCGCGGGGTCGAGCCGGGTCGGGTCGAGCACCACGCGTTCGCTGCCCGTCGCAGCGTCTGCTCGCATCATCACCAGCGTGTTCTGGTTCTTGGGTGGCTGTCGCTTCAGCGCGAATAACTTATCTCCAGCGACCTCGAAACCGAAGCGCTTGGCGCGGCCGGTGCCGAGCATGGCGAGCAATTCACGGCGCAAGGGCTTGCGCTGAGGCAGGGCATCGAGGATGCTGTGGGTCAGCCGGTTCTGCGCCCTGATCCATCCCACAGCCTCGGCAGCATCGGATTGCTCGAGCCAGCGATAGTCTTCACCCACCACCGTGCCGTGGAATCTGTCCTGCACCGGTCGCTGCGGCGAGTCGGGGTAGGCCAGAGGCTCGGCCCGTGTCGCGGTGGCGAAGCTGATGGCGCTGGCTGCGAGAACCGCCACAAGTGGGACGAAGCAGGTGTGACGGAATTTCATGCGCGGCACTCCATCAGATTGCATGCCGTAGTTGTACACCGGTCTCCCTCTACGCAACCAGCCCCAGGTGCTCAAAATTGGGGACCCGTATGGAGTGGAGCAGTACGCGCTTGAGCAGCCTTCAGCTGGCGATGTGCCACAAGGTGTTTGCCACCAGGTGGTCACTTTTTGGTGAGGACGTTGCGGTCGCCTCCTGCTGCAATATCGTGAATTGAAATGCCAGGAAGGCGCCTGTCGCGCGCGACAGAAACTGGCCGAACCTTGCCGCTCGGTGGTTGAGCACAAAACCGTCTTCCAGTGAGGGGCATGCCCGGAACGCCACCTGCTGGCGCTATCGTGAGACCACTATCGATACAGGAGACCGGGATGCGCGTTGGATGGCGGTGGTTCATGTTCGCGGCGTTGGGCACGGTTGTCCTGGCGCGCTTGCTGACGCGGTCGCGATCGAAGCTATCGGCTGACGATGCCGTGGTGTACGGCGGCGAACTCGAACGTATGCAGGACGCCTAATTCCTCGCCACAAAGGCGACACATCGTGACATGGACCAGGCCACAGTTCGTTGAGCGCCCGGCCTTGAAGGTAATGCGGTTGCACAAGGCGCCAACCGTCAAGATCCGCTGACAGCCGTTGCGGTCG
>JANNZD010000146.1:0-2305 GCA_031410435.1 Betaproteobacteria bacterium | reverse complement strand
GCTGACGTTCCGCGTTTTGTGCGAGGACGAGGCCGGCGGGCAACTGGCTGACTCCATGTCATTCCGGGCCTGCGGCCCTCCCTTCTCTACTTACGTCAGCCAGTCACCCGCCGTCCTCATCCCGGATGCAGCGGCGGCGCGCGCAGACCAAGAACGCAGCGCCACGGTGGTGCCTGAGCGTCGGACCGGGCGGGCCTGTTCTGCGTAAGTAGAGAAGGGAGGGCCGCAGGCCCGGAATGACATGGAGCAGAACAGGCCCGCCCGGTCCGACGCGATCGCTTAGGCCGTCGAACGCCGGCTCTCAAGTAGCAAAGCAAAGTCCGCAACGAGCCCCAAGCCGTCGGCCCAGATCCTGGCTCGCCCAGGGTTCAGTCAGCCAACCCGAAGCCAGCCGTGGCAAAGTGCAAAGCCGATCCCTGTGCCCGGCAAACCGCCGCCCGCAGACCAACGACAATCCTGCCCTCAAACCGGAGACCCGCCCATGCCCACCCAGCAGCCCACGATCATCTACACCCTCACCGATGAAGCGCCTCTGCTGGCGACTTGCGCCTTCCTGCCCATCATCCGCACCTTCACCGCGCCGGCCGGCGTCAAGGTCGAGACCAGCGACATCTCGGTGGCCGCGCGGGTGCTGGCCGAGTTCCCGGAATACCTCTCGGAAGAACAGCGGGTGCCCAACAACCTGGCCGAGCTGGGCAAGCTGACGCTGCGGCCTGAAACCAACATCATCAAGCTGCCCAATATCAGCGCGTCGGTGGGGCAATTGCAGGTCTGTATCCGTGAGCTGCAGGGCAAGGGCTACAAGATCCCCGACTACCCGGAAGACCCCAAGACCGACGAAGAAAAGGCCATCCGGGCGCGCTACTCGCGCTGCACCGGCAGCGCGGTGAACCCGGTGCTGCGCGAAGGCAATTCCGACCGCCGCGCGCCCCGCGCGGTGAAGGAATACGCCCGCAAGAACCCGCACAGCATGTCGGACTGGAGCCAGGCCTCGCGCACCCATGTCTCGCACATGCACAGCGGCGATTTCTACCACGGCGAAAAATCGGTGACCCTGGACCGGGCGCGCAACGTCAAGATGGAATTGATCGCCAAGAGCGGCAAGACCACCGTGCTCAAGCCCAAGGTCGCACTGCTCGACCGCGAGGTGATCGACAGCATGTTCATGAGCAAGAAGGCGCTGCTGGCCTTCTACGAGCAAGAGATCGACGACGCCCGCAAGACCGGTGTGATGTTCTCGCTGCATGTCAAGGCCACGATGATGAAGGTGTCGCACCCCATCGTCTTCGGCCACTGCGTTCGGATCTTCTACCGCGAGGCCTTTGACAAGCATGCCGAGACCTTCAAGGCGCTGGGCATCAATGTGAACAACGGCATGGTTGATCTCTACAACAAGATCGCCACCCTGCCGCAGAGCAAGCAGGACGAGATCAAGCGTGACCTGCATGCCTGCCACGAGCACCGGCCCGAGCTGGCCATGGTGGATTCGGCCAAGGGCATCACCAACTTCCATTCACCCAACGACATCATCGTCGACGCGTCCATGCCCGCGATGATCCGCAACGGCGGCAAGATGTATGGCGCCGACGGCAGGCTCAAGGATGTCAAGGCGGTGATGCCCGAGTCGACCTTTGCCCGCATCTACCAGGAGATCATCAACTTCTGCAAATGGCATGGCGCCTTCGACCCCAAGACCATGGGCACCGTGCCCAATGTCGGTCTGATGGCCCAGCAGGCCGAGGAATACGGCTCGCATGACAAGACCTTCGAGATCACCGAAGACGGCGTGGCCAATATCACCGACCTGGACACCGGCGAGGTGCTGCTGAGCCAGGACGTGGAAACCGGCGACATCTGGCGCATGTGCCAGGTCAAGGACGCCGCGATCCGCGACTGGGTCAAGCTGGCCGTCAACCGGGCGCGCAATTCCGGCATGCCGGTGGTGTTCTGGCTCGATGCCTACCGGCCGCACGAGGCCCAGCTGATCCGCAAGGTGCGCATGTACCTGCACGAACATGACACCACCGGCCTGGACATCCAGATCATGAGCCAGGTGCGCGCGATGCGCTACACGCTGGAACGGGTGATCCGCGGCCAGGACACCATCAGCGCCACCGGCAACATCCTGCGCGACTACCTGACCGACCTGTTCCCCATCATGGAACTGGGCACCAGCGCCAAGATGCTGTCGATCGTGCCGTTGATGGCCGGCGGCGGCATGTACGAGACCGGTGCGGGCGGGTCGGCGCCCAAGCATGTGCAGCAACTGGTGGAAGAAAACCACCTGCGTTGGGATTCACTGGGC
>JANNZD010000145.1:0-7239 GCA_031410435.1 Betaproteobacteria bacterium | reverse complement strand
ATGTGTATTATGTAAAATGATGGGGATTGTGGCATAATAAATCCACGCCGTCGGCCAAGTGTCACCACCAACCGCCGCAGTGCTGTGCAGATTTCTGCGCCGTCGTATCAACGCCCATCCGCACCTACCCATGGCCAAAGCAGATACCAAGACCTCCATCGATTCCGACGGGCTGCGTTATCGCAGCAAAACCCCTGGTTCACCCTTCACCGCGGCCGGCGCTTTTGGTGCTGCCACGATGTCGTGCTTCCTGTGCGGCAAGCACCGGCCGCGAAGCCTGCTGAAGTCGCGCCGCCTGTTGGGCAAGGCCCAGTTCGTTTGCTCGCCCAGCTGCAAGGAAGCCGAGGCCGAGGCCAGCCCCAAGCCCTGAACTGAAGCGCCCGGCCCGGGGCGCGCTGTGTACCGCCTGAAACCCCGCCCGTGCCCTGTGCCCGGCGGGGTTTGCCTTGCCTGCCGGCCCATCCGCCTGACCCGGTGCGCCGGCCTCGGCCTGAACACTTTCAGAATTGCTCGGTATCGACTTCTGACTGGCTTTGCGCGTTGTAGCGATTGCCCTGGACGGTGCGGGCGTTGATCAACTGGTCGAGCGCCAGGCAGGTGGGCGTGTCCAGGGCCATGTTGGCGGCGCCGAGGTTCTCCAGCAGATGCTCGCGCCGGGTGGTGCCGGGAATGGGCAGGATGTCGTCGCCCTGGGCCAGCAACCAGGCCAGTGCCAGTTGCGCCGGGGTGCAGCCGGCTTGCCGGGCAATCGCCTGGTAGCCCGCCAGCCAGGCCAGGTTGGCACTGAAGGCGTCGGGCTGGAAGCGCGGCATGCCGCGCCGAATGTCCTTGCTGTCCAGCCCGGCCAGGTCGAGCAAGGTGCCGGTCAGAAAGGCCCGGGCCACCGGGCTGAAGGCAACAAAGGCTGTGCCCAGTTCGCGGCAGGCCTGGAGTACCGCGATTTCCGGGTTGCGGGTCCACAGCGAATACTCGGTCTGCACCGCCGCGATCGGATGCTCGGCATGGGCCCGGCGCAGCGTGGCGGCCGACACCTCGGACAGGCCCAGCGCCCTCACCTTGCCTTCGGCTTTGAGCCGCGCCATCTCGCCCACCGATTCCTCGATCGGCACGCGCTTGTCCCAGCGGTGCAGGTAATACAGGTCGATGACCTCGGTGCCCAGGCGTTTCAGGCTGTCCTCGCAGTTGCGGCGGATGGCCTGGGGGCTGCCGTCGATCACACGTTTGATGCCATCGTCGAATTGCACACCGGCCATGCCGCCCTTGCTGCACAGCGTGATGCGGTTGCGCTGCGGCCGCAGCACCCGGCCCACCAGGGTCTCGTTGGCGCCAAAGCCGTACAGCGCGGCGGTGTCGAACAGCGTGACACCGGCGTCCAGGGCCTGCAGCAGCAGGCGCTCGGCCACGTCGGTGGGGGGCGGGGCGCCATAGGCATGGCTGAGGTTCATGCAGCCCAGGCCGATGGCCGAGACGCTGAAGGGGCCGATCCGGCGGGTCTGCATGGTGGCGAGCCCCCGGTCAAGCGGCGGCGTTGAGCTGCTGTTCCAGCTGGTGCAGCACCCGGTAGCAAGCCATCACCTGGGCCACGCTGCTGTTGGGTTGGCGGCCCTGCTGGATCGCGGCAAAGAACTCACGGTCCTGCAGCTCGATGCCGTTCATCGACACCGCCACTTGCGAGACGTCGATCTTCTCGTCCTTACCGGTGAACAGGTCGTCATAGCGGGCCAGGTAGGTGCCGGTGTCGCCGATGTAGCGGAAGAAGGTGCCCAGCGGGCCGTCGTTGTTGAAGCTCAGGCTCAAGCTGCAGATCGCGCCATTGGCCGCCTTCAACTGGATGCTCATGTCCATCGCGATGCCCAGCCCCGGGTGGATCGGGCCCTGCACCGCGTGGGCCTGCACCACCGGCGCGCCGCACTGGTAGGCGAACAGGTCCACCGTGTGGGCCGCTTGGTGCCACAGCAGGTGGTCGGTCCAGCTGCGGGCCTGGCCCAGCGCGTTCATGTTGCTGCGGCGGAAGAAATAGGTCTGCACATCCATCTGCTGGATTTTGAACTCGCCGGCCGTGATCTTGTTGTGCACCCATTGGTGGCTGGGGTTGAAGCGGCGGGTGTGGCCGCACATCGCCACCAGGCCGCTGGCCTGCGCCACGCGGGCCACTTCTTCGCCCTCGGCCAGCACGTCACACAGCGGAATCTCCACCTGCACATGCTTGCCGGCCTGCAGGCAGGCCAGGGTCTGGCTGGCATGCATCTGGGTGGGGGTGCACAGGATCACCGCGTCCACCTCAGGCCTTGCCAGGCTGTCGGCCAGGTCGGTGCTGACATGGGCGATGCCGTATTGATCGGCCACCTCGCGGGTCTTGGCCAGCTCGCGGCTGACCAGCGACACTACCTCGACACCGTCGATGTTCTTGATGCCGTCCAGGTGCTTGATGCCGAAGGCGCCGGCGCCGGCCAGCGCCACCTTGATGGTCTTGGACATGTCAGTGGTTCTCCAGGATGACATGGCCCACCGCGGTATTGCTGGCGGGCACATGGTAGAAGCGGTGCTTGAGGGTGGGCTTGGGGCCGCCCGCCACATCGGCCATCGCGCCGCGGGCGATCAGCCACATCACCAGCTCGATGCCCTCGCTGCCGGCCTCGCGCACATAGTCGATGTGCGGGGTGGCGGCGGCGGCAGCCGGGTCGTCGATCAGTTTGTCCAGCCAGGCGTTGTCCCATTCGCGGTTGATCAGGCCGGCGCGCGGGCCCTGCAGCTGGTGGCTCATGCCGCCGGTGCCCCAGATCTGCACCTTCAAGTCCGGGTCGAAGGATTCGACCGCGCGGCGGATGGCCTGGCCCAGCATGAAGCAGCGCTTGCCACTGGGCACCGGGTACTGCACCACATTGACGGCGAAGGGGATCACCGGGCAGGGCCAGGCGGGGTGCTCGCCGGCGGGCTGGCCGCACATCAGCGACAGCGGTACCGTCAGGCCATGGTCAACGTCCATCTTGTTGACGATGGTGAGGTCGAAGTCGTCCTGGATCACGCTCTGGGCGATATGCGAGGCCAGCTCGGGATGGCCGACCACGGTGGGCACCGGGCGCGGGCCCCAGCCCTCGTCGGCAGGCGTGAAGCTGGCGGCGGTGCCGATCGCAAAGGTCGGGATCATCTCCAGGCTGAAGGCCGTGGCGTGGTCGTTGTAGACCAGGAAGATCACGTCGGGCCGGTTGTCCTTGAGCCACTGCTTGGAGTAGTCATAGCCCATGAACAGCGGCTGCCAGTAGGGCTCCTTGGTCTTGCCCAGGTCGATCGCCGCGCCGATGGCCGGCACATGCGAGGTGAAGACGGATGCGGTGATGCGTGCCATGGGGTTCAGACCTTTGCGGGTTGGGTGGCACTGCCCTGCGGCTGGTGCTGCGGCTGGGCGTCGCCGTCCTCGCCAAGGCGGCGGTTGCCTTGCACCGACCGGCCGCCGGCCAGCATCATCGCCATGTACTCGTCCTGGGTCATGCCGGTCATCGTGGCGGCCATGTACTGGAAGCTCTTGCCGTCGGTGGCGCCGATCTTGGCCAGGAAGTAGATGTTGCCGCCGGCGGCGATGCAGCGGTTCAGGTCGCGCGTCAGCACGCCCTGCTTCTGCTCCTCGCTCATCGGCCAGGCGTCCAGGTAGGCGCGCTCGTCGGCCTTGAAGCGCTCGCGGTTCTCGGCCTTCATCAGGCTCATGCAGAACTGGTTCAGCCAATAGCCCTTGCGCGACTGTTCAGCGTCGAAGATGGTCGTGCCGGGCACGTCCAGATAGGGTTTGTCCAATGCCATCGGGTTCTCCTGGAGCGGGCTAGTTGACGCAGTCGAAGCTGGCGGCGGCGTTGGTGTCGCCACCGCGGTAGCGCGGCCAGCGCGGCCACTCGCACAACGGCCGAGCGCGGGTGACGGCAAAGGGCGCGACGAAGGCCTGGTCCACCAGTTGCAGGCCGGCCGGCGCCTGGCCGCGCTCGACCCAGCCAACCAGCGCGGCCAGCATGTCGACGTTGGCGGGGGCCCCGCTGCCGACATGGTCGACGCCCGGCGCGGTGTAGAGCTTGAGGAAGCCGTCCACCCTGCCCTGCCCCATGCGCGCCACCACCGATTCGTAGTACTGGATGCCCGCATAGGGGCTCTGTGCATAGTCGGCCATGTTCTCCAGCATCAGCAGCTTGCCGCCGCGGGCCTGGAAGGCGCTCAGGTCGGGGTTGGTCGAGTCCATCAGGGCGGATACCGCCTGCACCCGGGCAGCAAAGTCCTCGGGCTTGTAGCGGCGCAGGTCGTAGCCTGGGTCCTGGGCATAGAAGTATTGGATCGCGCCGCTGCCGTAGAACCAGGCGATGCCGTTGGCCGGCAGCGGCGGCATCGCCGGCGCGGCGCTGCCCAGCCACCAGGCCGACCAGCCGCCGGTCGGGCCGAAGGCCGGGGTGGCCTCGCCCGACACGCCATAGCCGGGATAGTCGGTGAGCCCGTTGGCCAGCGCAAAGGGCATGCGGTAGGGGCTGTGCAGGCCCTGCACGGCCTTGACCTGGGCCTCGCTCAGGCAGGCATCGCCGCTGGCGCCGGCGGCGCAACGCAGGGCGGTGACATCGAAGCGCTGCTTGCAGCTCACCGCGTCGGACACGATGCCGTCGGCCAGGCCGTCCTGGGCGTCGCAGGCCGCCAGCACGGCGTCGTGCACCCGCCTGACCTGGGCCGGGCGCAGCCAGCCCTCGCCCATCGAGCCCAGGCCATTGCGGGCGCCAGCGTGCTGCAGGCCGGTCCAGTTGATCACCGGCACGCGGCTGAAGATGCCGTCGAAGGCCTCCGGGTAGCGCTGGGCCAGGGTCAGCCCTTCGCGGCCGCCTTCGGAACTGCCCAGGAAATACAGCTTCTCGGGCGCCCGGCCATAGGCCCGCTGTGCCAGCGCCACCGACACGTCGCGCACTTTCTTGTAGGACGCATGGGCAAAGTTGACCAGCGCCTCCTCGTTCAGCGCAAAGGCCTGGGGCGGCTGGCCGGGCAGGTTCTGGTGGCCCGAGTCGGTGCCCACCGTGACATAGCCCTGGGCCAGCGGTGCCGGCAGGTCGAAGCGCCCGGCTGGCAGCAGGCCCAGGCCGTTGATCAGCACGCCGTTGAAGCCGCCGCCGCCGTACTGCACGCTGCGGCCGTTCCAGTGCACCGGCAGGTTGACCTGGAACAGGATGGGCGGGGCCTGCGGGTTGAGCGGCGCGATGCGGCCCAGCAGCCGGCAATGCGCAGGCAGCGCCGGGGTGATGCGGGCCGCGGGGGTCGGGCCGCGCTCGGCCACCGCGGTGGGGCTGGCGGCCACGAAAGTGGCCGAATCGATGCTGGCCGCGCCGCTGGGCAGGCCGATGGCGCTGGCCGGCACCGGCGCGGTCAGCGCCGCGCAGGCTTGCGCCGGGTCGGCGCCCAGGCCGGTTTGCAGCATGCCGGGCGGCGTGGCGCAGCCTGCGAGCAGCGCGGCGGCCACAGCCGCCAGCGCGAGTGCCAGCGCGGCCCTGGACAGGGTTGAGTGCATCGTGTCTCCTCGGTTGCGTAGGGGGCTCAGGCCTCGTCGGGCCAATACAGGCGCATCGGGTTGTCGACCAGCAGCTTGCGCTGCAGCTCGGCCGTCGGCGCGATGTGCGGGATGAAGTCGACCAGCAGGCCATCGTCAGGCATGTGATCCTTCAGGTTGGGGTGGGGCCAGTCGGTGCCCCACAGCACCCGGTCCGGGAACTGCTCGACGATGCGGCGAGCGAAGGGGATCACATCCCGGTAGGCGTTGCGCTCGCCGTCCAGCGCGCGGGGGCCGGCAAGGCTCAAGCGCTCGGGGCAGCTCACCTTGCTCCAGACATTCGGGTACTCGCGCATGAAGCGCTCGAACAGCGCGAACTGCGGGCCGTCCACGGCCAGGCTCACATCGGGCCGGCCCATGTGATCGACCACCACGGTGGTGGGCAGCGCGGTGAAGAAATCCCACAGCGCGGGCAGGTCCACCGCCTCGAAGTAGATCACCACATGCCAGCCCAGCGGGGCGATGCGCGCGGCGATCTCCATCAGCTCGTCCCTGGGCGTGAAGTCGACCAGGCGCTTGACGAAGTTGAAGCGCACGCCGCGCACGCCGGCCGCGTGCAGGGCTTGCAGGTCGGCATCGCTGATGCTGCGCTTGACGGTGGCCACGCCGCGTGCCTTGCCACCGCTGTGCCGCAGCGCATCCACCAGGGCCCGGTTGTCGGCACCGTGGCAGGTGGCCTGCACCACCACGTTGCGGGCAAGGCCCAGGTGGTCGCGCAAAGCGAACAACTCGGCCTTGGATGCGTCGCAGGGCGTGTACTTGCGCTCGGGCGCAAACGGGAACTCGGCGCCCGGGCCGAAGACATGGCAATGCGCGTCGACCGCGCCGGCCGGCAACTGAAAGCGCGGCCGGGACGGGCCGCTGTACCAGTCCATCCAGCCGGCGGTCTTGTTGAAGTCGCCCGTGGTGGGTTTGCTCATGGCGTGGTCCTTGGGGTGAGGTGATGGCAGGCGCAGGGCATGGCCCGGCCGCGGGCTCAATCGATGTACTTCAGGCCCGCGGCGGCCAGCGGCTCGCGCATCTTGTACATGTCCAGCCCCAGCACGCCAGTGGCCAGCTTGTCGCGCTTGGCGCCCTCGTTGGCCTCGCGCGCCTGGGCCTCGGCCAGGGCCTTGGCGGCCAGCGCGCGCGGCACGCAGACCACGCCATCGTCATCGGCCACGATCACGTCGCCCGGCGTCACCCACATGCCGGCGCACACCACCGGGATGTTGACCGAGCCCAGTGTCGACTTGATCGTGCCCTTGCTGCTGATGGCCTTGCTCCACACCGGGAAGCCCATCTCGGTCAGGGTCTTGACGTCGCGCACGCCTGCATCGATCACCAGCGCCCGGGCGCCACGCGCCATGAAGCTGGTGGCCAGCAGGTCGCCGAAGTAGCCGTCGGTGCAGTCAGCGGTGATCGCTGCCACGACGATGTCGCCGGGCCGGATCTGCTCGGCCGCCACATGCATCATCCAGTTGTCGCCGGGGTGCAGCAGCACCGTGACCGCGCTGCCCGAGACCTGCGCGCCGGCATAGATGGGCCGCATATAGGGCTTGAGCAGGCCAACCCGGCCCATGGCCTCGTGCACCGTGGCCGAACCCAGCGGCGCCAGCGCGTCGGCGGTGGCCCGGTCGGTGCGGGTGATGTTGCGGTAGACAACGCCGAGTTCGTACATGGTTTTCTCCTGGGATTGG
>JANNZD010000144.1:0-4332 GCA_031410435.1 Betaproteobacteria bacterium | reverse complement strand
CGACGGCGGCGAAGTCACCAAGATCAGCTACCGCGAACTGCTGGCCAAGACCTGCCAGATCGCCAACGGCCTGCGCAGCCTGGGCGTGGTCAAGGGCGACCGGGTCGTCATCTACATCTCGATGTCGATCGACGGCGTGGCCGCGATGCAGGCCTGCGCCCGCATCGGCGCCACCCACTCGGTGGTGTTCGGCGGCTTCTCGGCGCAATCGCTGCGTGACCGCATCGAGGACACCGGCGCGGTGGCGGTGATCACCGCCGACCACCAGGTGCGCGGCGGCAAGCAGCTGCCGCTCAAGAGCATCGTCGACGAGGCGCTGGCGCTGGGCGGTTGCGGCTCGGTCAAGAACGTGCTGGTGGTCAAGCGCAGCGGCTCGCCCATCGCGATGACCGAAGGCCGCGACCGCTGGATGGCCGATCTGGTCGCGGGCCAGCCCAGCAGCTGCGAGCCCGAATGGGTGGGTGCCGAGCATCCGCTGTTCCTGCTTTACACCAGCGGGTCCACCGGCAAGCCCAAGGGCGTGCAGCACAGCACTGGCGGCTACCTGCTGCATGCGGCACTGACCACCAAGCTGACCTTCGATCTCAAAGGCGACGATGTCTTCTGGTGCACCGCCGACATCGGCTGGGTCACTGGCCACACCTACATCACCTACGGCCCGCTGGCCCTGGGCGGCACCGAGATCGTGTTCGAGGGCGTGCCCACCTACCCCGATGCCGGCCGCTTCTGGAAGATGATCCAGGACCACAAGGTCACGGTCTTCTACACCGCGCCCACGGCCATCCGCTCGCTGATCAAGCTGGCCGAGGCCAACGATGCCGTGCACCCGAAGCAATATGACTTGTCGTCGCTGCGCATCCTCGGCTCGGTCGGCGAGCCGATCAACCCGGCAGCCTGGGAGTGGTACCACCAGCATGTGGGCGGCGGCCGCTGCCCCATCGTCGACACCTTCTGGCAGACCGAGACCGGCGGCCACATGATCACCCCGCTGCCGGGCGCCACGCCGCTGATCCCGGGCTCGTGCACGCTGCCCTTCCCGGGCATCATGGCCGCGGTGGTGGACGAGACCGGCAAGGACGTGCCCTGGGGCCAGGGCGGCATCCTGGTGGTCAAGCGCCCCTGGCCCAGCATGATCCGCACCATCTGGGGCGACCCGGATCGCTTCACGAAGAGCTACTACCCCGAGGATTTCAAGGGCAAGTACTACCTGGCGGGCGACGGCGCGATCCGCGACGCCAAGACCGGCTACTTCACCATCACCGGCCGCATCGACGACGTACTCAACGTCTCGGGCCACCGCATGGGCACGATGGAGATCGAATCCGCGCTGGTCAGCTGCACCGAGCTGGTAGCCGAGGCGGCGGTGGTGGGCCGCCCGGACGACACCACCGGCGAGGCCATCTGCGCCTTCGTGGTGCTCAAGCGGCCGCGCCCGGTGGGCGACGAGGCCAAGGCGATTGCCAAGCAACTGCGCGACTGGGTGGGCAAGGAGATCGGCCCGATCGCCAAGCCCAAGGACATCCGCTTCGGCGACAACCTGCCCAAGACCCGCAGCGGCAAGATCATGCGCCGCCTGCTGCGCAGCCTGGCCAAGGACGAGGCGATCACCCAGGACACCTCGACCCTGGAGAACCCGGCGATCCTGGGCCAGCTGGGCGACAAGTTCTGAGTCTGTGGGCGCTGGCACTGCAGGGTGCCTCGGGCCTGCCGGCCCACACGCAAAAATGCCCCGCCTGGCGGGGCATTTTGCTGGCCGGCGGCTGAAGCCGCCTGGCGTTTACTTGACCGTCAGTACCCAGGCCGCCAGGGTCTTGGCCTCGTCGGCGCTGACCTGCGGGTTGGCCGGCATCGGGATCTGGCCCCAAGCGCCGACGCCACCCTTCTGGATCTTTTCGGCCAACTTGGCAGCAGCGTCCTTCTGGCCGGCGTATTTGGCCGCCACGTCCTTGTAAGACGGGCCTACCAGCTTCTTGTCGGTGGCGTGACAGGCCAGGCAATTCTTCTTTTGCGCCAAATCCGCATTGGCAAAGGCCGGGCAGCTGACAAAGCCGGCCATAGACACCAGCAAAGCTAATTGTTTCAACATGTGTTTTCTACCTAATGGCAAACGGTGATTGCTGAACTACAGTGTGATAACGAATTTTAGCCCGGCAGGTTGACCTGACCCTGTCATGTCAGCGCGCCAAAGGGAGCCGGTCATGTGGTTGATCGTCGTTGGGATGATCCTCTTGTTGCTGAAGGTGGCGGGCCTGGGCCCAGCCGCCTTGTGGTCTTGGTGGCTGGTGTTGTCACCGTTTGTCGGCGCCCTGGTCTGGTGGCAGGTGGCCGACCAGCTGGGCTGGACCCAGCGCGCGGCGCAGCGCCGTGACAACGAGCGCCAGCAACGCCGGCGCGAGGCCCGGATGGAGGCACTGGGCATGCGCCCCACCCGGTCGGGCGCGCTCGATTCGCGCCTGGGGCCGCGCAGCCGCAGCGGCAGCAACAGCCGGTCCGGGCGCCCCAGCGGCAATGGTCAGGCCGGGCGCGGCGACGGCGACCGCCGCTGAGCAGCGGCCCGGCGCAATATCAGTCGAACTTGTCCAGCACCGCGCCCAGGCTGGCGCTGGCCGCGTTGTGCGCGAACTTGGCCAGCACGCCGCGGGTGTAGCGGGGTTTGGGTTGCACCCAGGCAGCGCGGCGGCGGGCCAGCTCGTCGTCGGCCACGTTCAGCTGCAGCAGCAATTGGTGGGAATCGATGGTGATCGCATCACCCTCCTGCACCAGCGCGATGTTGCCGCCGGCATAGGCCTCGGGCGCCACATGGCCCACCACCATGCCCCAGGTGCCGCCCGAGAAGCGCCCGTCGGTGACCAGGCCCACGCTCTCGCCCAGGCCCTGGCCGATCAGCGCGCCGGTGGGCGCCAGCATCTCGGGCATGCCGGGGCCGCCCTTGGGGCCCAGGTAGCGCAGCACCATCACGTCGCCGGCCACGATCTGCTTGGCCATGATGGCGGCCAGCGCCGATTGCTCGTCCTCGAACACCCGGGCCGGGCCGGTCATCACCGGGTTCTTCAGGCCGGTGATCTTGGCCACGCAGCCCTCGGGCGACAGGTTGCCGCGCAGGATGGCCAGGTGTCCCTGGGCATACATCGGGTTGCCGATAGGGCGGATCACGGTCTGGTCGGCGCGCGGGGCGTCGGGCAGGTCGGCCAGGTTCTCGGCCACGGTCTTGCCGGTGATCGTGATGCAATCCCCATGCAGCAGGCCGGCGGCCAGCAGGGTCTTCATCACCTGCGGGATGCCGCCGGCATGGTGCAGGTCGATGGCCAGGTGCTGGCCGCTGGGCTTCAGGTCGCACAGCACCGGCACCTTGCGGCGGATGCGCTCGAAGTCGTCGATGGTCCAGTCGACCTCGGCCGCATGGGCGATCGCCAGGAAGTGCAGCACCGCATTGGTCGAGCCGCCGGTGGCCATGATCACCGCCACCGCGTTCTCGATGGCCTGCTTGGTGACGATGTCGCGCGGCTTCAGGTCGGCCTTGACCGCCTCGACCAGCGCCCGCGCGGCATCGCCCACCATGCCGACGATCTCGTCCTCGACATTGGCCATGGTGCTGGCATAGGGCAGGCTCATGCCCAGGGCCTCGAAGGCCGAGCTCATGGTGTTGGCGGTGTACATGCCCCCACATGACCCGCTGCCCGGGATGGCCCGGCGCTCGATCTGGCAGAAGTCCTCTTCGCTCAGGTTGCCGGCCGAGAACTGGCCCACTGCCTCGAAGACGCTGACGATGTTCAGATCCTGGCCCTTGTAGCGCCCCGGCAGGATGGTGCCGCCGTAGACATAGATGGCCGGCACGTTGGCACGCAGCATGCCCATCATGCCGCCGGGCATGTTCTTGTCGCAGCCGCCGATCACGATCACGCCGTCCATCCACTGGCCGCCCACACAGGTCTCGACGCAGTCGCTGATCACCTCGCGCGACACCAGGCTGTACTTCATGCCTTCGGTGCCCATCGCCATGCCGTCGCTGATGGTGGGTGTGCCGAAGATCTGCGGGTTGGCGCCGGCGGCCTTCAGACCCGCCACCGCCGCGTCGGCCAGGCGTTGCAGGCCCGAATTGCAGGGCGTGATGGTGCTGTGCCCGTTGGCCACGCCGATCATCGGTTTGCCGAAGTCGGTGTCCTTGTAGCCCATGGCGTAGTACATGGACCGGTTGGGTGCACGGGCCACACCTTCGGTGATGTTGGCCGAGCGGCGGTTGATCTTGTCGGTGCTGGAACCTTCGGCCATGGGGGTCTCCGTGCAGGGGCTGCGCGCGTGGTGTGGGACCCGGCATTCTAGAAGGCGGCCGGG
>JANNZD010000143.1:0-47847 GCA_031410435.1 Betaproteobacteria bacterium | reverse complement strand
TCCAGGCCCAGCAGGGCGCGGGCATGGCCCATGTCCAGATCACCGGCCATCAGCATCTGCTGCACCGGTGCGGTGAGGTTGAGCAGACGCAGCAGGTTGCTGGCGGCGCTGCGCGAGCGGCCCACCGCCTGGGCGGCCTGTTCATGGGTGAGCTTGAACTCGGCCACCAGGCGCTGCAGGCCCTGGGCTTCTTCCAGCGGGTTCAGATCCTCGCGCTGGATGTTCTCGATCAGCGCCATCACGGCGGCGGCTTCGTCGGCAACCTCCTTGACCAGCACCGGCACCTCGTCCAGCCCGGCCAGGCGAGCGGCGCGAAAACGGCGCTCGCCGGCGATGATCTCGTAGCCACTGGCACCCACCGGGCGCACCAGGATGGGCTGCATGATGCCCTGGCTCTTGATGCTCTCGGCCAGCTCGTAGAGCGAGCCTTCGTCCATGCGCGTGCGCGGCTGGTATTTGCCGGCCTGCAACTGGCTGAGCTTGAGCGAGGTGGGGCGCGAAGCATCGGCCGGCGTGGCGTCTGCCACCCGGGGGCCGAGCAATGCTTCGAGACCGAGGCCGAGGCCCTTGGGTTTCTTGGTGACCATGGGCCGGGATTGTCGGTGATCAGGCGGCGCCCTGGGCAGGTCGATGGGCCGGCACCGGCGCGGCAGGCAGCCGATTCAGGCCAGGCCGACGCGCCGCAGCAGCGCCTGCAGCATGGCCAGGCCCTCGGACCAGTCGCCCAGACTGCTGTCGGCATCGAGGGAGCCGGCCCGGCCCAGCGGGATGACTTCGCTGCCCCAGTCGGCCGCGATCACCAGGCCGCGCTGCGGCGTGCAGCAAGGGTTGTCGGCGCTCAGCACCGCCGTGCTGGCAAAGGGCAGCGGCCGGCCCTGGATGGGCGCCCAGGCTTGTACCTGGGGGGGCATGTCGGCGCGTTCGATGTCGGGCGGCGCCACCAGCAGCGCCGCCGCGACCCGCCGGGTGTTCTGCGAATGGGCGGCCCAGGCCGCCACCAGATGGCAGGCCAGGCCGTGGGCCACCAGCACCGCAGGCGGGCCGCCGCTGCCCAGCGCTTCTTCAAGCTGCATCATCCAGTCGCCGCGGCGCGGCCACCACCAGTCATGCTGCTGCACCCGTCGATGGCCCTGCAGCTGCTCCCAGCGGCTCTGCCAATGCGCGGGCCCCGCATCCTGCCACCCGGGCAACAGCAGAATCTGGGCTGAATTCATGGGCTTGGCTTATCCTTGCAGCTTCTACCGCATTGTGACCAACCGGACCGCGCCATGAGCTACCGCATCTTCGTCGACGGGCAAGAGGGCACCACCGGCCTGCGCATTCACGAGATGCTGGCCCGCCGTAGCGACATCGAGGTGCTGCGCATCGACACCGACAAGCGCAAAGACGCGGCCGAGCGGGCGCGCTTGCTCAATGCCGCCGATATCGCCTTTCTGTGCCTACCCGACGCGGCCGCGCGCGAAGCCGTGGCCCTGGTGGACAACCCGCACACCTGCGTGATCGACGCCAGCACCGCCCACCGCACCGCCAGTGGCTGGGCTTTCGGGCTGCCCGAACTGGCGCCGGACCAGCGCGACAAGCTGCGCGCGGCCAAGCGCATATCCAACCCGGGCTGCCACGCCACCGGCTTCATCCTGCTGGTGCGGCCCTTGGTCGACGCCGGCCTGCTGCCGGCCGACGCGGCGCTCTCGGCCACGTCCATCACCGGTTATTCCGGCGGCGGCAAGTCGATGATTGCCCAGTACGAGAGCGGCGGCGATGCCCGCCTGCAGTCGCCCCGCCCCTATGGCCTGGGCCTGGCGCACAAGCACTTGCCCGAAATGAAGACCCACACCGGGCTGGCCAAGGCACCGGTGTTCATGCCGGTGGTTGCCAGCTTTTACAAGGGTTTGGCGGTGAGTGTGCCCTTGCATTTCAGCCAGCTGCGGGCGGGCACGGGTGCGGCGCAAGTGCTGGACGCCCTGGCCACACACTATGCTGGCGAAAGTTTCGTCCGGGTGATGCCGCTGTCAGACCCGGCCACGCTGTCGGCCGGCGGTTTCTTCGACCTGCAGGCCTGCAACGACACCAACCGGTGCGAGCTGTTTGTCTTCGCCAACGACCAGCAGCTGCTGCTGATGTCGCGCCTGGACAACCTGGGCAAGGGCGCCAGCGGCGCGGCGGTGCAGTCGATGAACCTGCACCTGGGCCTGGACGAAGGCCTGGGGCTGTAGCCCGGCCAGCCGGGCACCTGCCCCCTCCGTGGGCCCACGCGCCTCAGTAGGCGCCCGGGTCGAGCGTGCGGTAGTGGTAGGCGTAGGCGTCCGCGAAACCCAGCTTGCGGTAGACCGCCCGGGCCGGCGCGTTGTCGGCCTCCACCTGCAGGTAGGCCAGTCGCGCGCCTTGCACCACCGCTTGGGCCAGCAATTGACTGCACAGCAAGCGGGCCAGGCCGCGGCCGCGCGCCAGTGGCGCGGTGAACACGTCGTACAGGCCCACCAGTTCGGCCTCGGTCGCCGTCTGGCCGCAGGCCAGCAGGTCGCCCCGCACCGCGTCGCGCAGGGCCCAGCCCTGGTAGGGCACGGGTGAGGCGGCCAGCCGCTGGGCCTGGGCGGTGCGCTGGCCGGCCGGCGAGCCGCGCAGGCCGCCCACCGCCTCGGCAAATTCGGCCGGATCCAAGCGCTGCAGCTGCACGCCGGCCGGCACGGCCTCGGTCGGCTGTGCCAGCGAGGTCGCCACCATCACCCGGGTGTCGTCCAGGCGGCGGTAGCCGCGCGCGGCCAAGTCCGTATCCAGGCCGTCGGGCTGGCTGTAGGGCGTGATGCGCACCACCAGCGGCAGACTGGCCTGGTCGAACACGGCCTGGCAAAGGGCCAGGCGCTGGTCCAGCGGCAGGCGCCCGGCCGCCACCGCCTGCACGCAGCGCGCACGCTTGGCCTTGCCAGGAGAAAAGCGCAGCAGCCAGCCGTCAAGCCAGCGCTGTTGCGGCGGCGCACTGGCGTTGATGCCGGCGTCCTCCACCCGCGACAGCAAGGTATCGGGGAAGCGCGTGGACAGCACTCAGAGCCTGTGATTAATTCCGGCGTGACCGAGCAACGCCCAAAAAGGCGCGTGATCTAGGCGCAAAGCGCAGTCATAGCCCGGGCTATGACGAGCATTTGCAACGACGAGCGGGCGTCTTTTGGGGTGGTGAGCGGGCATGTCGGAATAAATCACAGGCTCTCACACGCCCCGGGGCAGGGTGGCCACGCGGTCGACCAGCTCGCGCGCAAATTCCACATAGGCCTGCGCGCCCTTGGACGCCGGGTCAAAAACCACGCCGGGCTGGCCGTAGCTGGGTGCCTCGGCCAGGCGCACATTGCGCGGGATCACGGCGTTGAACACCTTCTGGCCAAAATGGGCCTTGAGCTGGTCGCTGACATGCTGCTGCAGCGTGATGCGCGGGTCGAACATCACCCGCAGCAAACCGATCACCTGCAGGTCGCGGTTGAGGTTGGCATGCACCTGCTTGATGGTGTTGACCAGATCGGACAGACCCTCGAGCGCGAAGTATTCGCACTGCATCGGCACGATCACCCCATGGGCACTGCACAGCCCATTGAGCGTGAGCAGGCTGAGCGAAGGCGGGCAGTCGATCAACACAAAGTCATAAGCCGGCTGATCGAGGCTCTCGGTCGCGGCCAGTGCCCGGCGCAGCCGCTCGTTGCGGTGCGGCAGGGCCACCAATTCGACCTCGGCACCGGCCAACTCGCGGTTGGCGCCCAGCACCTCGTAGCCGCCAGACTCGGACACCATGCGCGCCTCGGCAATGCTGGCGGATTCGAGCAGAACGTCGTAGACCGACAAGGCCATGGCGCGCTTGTCTATGCCCGACCCCATGGTGGCATTGCCCTGCGGGTCCAGGTCCACGACCAGCACCCGCCGGCCAATCTTGGCCAGGCCTGCGGCGAGATTGACGGTGGTGGTGGTCTTGCCAACACCTCCCTTTTGATTTGCGATGCAAAAGACTTTGGGCATGGTGAGAGTATCGCCGCTGGGAATTGGGCCGCTTCAGCGCTCAGGGGAGCAGGCAGGGCCCGGCAAGGGCAGCCCACCGTAATTCAGGGGTTCTGAACGGCATCGCTGGGGCGCATCCAGACCAAGCAGCGCTGAACGTCCAGGCCCGGCACCTGAATTTGTTCCACGTGAAACACTTGCACCCCGGCTGGCAATTGGGCCAACTCATCGCGTGGCAGCTTGCCCTTCATGCCCATCCAGACGCCTTCATTGGCAAGAAGCTTTGCCGACAAGGCCGTGAAATCCGCCAGCGACGCAAACGCCCGCGACACGATCAGGTCATAGCCTTCGGGCGGGCGAGGCAATGATTCAACCCGGGCGTGCAGGCCGCTGAGATTGGCCAGGCCCAGATCAGCGGCCACCTGCCGGATGAAACTGGCCTTCTTGCCCACGGTGTCGACGCAATGCACCGTCCAGCCCGGGTGCAGCAAAGCCAGCACCACACCCGGCAGGCCCCCTCCACTGCCCACATCCAGCAGGCGCGGTGCGGCAGCGTACTTGCCAGGCCGCGTGGCCACCCAGGCGCGCAAGGCCGGCAGCACGGCCAGGCAATCCACCAGATGGTGGCTGAGCATGTGGTCTGGGTCGCGCAGGGAGGTCAGGTTGTAGACCTTGTTCCAGCGCTGCAGCAGGGCCAAGTAATCCATCAGGCCTTGCAATTGGCCCGGGCCCAGGCCCAAATCGAGCTCTGCGGACACCGCCTGCAAACGCAGCAGCCGAGCCGCATCAGCGGCGGCAAGGGCCGTCAACTCAAACCACCTTGGCCAAGGGCTCGGGCGGCACTGCCGCAGAACGCTTGAACTTGCCCTTCTTCAGGTGCACCAGCAACAAAGATAGTGCTGCGGGTGTGATCCCCTGCAGGCGTGAAGCCTGCCCCAGGGTCTCCGGACGGTGCTTGCTCAGGCGCTGACGGACCTCGAAGCTGAGCGCAGGCACCTGGGCGTAGTCCAGGTCATCGGGCAGGCGCAGGTGTTCGAAATGCGCGGCCCGCTCCACCTCGTCCAACTGTTTACCGATGTAGCCGGCGTACTTGGTGGCAATCTCGACCTGCTCGATCACTGCGTCGGCCAATATATCGCCCAGTTCTCGCCGCAGTGTTTCACGTGAAACATCAACCGCGTCGGCCGTACCCCCCGCCGCAGCTACGCCCGGCGCAGGGCGGGCACAGCGGGCCACGTCCATCACCGTGTCATAGCCGATGCCGGGGCGGCGCAGCAGGTCTGCCAGGTTGTGCTCGCGCTCAATGGCCTTGCCCAGCAGGCGTTCGGCGTCCGCCGCCGCCAGGATGCCGGGGTGGACCCAGCTGCGCTTGAGCTGCTCCGTCACCCGGGCCGCCGCATCGCGCTTGCGGTTGAAGGCGGCCCAACGCAGGTCGTCCACCAGGCCCAGGCCCCGGCCCAGCTCGGTCAGGCGGGCGTCGGCGTTGTCCTCGCGCAGCTGCAGCCGGTATTCGGCCCGGCTGGTGAACATCCGGTAGGGCTCGCTCACGCCCTTGGTGATCAGGTCGTCCACCAGCACACCCAGGTAGGCCTGGTCGCGCCGCAAGGACAGCGCATCGCGTCCCAGCGCCTGCAGTGCGGCGTTGACCCCGGCGAACAGGCCCTGGGCTGCGGCTTCTTCGTAGCCGGTGGTGCCATTGATCTGGCCGGCAAAGAACAGCCCGCCAATGGACCGGGTCTCGAAGCTGGCCTTGAGCTCGCGCGGGTCGAAAAAGTCGTACTCGATGGCATAGCCCGGCCGCAGGATATGCGCCTGGGCCAGGCCGGCCATGGACCGCACCGCCGCCAGCTGCACATCGAAAGGCAGCGAGGTGGAGATGCCGTTGGGGTAGTACTCGTGGGTACTCAGGCCTTCAGGCTCCAGGAAGATCTGGTGGCTGTCCTTGTCGGCGAAACGGTTGACCTTGTCTTCAATGCTCGGGCAATAGCGCGGGCCCACACCCTCGATCACACCGGTGAACATCGGGCTGCGGTCGAAGCCGCTGCGGATGATGGCGTGGGTGCGCTCATTGGTATGGGTGATCCAGCAGGGCAGCTGCCGCGGATGCTGACCGGCATGGCCCAAGAAGCTGAACACCGGCACCGGGTCCAGATCGCCCGGCTGCTCGACCAGCTGCGAGAAATCGATGCTGCGGCCGTCGATGCGCGGTGGCGTGCCGGTCTTGAGCCGGCCCTGTGGCAGCTTCAATTCCTTCAGGCGCGCCGACAGGGTAAGCGCCGGCGGATCGCCCGCGCGCCCGGCCGCATGGTTGCGCAGGCCCACATGCACCCGACCGTCCAGAAAGGTGCCGGCGGTCAGCACCACGGTCCTGGCCCTGAAGGCAATGCCCAGCTGGGTGACGGCGCCCACCACCCGGTCGGTGCAGCCGTCAGACTCGACCAGCAAATCGTCAACCGCCTGCTGGAACAACCAGAGATTGGGCTGGTTCTCCAGACGCTGACGGATGGCCGCCTTGTACAGGATGCGGTCGGCCTGGGCCCGGGTGGCACGTACCGCCGGCCCCTTGCTGCCATTGAGGATGCGGAACTGGATGCCTGCTTCGTCCGTGGCCGCAGCCATGGCGCCGCCCAGCGCGTCCACCTCCTTGACCAGATGGCCCTTGCCGATGCCGCCGATCGACGGGTTGCAGCTCATCTGGCCCAGCGTCTCGATGTTGTGCGTAAGCAACAAAGTGGCGCAGCCCATGCGAGCGGCCGCCAATGCCGCCTCGGTGCCGGCATGGCCGCCGCCGACGACGATGACATCGAATGTTTGAGGGTGCAACACGGTGGGGGAGGCACGCCGCAAGCCGCGCCTGGTGGGATGGTGGACCCGCATTGTAAAAAGTCTGGCCCGCTTGCGGGGGCCTCAGCGGCAAGGGCCTGCAGCGAGCGATGATGGCGCCATGCAAGCGCCCTGCCCAGCCCGACCCGCAGCCCCCAGCGCCGCGCCGCCCTGCCGGCCGGGCTGCGCGGCCTGTTGCATCGCGCCGTCCATCAGCAGCCCGATCCCGGGCATGCCACAAGGCAAGCCGGCTGGCATGCGCTGTGTACAACTCGACAGCCAGGGGCGCTGCCGCTTGTTTGGCCAAGCAGACCGCCCGGCGGTCTGTGCTTCCCTGCAGCCGTCGGCCGAGATGTGCGGCGACAACCCGGCCCAGGCCCTGCTGTGGCTTGCCCGCCTGGAGCAGGCCACCGGCCCGGCAGCGGTCCGGCCAGGTCGCTGAGGGTTCGCCGCGCCAGGCTCGCTATCGACTGGGTTGTGGCCAGGCCGGCTGCCAAACAAAACGGCCCGGGTTCACCGGGCCGTATAAACCGCCGGCCCATCAGGCCGTCGGGAGCAAAATCGTGGGTCAGTGCCGGATCGGTTTACCAGCCATTCTTGGGCAGTTGGGTCGCGCCTTGGGACGGGTTGATCGATTGCATGGGGTCGCTCCGGGGGGGGTTGATTGGGCTCGCGCTTGTTTGAGCGCTTGTGACAATTGCACCAATTCATCCCGCAGCGCGGTACTGTCAGGTCTTACAGGGGCAAGGGCCCTGCAGGCCCCAGGCCGTGCGCGCTGCTGCGGGCGCGGCCGCCGGGCCTACACCGACCCCGGCCGGGTCAGGCGCTCAGCGAATGAGGCCCAGGCGCAGGGCCTTCAACACCGCCAGGTGCTTGCTGTTGCAGTTCAGCTTGTGCATCGCATTGTTGACATGCAGCACGGCGGTGCGCTCGCTGATACCCAGGATGGTGCCCAGCTCCCAGGCCGTCTTGCCCTCCATGGTCCACCGCAGCGCCTCCAGCTCGCGCGGGGTCAGCGCCGGCAGGTCCACCGCCACTGCCGCGGGGTCGGGGGCGATCAGCACCCGCAGCGCCGCGTCCTGCGCATGCACCGCAAACAGCTGCAGGTCGGCGACCAGGCGGTTGATGTCCTGCGCCTTGCCGGGCAGCGCCCCATCGCATTCCACGCCCAGCACGAAATGCCGGCCCTCGGGCAGGTGCAGCGCCATTGCAATGCCGGTGCGGTAGCCAAAGCTGGCTTGGGCCTCCCACAGATCACCCATGCCCTGGCGGGTATAGGTGGACTGGTCCCAGACGATGGGAAAGGAGTGCTGGCGGCAATGCTGCATCACCGGGTCGCGGCGCATGCTGTCGACATCGTCCAGCACCACCTCGCAACCGGTGGGTGCGTTGTTGACGACCACGAACTCGGACCGACCGGCCAGCCGGTCCACCACCAGCATGGCAGAGACCGTGCGAAAACCCATCGCCTGCGTGAAGCGCACCACCTCGCCATGGAAGGCGACACGGTTTGCCGCACCGTGCACGCTGGCATATGCCTCGGAAAGCATCGCAATCCCTCAAGCGCGCGGCCAGGCCGGAAGCCCCTCCTGCAAAGGTTTACATGTGTTCATTTGAAGCCTGTTGCCGAAAACTGCCCAACCTACCGGTAACTGACATGGTGACAACCTTGAGCGCTGCGCTGAAACACTGCCATCCCTGGACTTTGCGTGCCTGGCCGCCGTTATTGTGGCAGGTCAATCGAAAAATCCCGTTACAGATGCGGCACCTCAGCACCCAAGTCACGACCCAGGGCCCGGCCCGTTGCCGCAGCATGGGCCAGACCTTCTGGGTGCGCCAGACCGAGGAAGGCGATTTGGGCATTGCCTGGGATTGGGTCGAGCTAGATCGCGGCGTGCTGGCCATGGCCGACCCGATGGCGGTGGTGACCAATCTGCGCCTGGTCGGCGAAGAAGGCGCCATGCTGAGCCCGCTGCAGTCGGCGCCCCATTTCAACCACATCGTGCATTCACTGCCCTGGCAGCATGAGGTGGAACAGGTGCTGTGCCAGGGCGCGAAGCCCTGGTTGGCCCAGCCTCGGCCGGCGCGCATGCAATAGCCCGGCGCGGCGCCTTGCCGCAAGCCGGCTCAATGCAAAGCAGCCGCCCGCAACTGCCGGGCCACCCAGGCCAGGCACAGCGCCGTCAGGGCCAGGGCCACGGCCAGCGGCGGCAACAGGTCGGCGGCGGCCAGCGCCTCGCCCTCGAGCACCCGCTGCATCAGCGTGATCTGGGCCAGCGCCGGCACCCACAGGTGCCAGGGCTGGTCGCCGGCCTGGTTGAACAAGGTCAGCAGCGGCAGCAGCGACACCCCCATCGCCAGCACCGCGCTGCCGGCCTGGGCCTCCTTGAAACTCCGGCTGCGGATCGCCACGGCCATCAGCAGCGCCGACAGCAGCGCGGCCAGCGGCAAGAGCAGGGCCAGGAACTGCGCCGCCTCGGCCAGGCCGAATTGGAACATCGCCGCCAGCGTCTGGCTGCGCAGCAGCCACTGGCCGGGCAGGAAGCTGCCGCAGGACAGCACCGCCACCGCCATGCCCACACCGGCCACCGCCGCCCATTTGCCCAGCACCAGGCTGGCCAGCGGCACCGGGGTCATCAGCAGGGGCTCGAGCGAGCCGCGCTCGCGCTCGCCGGCGGTGCTGTCCAGCGCCGCGTGCATGGCGCCGTACAACATGGCCATCAAGACGAAGAAGGGCAGCATGCGGGTGAACTGGGCCGCCCGCACCTGGGCCCCGGCCAGGTCTTGTTCGTCCACCTCCAGCACCTGCAGCAGGCCGGCCGATACCCCGTGCATCACCAGGCGCAGCTGAGCCTGCTCCTGGCTGAAGCCGCGCAGCAGGCGCTGCAGGCTGGCCGCCTCGCCCTGGGCGCGCGGATTGGCGCTGGCCGTGACCAGCGCCACCTGGGGCGCCACGCCGGCGGCCAGGTCGGACTCGAAGCCCGCCGGCACGCGCAGCACGGCATGGCCAAAGCTGCGCTTGAGCAGGCCGGCCTCGAAGTCATCGGGCGCGGCGTGCACTGTCCAGGCCTGGCGCTGGATGTAGTTGCGCAGGCTGGGCGCCTGATCCAGACCCTGGGCCCAGGCCTCGCGCGCCTCGGCCCGGGTCTCCAGGTCGGCCACCAGGGCCGACAAGGCCACCAGCAACACCGGCCCCATCAGCACCGACGACAGCAGCACCACCAGCAGGGTGCGGCGGTCGCGCAGGGCGTCGCGCCATTCCTTGCTGAAGACCAGCCAGGCGCCAAACATCAGGCCGCTGCCGCGCCGGCCACCGGGCCGGGATAGGCCAGCTGCACGAAGCAGCTTTCGAAATCGGCCTGGCCGGTCTGGGCCAGCAGGCCGGCAACGCTGCCATGCGCCACAGCGCGGCCGTCGGCCACCACCACCACCTGGTCACACAGCCGCTCCACCTCCTGCATGATGTGGCTGGAAAAGACGATGCACTTGCCCTGGTCGTCGCGCAGCCGGCGCAAGGCCTGGCGCAGGCTGCGGGTGGCCAGCACGTCCAGGCCATTGGTCGGCTCGTCCAGGATGATGTGCGACGGGTCATGCACCAGGGCCCGGGCCAGCGCGGTCTTCATGCGCTCGCCCTGGCTGAAGCCCTCGGTGCGCCGGTCCAGCAGCGGCCGCATCTCCAGCACTTCGGCCAGCAGCCGGGCACGCGCGTCGGCAGCGGCCGCCGGCATGCCGTGCAGGCGGCCGAAATAGACGATGTTCTCGCGCGCCGTCAGACGCGGGTAGAGGCCGCGCGCGTCCGACAACACCCCCAGCCGGGCCAGCGCGGTGCGCGGCTGCTGCGCCACATCGATGCCGTCCACCACCACCCGGCCGGCGTCGGGCAGCAGCAGCCCGGCCACGCAACGCAAGGTGGTGGTCTTGCCGGCGCCATTGGCCCCCAGCAAGCCGGTGATGCAGGCATCCGCCGCGACAAAGCCCAGGCCCTGTACCGCCGCCACGCTGCGCGCCGCGCGCCCGCTGCCCTGGCTGAAGGCCTTGTACAGGCCGTCGACCCGGATCACGGCGCCGTCCCCGGGCCCGGCGGCTGCCAGGCCGGCGGGCGCGGCACGCCGGCGGCACAGTCGGCGCCCCAGGGCGGCCGGGACGGGGGCTCGTCGTCGCTGATGAAGCGCGAGGCCGCATCGGCCATGCAGACCAGCCCGGTCACGCCATGACCGGCCCGCGCCACCACACTGTGCTGGGCCAGGCGGCCCAGGGCCTGCGCCACCCGCTGCGCATGGCGCGGCGGCGTGACCGGATCGAGGCCGCCCGACAGCAGCCAGGTGGGCGATTGCGCCGGCGGCAGGGTGTAGAAGGCCGGCGCCGGCGCGGCCCGCGGCCAGCCGGCGCAGGCCTGCCGGTACTGGCGCGCCAGCAGATCGCCGAACACGCCAGGGCCAGGGACGCTTGGCGCAGCCACGGCCCCGGCGCCGGCTGGCGCCAGCACCAGGCCGGCATCGTCCGGCCCGAGATCCTCGCTGCAAATCACTGCATGGTGCATGCCACTGGCCAGCGCCGATGCCGCCGCACCGCCCAAGGGGTTGGCCAGGGCCAGCAGCGGCGCCCAGCGCCCGGCCTCGGCCTCGGCCAGCACGGCGGGCAGCGCGGCCGCCAGCGCCGGCTGGTACAAGGGCGCCCGCACCAGGCCGAGCAGGCTGTCGCGGTCCAGCACCAGGCGCTCGGGCCGGCCGCTGACCGGATGCGGCAGGTACACCGTCAGGGGCAGGCTTGCCAGCAGGCGCTGCAGCTGCGCCGCCGTGTCCGGATGGTGGCGCTGGCAGGCCGGGTCGGCCGCGCAGGCCTGGAACAGCCCGTCCAGCACCGCCTGGGCATCGCGGCCCGCCACATCGGCCAGGCGCATGTCGGGCGGCACCACGCCGTCCAGCACCGCGCGCCGCACTGCCGCCGGGTGTTGACGCATCAGCGCCAACACCACCCGGGTGCCATAGGACACCCCGATGGCATTGATCTGCGCCACTCCCAGCGCCTGGCGCACCGCGTCGGCATCGGCCGCCGCCAGCTCGGTGCCGAACCAGCGCAGGTCGCCATAGGGCAGGGCCTGCAAGGCCAGGCGGCAGGCCTGCAGGCGGGCCAAGCGGGCGCCCGGGCTGGCGTCTTCGGCCAGCAGCCGGCGCCTTGCCTGCGGGCTGTCATCCTCACAGCGCAAGGGCGCACTGCGGCCGGTGCCGCGCTGGTCCACCAGCACCAGATCGCGGCGCTGGCCCAGGCGTGCAAAACGCGCGCTGAAGACCCCGGCCAGCGCGATCGCGCTCTGGCCCGGTCCGCCGGCAAAGAAGAACACCGGGTCGGCCGCCTTGTGCCGGGCCAGCGCCGGCAGCACCGCGTAATGCAGGTCGATGGCCACGCCCTGGGGCCGGGCAGGGTCGAGCGGGCGCGACAAGCGGCCGCACAGCGCGGCCTGGGCCACGCCGGCCAAGCGGCAGGGCTGGAGCGCGGCACCGGCCGGGTTCAGTGGCGCGGCCGGGGCCGCGCTTGCGGCCCCGGCCCGGGCGGTGGATGGCGCAAGGCCCACCAACCCCACCAAGACCGCGAGCACCACGGCCGGGCGGCGCCGACCCGGCACGCGCGGCCGCGCCGGCGCTTCAGGCCAGCAGCTTGCGCAGCTCGCCACTGTCGATCAGCTTCTGCAGATCGCTCGCACCGCCCACCAGCTGGCCCTTGACGAAGACCATCGGCAGGGTGGGCCAGCCGGTCCACATCTTCAGCGCGGTACGGCGGCGCCAGTCACTGAAGTAGCTGCCGTAGTCCAGGTCGTGGTGGGCCACGCCGGCCGCGTCCAGGGCCTTGCGCGCCTTCTTGGGCCAGGGGTTGCCGTCCATGCCGACCACCACCACCGGATGCTGGGCGACGGCCGCCTGCACCGCTTGCACGACGTCGGCATGGTGGCTGGCCACCCGGTCGCGGATGGCGGGATGGAGCCGGGATTCGGCAAGCAGTGCGCGTGGCATCGTGGACCAACCCGAAGAGTGAGGGAGGCCGCAGCATACTTTGCCGCCGCGCCGGCCGGCCGGGCCGGTGGGTCAGGCCTTGCCGCCGCCCACGGTCTTGCGCAGCGCGTCGCAGGGGGCGCGCTGCGCATCGGCGGCCTCGAGCCTGCCGCATAACGCGGCCAGGCCGTCCGGGCCGTCCTGCAAGCGGCGCAGCACCGCGCCATGCTGGCCGTCGCGGTTCCATTCCGACAGCCGGCTGCCCACCCGCTGAAGCGACCGCGCACTGCGCTCATGGAAGGCCGATGGGTCCTTGGCCGCCTCGCCGAACAACTGGCGCGCCACCCCTTCGATGCGGGCGGCGTCCTGCGGCGCCAGGTCGACCAGCGCGGTGAAATAGGCCGCACCCCACTGCAGCCGGGTGGCGGGCCCCTCGCTGCGGCTGAAGGCCTGCGCATACCACTGCAGCGCCTCGGCCTTGCGGCCGAGCTTGCGCGCATTGCCGCCCAGCTGGCTCATCAGGTAATAGGGCGAATGGCTGCGCGCCAGGTTGGCCTTGAGCAGGGCATCGCTTTCGGCCCACAGCCCGGCCTCGCCCAGCACCCCGGCGCCGCTGGTGATCACCGCCTGGCGCTCGTAGGCATCGCGGATCTCGGCGTCGTCGCGCGCCACCTGGGCCCGCAGCTGCTGCAGCAGGGCCGCCGGCAATTTGGGGTGACGCTCGGCCTTGGGGCTGTCGATGCGTGCCAGCATCACCCGCGAGGCCAGCGCATTCAGCCGGTCGGCCCGCGACAGGCTGGCATCGGCCTGCAGGCGCTGCAGCGCGGCATCCAGCCCTGCCATCACCGCGCGCCGCTCGCTGCCGGCCTCCGGCGCCAGGGCCTTGCCGATCTCGGCGGCAAAATTCACCAGCACGTCCATCTGTGCCCGGCTGGCGGCCGGGTCGGCCAGCAGCTGGGCCACCCGGCTGCGCAGCGCGGCGTCGGCACGCAAGCCCTTGCCGTCGTCGCTCTCGGCCAGGGCCTTGAGCAGCAGGCGGGTGGCCGCAGCGGCTTCGCTGGCCGGTGTGGCCGCTGCCAGCTGCGCCAGCAGGGCCGGCCGCTCGGCGGCCGCCACCAGCTGGGCCTCGTCCACATCCCAGGCATAGAAGGCCAGCATGCGCCACTCCGCGCCGCTGACCGGCTTGCCCGCGCGCGCGTCGGCCAGCACGGCCTTGACCGGCCGGCCGCCCGACAGCCCGAGCTGCAGCGCGTCCAGCACCTGCGGCGCGTCGGCCTCGCCGGGCAGGCGGGTGATCTCGGCGCCGTCGGCAGACATCAGGATCATCGTCGGGTAGCCGCGCACCTTGAAGCGCGCGCCCAGCTTCTGCGCCCCGGGCAGATCGCCATCGATGTGCACCGCCACCAGGCTGCGGGTGCGCTCGATGAAATCGGCGCGGTTGAACAGCGTGGCCTTCAGGTGGTTGCAGGGCGGGCACCAGGCCGCACCCCAGTACAGCAGCAGCGGCTTCTTGTCGGCCCGGGCCTGGGCGAAGGCGCGCTCGATGTCGGCATCGCCACCGGCACTGAGCCAGGCCACGCTGGGGCCGCTGACCGCGCCGGCGGGCGGGGCTGCGGCCAGCGCCGGCCCGGCCGGCAGTCCGCCCAGCGCGGGCACGGCCAGCGCCAGGGCCAGGGCCAGGTGTTTGAACAGGGGGCGGTGAAGCGGCTTGGGCATGGCGCGGGCTCCGGCAGGCGGCATGCGCGCATTGTGGCGCTGCGGCGCCGCGCCGGCAGCGGCCACCACGGCGCGCTGCGCGCCGCCGTGCTCAGGCTCGGGCCGGCGGCAGTTCATCCGGCGCCCCGCCCAGCGGCAGTTGCGCGGCATCGTCCTGCAGCTCGGGCGTGGCCCGGGCCAGCGCCATCCACACCGCAAAGGGCAGGCGCATCGGCCGCCTGGGCGCCGGCCGGGCCACGTCCAGCGCGCCATCGGCCCGCGCCAACAGCACCCCGTAGACCGCCGGGATCTCCTCGGGCCGGGCAATGCCCTCGCGAATCACATACCAGCACTCACCGCTCAACCAGCGGTAGGCCTCGCCCTTGGCCGGCCGGCGCAGGTCGGCCAGCAGGTCAGCGCGCCGCACCTTGATCTCGTGGGCGATCGGCTCGACACAGTCCTCCAGCGTGGTATGGCGGATCGAATAGACATCGGGCATGGCGATGGCCCAGCCGGGCTCGGCCTGGGCCGGCGCGGGCTGGCCCGGGGCCACGCGGTCTGCGCCAGGCGCCGGCGCGGCGGCCGGCCCGGGCACGCCCGCCTCGCCCACCCGGGCGCGCAGGCTCAGGCCGCGCCACACCACCCGCCCGGCACGGTGCATTTCGCGCGCCACCCGCGCTACCAGGTCCTCGTGTTCGTTGCGGGCCGCGCGGTTCTTCTGCAGGGTCTCGGCCAGCTGCTGGAGGCCGGCATCGGTGACCCGCAGGGTCTCGCGGCCGGCAGCGTCGCAGGCCCGCGCCAGCAGGCCGGCCGCCAGCAGGTCGATCTCGATCAGATCCTGGTAGGGCCAGCCGGCCGAGCGCCAGACCTCGCGCAGGCGGCGCTGGTGGGCCGGCGACAGGCGGGCTGCGGGCGGGCCGCCGGGGCGGGACAAGGCGCTGGACATGGCCGGCAAGATTAGCGCGGACTGGGCCGGCGCGGCCCGGCGCATCCCCGCGATTGATCAGCCCCGGCGGGCCAGCTGCTGCAGGACCCGGCCCGTGCCGGTGCATTCCATGATCGAATCCCATCCTTGACCGGAAAGCCCCGCATGCCTGCACCCTGGACCCGACAACGCTGGCTGGCAGCCACCGATGCCAGGAAGTTCCCTGGCCTGCGCCACAGCCGATCCGCCCTGCTGACCGCCCTGGACGACGCACTGCACCGCTATGACACGGCCAGTGCGATGCACAAAGTGGCCGCGCTGGCGCAGTTGTGGGCGGCCTACGAGGCCTGGGCCGGCAGCAAGGCCGATCCGGTAGCGTCACCGCGCAACCGCCAGGGTGCGGTCACCGCCCTGGCGGCCTGGCTGCTGACCGAGGAAGAAGCCACCATGCCGGCGCCCGAGGGCAACTGGGCCGGCCTGGTCAACTGCTATGCCTATGCGATGAAATGCGCGATGCCCGGCGCGGGCCAGACCCCGGTGCCGGGGCGCGCGGCGGGCGCGCCGGTGCTGCCCTACATCCAGCCGCCCTGGCCGCACCGGCCGGCCTATTGGTCGGCCCTGATCGACGGTGTGCTGGCCGACGGCCTGGCCGGCAATCGCCGGGTGCTGGCCCTGTCGCGCCCGCTGGGCACCGCCCTGCCGCAGCCCGACAACCCGCCGGTGCACCTGTGCAGCAACCAGCACTACCTGGTGGCGATGGTGGTCAAGTCCGACGGTTTTCACTTTCTGCGGCGCGATTCGCTCAGCGGCCAGTGGTCGCACAAGAATGGCGCGCAGGACGCCCCGGTCGAGACCTATGCCAGCCTGGCCGACAGCGGTCGGCCCGAGCCACTGGACGACTATGTGGTGGTCGACCTGATGCGCACCGGACAGGGCCGCTACCGCAGCAGCTTCCCCAACTTCGCCTTTGCCGGCTACCTGCTGGTGCCCGACGCCGGGCTGACGGTGGCCTGATCGGGCTCACGGCAGGGCGCCAGCGCGTCGGCCAGGGCCTCGATGAACAGCCGGGTGCGCGCCGGCAGCAGGCGCCGCCCCGGAAACACCGCCCAGGCCGCCACCGGTGGCAGGCACCAGCCGGGCAGCACCCGCAGCAACTGGCCGGCCTGTACATGGGGCGCGGCAAAGAACTCGGTGATGGCCGTGACCCCGGCGCCCAGCAAGGCCAGGCGCAGCAACAGATCGGGCGAATTGATGCAGGTCCGGGTCTCGGGCTGGCCGGTCCAGCCGGCGCCGCCGCTGTGGCTCAGGGCCCAGGGCAGCGCATCACCGTCGCGCGGCAGGATCATCAGCCCGTGCATGGGCCGCAGGCCGTCGGGCTGCTGCAGGTCGGCAAAGCGCGCCAGGTAGGCCGGCGCGGCATACAGGCCCAGCTCGAACAAGGCCAGCCGGCGCGCGCTCAGGCTGGCATCCTCGGCCAGGCTGCCCATGCGGATCGCCAGGTCGAAATTCTCGCCCACCAGGTCTACCCGCCGGGGCGACAGATCCACCTCCAGCCGCACCCCGGGGTAGGCCTGGGCATAGTTGGCCAGCGCGCCGGCGAAGGCATGGCTGGCCATGTCCGCCGGCATCGAAACCCGCAGCCGGCCGGTGGGCCGCTGCTGGCGGTGGGCGGCCAGGGCCTGGGCATGGTCCACCTCGGCCACCACCTCGCGCGCATGGGCCAGCACGCCTGTGCCCAGCTCGGTGAGCTGGATCTGCCGGGTGGTGCGCTGCAACAGTCGCTCGCCCAGTTGGCGCTCCAGCGCCGCGATGCGCCGCGACACCGTGCTCTTGGGCAGGCCCAGGCGCTCGGCCGCGCGCGAGAAACTGCCGCCGTCCACGACATGGGCAAACAGCAGCAGGTCATTGGCGTCGAGCATGGCGATGGCACTGCAATGGCGGCGCTGGATTGTTGCTGTGATGGGATTGTGATATGCATTTTGCCGGCTATCAATGCCTTGATGGATTCAATACAGTCTGCCTACGGTTGCAAGACCGCCCACCCGCGCCCCTGGAGACCCCACCATGACCACCGCCACCCCCCAAGCCCCTGCCGTCACCACCCCCGCCGCTGCGTTTGCGGTGGCGCAGGGGCGGCGGGTCGAGCGCCTGATCACCGGCATGCCCACCAGCGACGGCGCGGGTGTCAAGCTGACCCGGGTGCTGACCGCCGACCTGCAGCGCCGGCTCGACCCCTTCCTGATGCTCGACGCCTTCGGCTCGGACCAGCCCGACGACTACATCGCCGGCTTTCCCAACCACCCGCACCGCGGCTTCGAGACCATCACCTACATGATCGCCGGGCGCATGCGCCACCGTGATTCGGCCGGCAACGAAGGCCTGCTCAGCAATGGCGGCGTGCAGTGGATGACCGCCGGGCGCGGCGTGATCCACAGCGAGCTGCCCGAGCAGGAGGAGGGCGTGATGGAGGGCTTCCAGCTCTGGCTCAACCTGCACAGCGCCGACAAGATGCAGGCCCCGGGCTACCGCGACATCCCCAGCGCGCAGATCCCCGAATGGCAGCGCGACGGCGCCCGCGTGCGGGTGATCGCCGGCCACAGCCAGGGCGTGGCCGGCGCCGTGCAGCGCCCGCGCACCGAGCCGCTCTACCTGGACATCCACCTCGCCCCCGGCGCCGCGCTGGCGCAGGCGATCCCGCCGGGCCACAACGCGCTGGTCTATGTCTACCGCGGCAGCCTGCAGATCGCCGGCAGCGCCGTGCCGCTGCAGCGCATGGCCATCCTCACCCCCGGCGAGGGCACCGACGGCGTGCTGCTGCAGGCCGGCAGCGAGGCCACCCGGGCGCTGTTGATCGCCGGCGCGCCGCTCAAGGAAGCGATCGCTCAGCACGGGCCCTTCGTGATGAACACCCGCGAACAGCTCTACCAGGCGGTGCAGGACTTCCAGGCCGGCCGGCTGGCCTGACGTCGTCAGGCGCCGTCAGGCGCCGCCTGGTGGCGCCACCCAGCCGCGCGGCACCGCGCTGAGCAGGCGCCGGGTGTAGTCCTGCTGCGGCGCGGCCAGGATCTGCGCGGCGCTGGCCTGCTCGACCACCTGGCCATCCTTCATCACCAGCACCTCGTCGCTGATGAAGCGCACCACCGCCAGGTCGTGGCTGATGAAGACATAGGACAGGCCCAGCTCGTCCTGCAGGTCACGCAGCAGGTTCAGCACCTGGGCCTGCACGCTCACATCCAGCGCGCTCACCGCCTCGTCCAGTACCAGCACCTCGGGGTTGAGGGTCAGGCAGCGGGCGATGGCCACGCGCTGGCGCTGGCCGCCCGAGAACTCGTGCGGGTACTTGCCAAAGGTCTCGGGCCCCAGGCCCACCTTGACCAGCAGCGCGCGGGCCCGCGCCTCGCGCTCGGCGGCATCGGCGCCGATGCCGTGGATGGTCATCGGCTCGACCAGGGTCTGGCCGATGGTGAAGCGTGGGTTCAGGCTGGCATAGGGGTTCTGGAACACGATCTGGATGCGCCGGCGCATGCCCTGCCGCTCGCGATCGCTGAGGGTGAGCAGGTTCTGGCCGTCGAAGATCACCTCGCCGCCGGTGGGCTGGTGCAGGCGCAGCAGGGTCAGGCCCATGGTCGTCTTGCCCGAGCCGGATTCACCCACCACGCCCAGGGTATGGCCGCGCCGCAGCTGGAAGTTGACGTTCTGCACCGCCTTGAACTCGCGCTTGCCGAACAGGCCGTCCTTGAGGAAAAAGCTCTTGGCCAGCGCGCGCACCTCCAGCACCACCGGGGCCTGGGCGTCCTTGACGGCGGCGGGCGCGGCGTGGGCCGCGATGCCGCCGGCAATGTGCTCGTCGATCACCGTCAGCCGCGCCGGGGTGTCGGTCAGGCTGGGCCGGCAGGCCAGCAGCGCCTTCGTATAGGCATCCTGCGGCGCACTGAAGATCTGCGCCACCGGGCCTTGCTCGCGCACCACGCCGTGGCGCATCACCACCACCTGGTCGGCGATCTCGCCCACCACGCCGAGGTCATGGCTGATGAACAGCAGGCTCATGCGGTGGCGGTCCTTCAGCCCGGCCATCAGCTCCAGGATCTGGCGCTGGATGGTGACGTCCAGCGCGGTGGTCGGCTCGTCGGCGATCAGCAGCTTGGGCTCGCAGGCCAGCGCCATCGCGATCATCACCCGCTGCTGCTGGCCGCCCGACAGCTCATGCGGGTAGGCCGACAAGCGGCGCCTGGGCTCGGGCATGCCCACCTCGGCCAGCAGGGCCTCGGCCCGCGCCAGTGCCGCGCGGCGGCCCATGCCCAGGTGCTTGATCAGCGGCTCGGCCAATTGCGCACCGACCGTGAACACCGGGTTCAGGCTGCTCATCGGATCTTGAAAAACGCAGGCGATCTCGCGCCCGCGCAGGCCCTGCAGCTCGGCCCGACCGGCCTGCAACAGGTCGCGGCCCTGGTAGAGAATGGCCCCGCTGCGCTGGGCGTTGTCGGGCAGCAGGTTCAGGATGGACATCGCGGTGACGCTCTTGCCCGAACCCGACTCGCCCACCAGCGCCAGCGTGGCGTTCTCGGCAATGTCGAAGCTGACGCCGCGCACCGCCTGTGCCAGCGTGGTGGCGCCGCGCTCGCCCAGGCGGAAGGCGACTTTGAGGTCTTGGATGGAAAGCAGCATGGAATCAGGCCCTCGGGGTCATGTGCATCCTGGGGCGCACAAGCTGGCCGGCCCAAGCAGCCGCCGCAGAACCGGCTGTGCCGGGCTGCTGGCGACGCCCCCTTGAGGGGGAGGCGCCGCAGGCGCTACGGGGGTGGGCCATCACTCGGCTCCGCGCAGCTTGGGGTCGAGCGCGTCGCGCCAGGCATCGGCCATCAGCGAGAAAGCCGTGACGAAGACCGCCATGAAGGCCGTGGCGGTGGCCAATTGCCACCAGTGGCCGAGGATCAATTCACTCTGGGCTTCGGCCAGCATCGTGCCCCAGCTGACCTGGTCGATGGGCACGCCCAGGCCCAGGTAGGAAAGTATTACCTCGCTCTTGATGAAGCCCACCACCAGCAGGCTCATGCGCACCAGGATCACATGGCTGACATTGGGCAGGATGTGGCGGAACATGCGGCTGGTCTGGCTGGCGCCTATCGCCTCGGCGGCGCGTACATATTCACGCCCGCTGTGCTTGATGAACTCGGCCCGCACCTGGCGGTACAGCCCGGTCCAGCCGGTCAGGCCCAGGATCAGCACCACCGTGCCCACGCCCCGGCCCAGCACCGCGGCAAAGGCGAAGATCAGCAGGATGTCGGGGATGGCGGTGAACACGTTGTACAGCCACTCGAGAAAATCGCCCACCTTGCCGCCGAAGAAGCCGGCCAGCGCCCCCAGCGTGGTGCCGATCAGCGTGGCCAGCAGGGCCGCCAGCACGCCGACGAAGACCGAGATCTCGGTGCCCTTGACGGCCTTGGCCAGCACGTCGCGGCCCAGCCGGTCGGCGCCCAGGGCCAGGGTCTGGGCCTTGACGGTCTCGGTCGTCTGCATCTTGCCGGCCAGGTCGGCCCACTCCTTGTAGCGCGGGGCCAGCGGGTCGATGTCGCTCAGGTCCACCGGCGGCAGCACCTTGGATTCGGCCCCGGCCATCACGCCGGCATCCTCGCCTGCACGCGGGCCCAGGACCGTGGGTGGCGCATTGGGCACGGCCAGCTCGCGCTGCCAGTCGCTGGCCAACAGGCCGGTGCCGGCCGCGGCGATCAGCAGCAGGAAGGCCAGCACGATCACGCCGGCCAGGCGGCCGACCCGGTCGTTCTTGAAGCGCCGCCAGGCGGTGAGCCAGACGCCAGCGGAGGGCTCGATGTGCGTGCCGGGCGTGTCTGCGCCAGGCGGCGGCTGCAAGCCGCTGCGGGGGGGCGCCATCACCGCAGGCTCACCCGCGGATCGACCACCTTGTAGAGCAGGTCGGTGGCCAGGTTGATCAGCATGGTCAGCATCGCCAGGTAGACGGTGGCGGCCTGGATCACCGGGTAGTCGCTGCGGTTGACCGCCAGCAGCACCTCGCGGCCCAGGCCGGGGATCGAGAAGAACACCTCGATCAGGAAGGACCCGACAAAGATGCCCGGCAGCGCCAGGCCCACATTGGTCAGGATCGGGATCATCGCGTTGCGCAGCACGTGCTTGAACAGCACGGTCGGCTCGGTCAGGCCCTTGGCGCGGGCGGTGCGCACATAGTCATGGCCCAGCTCGTCGAGGAAAAAGCTGCGGTACAGCCGGGTCTGCGGGCTCACGCCCACCATCACCGCCAGCAGCACCGGCAGCGGCGAATAGATGAGCAGGTTGGTGGCGAAGCGGTCGCTCCAGCCCTGCACCGGAAACCAGCCCAGCTGGAAGCCGAACACATACTGGCCGACGATCACATAGACCAGGAAGCTGATCGACAGCGCCACCGTGGTGGCCACCATCAGCGCCCGGTCGGTCAGCGAGCCCCGCACATAGGCCACGCCCAGCGCGATCTGCACCGCCAGCAGGGTGTCGAGCAGCAGGATGGGCATCATCACCGTCAGCGTGGCCGGCATGCGGGTGGCGAACAGCTGGCTGACCTGCTCGTTGGTGGCCCAGCTGCGGCCCCAGTCAAAGGTGGCGATCTGCTGGAGGAAGATGCCGAACTGCACATAGGCCGGCTGGTCCAGGCCCAGCTGCTGGCGGATCGCGGCGATCTGCTCGGGCGTGGCATTCTGGCCGGCCAGGATCACGCTGGGGTCGCTGCCGAAGAAGTGGAACAGCGTGAACACCAGCAACACCACCCCCAGCAGGGTGGGCACCATCTGCCACAGGCGTCTGATCACATAGGCCAACATCCGGGGCGCGCTCCTGGGGCTTGGGGGCCGCCGGCGCTCGTGGCGCCGGGGCCCGGTTTTCGGGATGCGCGAGTCTAGGGCACGGCCTTGCGCACACCGGCCTATCGCAAACCCCGGGCCTGGGGTGGGGTGGCGACGCCGCGCCGACCCCCCCCGCCGCCGCTAGACTGCACGCTCCATCCCCCGACTGGCCCACGCCGTTTCGCCACCACCCCGGCGGGCCCGGCCCGGCCCCCAGCGCATGCACCCGCCGTCGCCTCCCGATCCGCCCCCAGACCCCCGCGCCGACCCCGCCGCCCGGCCGGACCTGCAGCGCCGCGCGCTGCTGGCGCTGCCGCTGGCCGGCGCCTGGCCGCGCGAGGCCGCGACGGCCGCCGCGCCGCTCAAGACGCTGCGGGTGATGCTCAATTCGGCCGAGTCCAGCTTCGACCCGGCACGCATCACCGACCTGTACTCGCGCACCATCACCGCCCATATCTTCGAAGCCCTGTACGGCTATGACGCGCTGGCGCGGCCGGCCCGGGCCGTGCCCCAGCTGGCGGCGGGCATGCCCGAGGTGTCGGACGACTTCAAGACCTGGACCGTGCGGCTGCAGCCCGGCGTGCTGTTCGCCGACGACCCGGCCTTCAAGGGCCAGCCGCGCGAGCTGGTGGCCGACGACGTGATCTTCAGCTTCAAGCGCCTGGTCGACCCGGCCAACAAGAGCCCGCAGGCCACCACCCTGCTCGACGAAGGCATCGTCGGCCTGGCCGAGTTGCGCCACGCGGCGATCGCCGGCCGCAAGCCCTTGGATTACGCCGCGCCGGTGCCCGGCATGGTCGCGCTCGACCGCCACACGCTGCGCTTCAGGCTGAAGGCGGCGCGGCCACGCTTCATCCAGATCCTGTCGGCGCCCGACTACCTGGGCACCCAGGCCCACGAGGTGGTGGCGATGTACGGCGAGTCCATCGGCGAACACCCGGTGGGCAGCGGCCCGTTCAGATTGGTGCAGTGGGTGCGTGGCAGCAAGATCGTGCTCGAGCGCAACCCGCAGTACCGCGAGGACGTCTACCAAGCCCAGCCGGCTGCCGACGATGCGCCCGGCCAGGCCATCCTGGCGCGCTTCAAGGGCCGGCGGCTGCCGATGGTCGACCGGGTGGAGGTGGCCGTCATCGAGGAGAACCAGCCGCAGTGGCTGGCCTTCCTGAATCAGGAGATCGACGCGCTGGTGGCCAACACCGGGTCGGTGCCGCTGGAATTCGCGATGCTGGCCGTGCCCCAGGGCAGGCCGGCGCCCAACCTGGCCCGGCGCGGCATCCAGCTGCACCGCAGCCTGCGCAGCGATTGCGCGATGGCCTACTTCAACATGGACGACCCGGTGGTGGGCGGCTACAGCCCCGACAAGGTGGCGCTGCGCCGGGCCCTGTCGCTGGCCTACGACGTGGGGCGCGAGGTGCGCCTGGTGCGGCGTGGCCAGGCGGTGCCGGCCTACTCACCGGTGGTGCCGGGCACCACCGGCTACGACGGCAGCTTCCGCAGCGAGATGGGCGAGTACAACGTGGCCCGCGCCAAGGCCTTGCTCGACCTGCATGGCTACATCGACCGCGATGGCGACGGCTGGCGCGAGTTGCCCGACGGCAAGCCGCTCAAGCTGGTGATGTCGACCGAGCCCGAGCAGATCTACCGCCTGTTCAACGATGTCTGGCGGCGCTGCCTGGCGGCGGTGGGCCTGCGCTGCGAGTTCGAGATCGCGCAATGGCCCTCGCACATGAAGGCCGCGCTGGGCGGGTCGCTGCAGATGTGGATGCTGGGCTCGTCGGCCGACGTGCCCGACGGCCAAAACGCGCTGGCGCGCTGGTACGGGCCGCAGAGCGGCCAGCAGAACCTGGCGCGCTTCAAGCTGCCGGCCTTCGATGCGCTGTATGAACGCATGCAGGCCCTGCCCGACGGCCCCGAACGCGAGGCCATGTTCCTGGAATGCAAGCGCCTGGCGGTGGCCTACATGCCCTACAAGGTACTGGTGCACCGGGTGGCCAACGAGCTGCTGCACCCCTGGGTGACGGGCTACCGGCGCGCGCCCTTCTGGCTGAACTGGTGGCATCAGGTGGATGTGGACCCGGCGCGTCGCGCCCCTCAGGCTTGACCCTTGCCCATGATGACCCTGACCTCGCTGATCCCTCGCGGCCGCCGCAAGCCCCGCGCACTCGCCCTGGCCGGGCTGCTGCTGCTGGGTGCGGCCCAGCCCGGCCAGGCCGCCGACGCGCCCGGCGCCCTTGCCGGCGCAGCGGCCCCGGCGGGCAGCGCCAGCAAGACCTTCCGCTACGCTTTCCGCGTTGCCGAGACCGGCTTCGACCCGGCCAAGATCAGTGACCTGTACTCGCGCATCATCACCTCGCAGATTTTCGAGGGCCTGTTCTTCTACGACCACCTGGCGCGCCCGGTGATGATCAAGCCGCTCACCGCGGCCGGCCTGCCCGAGGTGTCGGCCGACTTCAAGCGCTTCACCATCCGCATCCGGCCCGGCATCTACTTTGCCGATGACCCAGCCTTCAAGGGGCAGAAACGCGAACTGGTGGCGCAGGACTATGTCTATGCCTTCAAGCGCTTTGCCGACCCGGCCACCAAGAGCCCGGCCTGGGGCGAGCTGGAGGAGTTGACCCTGCTCGGCCTGGCCGAGCAGCGCAAACAGGCTTTGGCCCAGCGCCTGCCCTTCGACTACGAGCGCGAGCTGCCCGGACTGAAGGCCATCGACCGCTACACCCTGCAGCTGGCCACCGCCGAGCCGCGGCCGCGCCTGGTCGAGAGCCTGGCCGACAACAGCATCTTTGGCGCCGTGGCGCGCGAGGTGGCCGAGTTCTATGGCGACAAGCTGGCCGCCCACCCGGTGGGCACCGGCGCCTTCCGCCTGGCCAGCTGGCGCCGCAGCTCCGAGATCGTGCTCGAGCGCAGCCCCGGCTACCGCGAACGCTTTTATGAAGACGAAGCCGAGCCGGCCGCCAACGACGCCGCAGGCCAGGCCCTGCTGGCGCGCTTCAAGGGCCGGCGCCTGCCCCTGGTGGACCGGGTCGAGGTGTCCATCATCGAGGAGCAGCAGCCGCGCTGGCTGTCCTTCCTGAACCGGCAGCAGGATTTCATCGAGCGCATGCCCGAAGAGTTCGTCAACATCGCCATGCCCGGCGGCAAGCTCGCACCCAATCTGGCCAAGCAGGGCATCGTCGGCATGCGCACTGTCGGGCCCGAAGGCGTGATGACGGTCTACAACATGGACGACCCGGTGGTCGGCGGCTACAGCGCCGACAAGGTGGCGCTGCGCCGGGCCATCAACCTGGCAGTGGACATTCCGCGCGAGATCGCACTGGCCCGGCGCGGCCAGGCTATTCCCGCGCAATCACCGACGGTGCCGCACACCACCGGCTACGACCCGGCCTTCCGCAGCGAGATGGGCGAGTTCAGCCCGGCCAAGGCCAAGGCCCTGCTCGACCTGTTCGGCTATGTGGACCGCGACGGCGACGGCTGGCGCGACCTGCCCGACGGCAAGCCCCTGCTGCTGGTCAAGAACACCCAGCCGGATGCCAGCACCCGCCAGCTCGACGAGCTGTGGCAGAAGAACATGAATGCGATCGGCCTGAAAATCGAGTTCAAGATCGCCAAATGGCCCGAGAACCTGAAGGCCATGCAGGCCGGCAAATCCATGATCTGGGGCGTGGCCTCGTCGTCCACCCAGCTGGATGGCCAGGGCGCGCTGCAGCGCCTGTACGGGCCGTCCACCGGCGGGGCCAACCTGGCGCGCTTCAAGCTGGCCGAGTTCGATGCGCTCTACGAGCGCATGTCCAGCCTGCCCAACGGGCCCGAGCGGGACGCGCTGTTTCTGCAGGCCAAACGCCTGGCGGCCGCCTATGCCCCCTACAAGCAGCATGTCCACCGCATCTACACCGACCTGGCCCACCCCTGGTTCGTGGGCTACCGGCGGCCGCTGTTCTGGAACCGCTGGTGGCATATGGTGGACATCGACCCGGCCCTGCGCCCGGCGCCGTGAGCCGCCGGCCCAGCGCGCTGCGGCCTACTTCTTCTTCTTGCCGCGCTCGGGCACCACGGTGACGACGGTGGGCGACACCGCGCCGGGCGACAGCGGCTTGTTGGTGCCGGCATCCTTCTTGGGTTTCTTGGTTTCCTTGGTGCTGCGCTGCTGGCTCTTGGCCATGGAGTCCTCCAGTCTGTTGGCACGCCGGTCTGGCGCTGTGCTTGATGCTTGCGATCGCTGGCAGCCTTGTCAAGGCTGGCGGCGCACCGCAGCCTTGCTGTCTGCACGCCCAGTATCGGTGCTGGCGCAAACCGGCCGGCCTTGAGCATCAAGCCACAGGGCGGCGGCCGGGCCGGGCCCGGCAAGCACGCACCCGCTTGCAGCCCGCCCGCTGCGGCGTCCCGGGCGTGCCGGCCCCGGCCTCAAGCCGCTGGCAAGGTGGCGCGGGCGCGGCTGATGACGCCACGCGCCTGCAACTCGCTGTCGAGCGACTGCGTCAAGGGCGCCCGGCACAGGCCGGCCAATGCGTAGCGCTGGTTCTCGTAGACCATCGCGGCGGACGGAAAGGTATCGAGCAGGGTGGCCAGCGCCGGCTCGCGGGCCAGCAAATCCAGCATCACGCCCAGGTGCCGCACCAGCTTCTGGTACTGTGCCGCACCGATGACCTGGGTACTGGCATCGACCCGCTGCAGCAATTCAGCCAGCGTGATGGCGGTCTTCAAGGTGACGCCCAAGGGCGGCAAGGCCGGGGCGCCATTCGGGTTGACGGTCGGGGGATGGGTCTGCATGGTCAATCTCCGGGGGCCTGCAGGCAGCAAGCCCCATGCACACCACATGGTGGCGCCGGCCCGGCTTGCAAGATCGGTGGTCCACTGCGCGGCGGGCCAATTTGGACCCCGCCGGGCGCCAACGCCCTCATGGAGCCGCCGATGAACATCCCCGAGCTGCAAGCCCACTTGCGCCAATTTGCCGCCGACCGCGACTGGCAGCCCCTGCACACGCCCAAGAACCTGGCCATGGCGCTGATGGTGGAGGCGGCCGAGCTGGTCGAGATCTTCCAGTGGCTGACCCCCGAGCAATCGCGCCGCGCCCACCGGGATGCCGCCCTCAAGCCGCGCATCGACGACGAGCTGGCCGACGTGTTGCTCTACCTGCTGCAATTGGCCGACCACATGGCCTGCGACCTGCCCGCTGCGGTGGCCGGCAAGCTGCTGAAGAACGCCCGCAAACACCCGCCGCTGCGCGCCCAGTTGACGCGCCCGGCGCTGGCCTTGCCGGCGCCGGGCCAGCCGACCCCCGGCCCGGCCGACCCCGGCCTGCATGTGCTGCTGGATTTCGAGAATGTGCAGCCCGACGCAGACGAGTTGCGCGTGCTGGTGCCAGGGCTGACCCATCTGTGGCTGTTCCACGGCCCGCATCAGAAGGACCTGGCCCAGCGCTTTGCCGGTTTCGGTGCCGGCCTGTCGCTGGTGCCGATCAGCCAATCAGGCAAGAACGCGCTGGATTTCCACCTGTCCTTCTATGCCGGCTACATCGTCGCGCGCTACCCGCAGGCCGCCATCGTGGTGGTGGCCAATGACAAGGGCTATGCGCCGATGTTGCGGCATGCCGAAGGCCTGGGTTTTGACGTACGCCAGGTCGGCCATGCCCGGGTGGCCGCCGCCAAGCGCGCGGCCGCCCGGCGCAAAGCCGCTGCACCTGCACCTGCACCTGTACTTGCGCCCGCCCCCGTGCCCGCGCCGCAGGCCATGGCGGCCCTGCCGGCCGCTGCTGCCAGCCGCCGGCCGGCCGCGCGCAAGGCTGCGGCGCGCTCGCCGGCGGTGCCCCAGGCCGCCGCACGGGCGCCCACCGAACCGGCAGCGCACAAGCCGGCACGTGCGCCCGCCGCCAGGTCGGCCGCGGTCAAAGCGGCTCCAGCCCCGGCCCCCGCGCCGGCCGTGGCCCAGGCCCCGCCGGCGCTCAAGATGGTGCAGATCCTGGCGCGCCGGGCGGGCGCCGGCCACGCACCGGCAGCGGCAGCGGCACCGGACCCAGGCGACGCTGCCAGCATGGGCAGCGCCAGCCCCAAGGCAGCAGCGGCCCAGCAGTCGAAACCCGTCAAGCCGGCCGCAGCGCCCGGGGCCGCCGCCACGCCCCGCAAGCTGCTGGCCAGCCTGCGCAAGATGGGCGACAGCCTGCCCACCAAACAGGGCCGCCTGCTGAGCATCCTGAAGTCCCTGCTCGGTGCCCAGGCTAGCGCGGCCGACGCCCTGGCGGCACTGGCCCGGCTGGTGTCGGCCGGGCAGGTGGTGGTAGCGCCGGGCGGGGCGGTCAGCTACCGCCTGTAGCCGACGCCGGGTGTGCTACGCCGGCATGTTAGGTACTTGTCCAACTACCGGCGCAATCGTGCCTGGCCAACGCCGCTGGCCAGGTTTTGCTCAAGCTGAAGAGCCCCTGGGGCGACGGCACCACGCACCTGGTCATGAGCCCGCTGGAATTCATACAGTGGCTGGCTGCGCTGGTGCCCCGCCCGCGACTGCACCTCATCCGCTTTGGTGTCCGCCTAACTTCGCTGCGCGAAGTGCGCAGACCCCCGCTTCGCGACCACGGCGTGCTTGCCCCCAATGCCCAGCTGCGCTCGCTGGTGGCGCCGAAAGATAGGGCATTCAAACACCCCTGTTCCTCTCTCATGGCGCCCCGAACAAAGCACGCGACGCCATGTGAGCTGCCGACGGGCGGCCCTACAAGAAGCCGCTGCGCGAGACCTGCTGGGCCGGGCGCGGGCGCAGCCGGCTCGTCAGACGGCGGGCGCCAGCACGCCGCGCAGCCCCTTTTGTGGCACACCCAAACGGCCGGCCGCCAGACACCCTGCAAACGGGGGGGCGGCCGTGCCGCCCAAGGGATTTCCCTGGGCTGGAGCGGTTCTGAAGGGTCAGACTGATCGGCGGCCATGTGCCACGAGCAGCGCAGGGCCTGGCCCTTGAATTGGGAATCTTCCCAATCCCTGGGACGGCGCCCGGCCATCGCCTTGCGCGGAGAGTTATTCAACTGCCTCAACCCATAGGAGACAAACCATGCACACCTGCACAAACAGGCCCTTTGCCGCGGCCACCACTTCAGTGGGGAAGGCGCCGCTGGCCATGCGCGCAAGGCGCTTCGCCAGCAGACAAGCCCGCACGGCGGTCAAGGCCGCTGCGCTGGCAGCTGCCGTCATGCTGAGCGGCGCGGGCGGCGCAGCCCATGCCGCGACGACGTTCTATTTCTCGTTCACCGATGCATCGAACATCGCACCGCATGTCAGCGGAACGGTCACCGGCCGGATACTCGGATTGCCCGACGACGGCACGGATGTCGCGGCGACCTCCGTCGTCATCGACAGCATCACGCCCAGCACCTTCTTTCTCAACTCGCATCCCAGCTTGGCCACGACGCCGATCACGATGCCTTCCGAAACGGCCTTCGACGGCCCCAACGCCTACTACCCAACCGTGGGTAGCAACAGTTTCACGACCGTTGGCGGTGCGCTGGTTTCCGGCACTTACTTCGCGCTGTGGCCGGATGTGGCCATCATCACCGTGGACGTCACGGGCCTCAGCAGGCTGGACAACTTTCGCACCGGGGCGATCCTGGAGGGCAGCGCCACCTTCGCGACCACGCCGGTGCCGGAACCGGCGTCCTTGGCCCTGCTGCTGGCAGGACTCGGGTTGATCGGATTCGTCGCACGCCGCAGCAGGCCCTGAATCGCGCCAGGCGACGGTCTGCGGCGTTCGGGGCTGGGAAGGCGTGGGGGGCTGGCGCCCAAAGACTGCGACGGACAGGGCCGGTCGGTAGCGAACCAGCACCGGGCCTGGGGGGCGCCCACCCATGCGCCGCGCGACCGGGCAAGCTGGCGAGCGCGTGGCCTGCGGGAAGCGGTGTCTGTCAAGCGCCAGGCCATCAGCCACGGCTCCAAGGCGCGGCAATACCTGCAGCGTTCTGTGCGCCAGTGATCTGGCAGTGCTCCGCAAGCAACTGGACCGCTTGCCGGCCGGGCCACTGACGGTGGCCGCCAACCCCTGGCGAGACCCTGGATCGCGCGATCAAGAAGGGCGCCGGCCTGACCGGCTTGCTCACCGACCCCGGCGACCTTGACATGGTCAGCCGCGCGCTGCCGGCGCAGGGCTTCACCGTGCTGTCGGCCAAGCCCGGCTACCGGCCCAAGAACCCGGTCAAGCCGGCCAGCCTGAGCGCCGAGCAGTTGGAGGAGGTGGAAGCCTTTCTGGCCGCGCTGGACGCCAACGAGGATAAGCAGCATGTCTACGCCGGCCTGGCCGGCTGACCCGCACCCAATCAAGGCAGAACATGAGCAGCGAAAACCCCCTGCCCCCGCTGCCCGACCGCCTGTCCACCGACCCGCGCAGCCCGCACCATGATGCGGCGGTGTTCCAGCGCGACATCGGCATCCGCTTCAATGGCAAGCAGCGCCACGACGTGGCCGAATACTGCGTCAGCGAGGGCTGGATCAAATTGCCGTCGAGGCCGCCGCCGACGATCACCACGCCGCAGTCCATGGCCTCACGCGGGCCGAATTTGTCGAGCAGGCCTTTGGTTGTCATGGCGAGGGCCTCGGTGGTGGGTCAGGACCAGGTCACGGCAGCCGAGAACATGTAACCCGCACCGTAGACCGTCTTGATTATCTTGGGATTCTGCGGATCGCTTTCGAGCTTGCGCCGCAGGCGCGAGATGCGCACGTCGATGCTGCGGTCCAGCGGCGACAGGTCGCGCTGACCGATCAGCTGTTCGCGCGTCAGGATCTGGTGCGGCCGCTCGAGGAAGGCCCGCAGTACCTGTGTTTCAGCGGTGCCGAGCAGGTGCTCGCTGCCGTCGGCCGCGCGCAGGATGTTGGCGGCGCAATCGAGGCGCCAGCCCTGGAAGCTGGCATGTCGGCGCTGCTGCCCGGGCGCCGAGCCGCTGGCGCTGGTGCGCCGGCGCAGGATGCTGCGCACCCGTGCCACCAGTTCCCGCGGCTCGAATGGCTTGACCATGTAGTCGTCTGCGCCGAGTTCCAGACCCATCACCCGGTCCACCGTGTGGCCGCGCCCGGTCAGGATCAACAAGCCGCTGCTAGATACCGTCGCGATCTGCCGCAGCAGCTCGATGCCGTCCATGTCGGGCAGGCCGAGATCGATCACGCACAGGTCGGGCCGCTCGGTCTGCAGCCGGCGCAGCACCGTGGCACCGTTGCGAAAGACCTCGGTGGCAAAGCCGAAATCGTGAAGCGCCATGACCACCAGCCTGGCGATGGCGTCGTCGTCTTCGACCACGTAGATCAGCGCTGGGCGAGACCGGTCGGCGGCGTCGCGCTGCACTGGCCCGGTCACTGGACAACCCTCCGCGCCGCACGCTCCGGGATTCGCGCCTGGCAGCGGCCCGGCGCGCTCACTGGCGTACCTTCGTGCTGCGCACTGCGGAATTCGCCCGTCGGGCGGCCGGGCGGGCTCATGCCGACGCTGCCGCTATCCGCGCAGCAAGCTGGCTACGGGTGAAGGGCTTGGTCAGCAGCGGCGGCTCATTGGCTGCCAACAGGTCGGGCGCATAGCCGCTCATCAGCAGCACCCTTTGCACCCCACAGCGCCTGCGGGCATGGGCTGCCAGGACCCGACCGTCAACCCCGCCAGGCATCACCACGTCGGTCAGCAGCAGCGCGATGCCCGGCGTCTGATCGAGGATCTGCATCGCCTCACCTCCACTCTCGGCCTCGATCACCACGAAGCCCAGGTCCAGCAGATGGCGTCGCACGACCTGGCGCACGGCCGGATCATCATCGACCAGCAGCGCCAGCCCTTGGTCGCCCTGCGCTTCGTCGGGGCCGCCATCCAGCGGCCCGGGCGGCGCGACCGCGACGTCCGACGCCGGCAGCCACAAGGAAACGGTCGTGCCCTGGTCGACCTTGCTGCGGATGTCGATGGCACCGCCCGACTGCTTGACGAAACCGTAGACCATTGCCATGCCGAGGCCGGTGCCCAGCCCATGCGGCTTGGTCGTGAAGAAGGGTTCAAACACCCGGGCCTGGGTGGCGGCGTCCATGCCGCTGCCGTTGTCGCTGACATCGATCCGCACATAGGACCCGGCTTCGAGCTGACGCGCGGCAGCCTCGACATTGTTCAGAACCTGCATCGAGGCATGGACCGCGATGCAGCCCCCGGCCGACGTGGCATCGCGGGCATTGAGGATCAGGTTGAGCAGCGCGTTCTGCAGCTGATGGGTGTCAATCCAGGCCCACAGCGACGTGTCTGGGGCCGCGATGTCGAGCTGCAGGCTGTCAGGCAGCGACCGGCGCACTAGCCGCCCGACCGTGGCAATCAGTGGTGCCACATCGGCCGCCTGGGCCTCCAGCGGCTGCCTGCGCGCAAACGACAGCAGGCCCTTGATCAGATCGGCGCCACGCCGTGCCGCCTCGACCGCAGGCTCGACAAACTCGGTCACGCTCGCATCGCTGGCGCGGGCCTCGGCCAGTGCGCTCAGGTTGCCGATGATGACGGTCAGGATGTTGTTGAAGTCGTGCGCGAGGCCGCCGGTCAGCTGACCCAGCGCCTCCATCTTCTGGGCCTGCACCAGCATCTCGTGGGCGCGCTTCTGTTCGGTGATGTCGAAGGTCAGCTCGAAGCAACCGGCGACCATGCCGTCTGCGGCAATCTCCGGGATCAGCGTGGTGCGGGCGACGACCTGGCCACCGCCGACCAGCGTCGTCTCGTACTCGAAGGTCACCGCCTCGCCAGCCAGGGCCCGCGCCACGTTGGGCCGGATGCCCGCATAGGTGGCGGCACCCAGGTACTGCTTGGCGCTCACCGCGCCGGGGTTGGCGGGGTCGAGCCCGAACCATTCACGGTAACCCCGGTTGATGTAGCGGTAGACCCGCCGGTGGTCGAAATAGGCCACCAGCGCCGGGATCGAATCGGTGATCAGCCGCATCTGCGCCTCGCTGCGGCGCAGTTCAGCAGTGCGTTCTGCAACCCGGCTTTCCAATTGGCTGGTCTGCTCACGGATCAGGCGCTCGGCGCTGCGCTGGGCGGTGATGTCGGAGTACAGCGTCACAAAGCCGTGCCCCGGCACCGGCACCCCGCGCACGCGCAGCACCGTGCCGTCGGGGCGGGTGCGCTCAATGTCATGCGGCTCGAAGGCACGGGCGATGCGCATGCGCTCGTCGACATAAGCCTGCGCATCGCCGCTGCCATAGTCGCCGCGTTCGGCGTTGTAGCGCATGAAGCTCTCGAAAGGTGCGCCAACAAACCCCATCTCCACCGGAAAGTCGAGCAAGCGCAGGAAGGTCTTGTTCCAGGCCACAAAGCGCAGGTCGCGGTCGATCAGCGTGAAGCCCTGGTCGATCAGGTCGAGCGCCGCCTGCAGGGATTCATAGCGTTTGTAGCGATCGTCTGGCGCATGGCGGACGGGTTCGCTCACAGCAGGCTCGACGGCGATGAATCGGTGGGCATGCCGAAGATTCTAGGAGTCGGCCTGCCCCCGATCATGCTGCTGCAATCATTCGTCACATTGGATTGCGGCTCATGAAATAGTCGTCGCTCATCCTTCGGTCTTCGTTGCCGCCCTTGCCCCCTTCGGGCAGGCCACGACCCATGAAGGAGACACGATGTTGCCAACCGACCCCTACCAAAAGGGCCTGGACAAGAACGAAGCCAACTTCGTGGCCCTGTCGCCGCTGAGCTTCATCGAACGCGCGGCCAGCGTCTACCCGGACCTTATCGCGGTGATCTACGGCGCCCGCCGCCAGACCTGGCAGGACACCTATGCGCGCTGCCGGCGCCTGGCCAGCGGGCTCAAGCAACGCGGCATCGGCCCGGGCGACACGGTGGCGGTGATGCTGCCCAACGTGCCGGCAATGTTCGAGGCGCACTTCGCGGTGCCCATGACAGGCGCGGTGCTCAACACGCTGAACACCCGGCTCGATGCCGAGGCCATTGCCTTCATGCTGCAACACGGGCAAGCCAAGGTGCTGCTGACCGACCGTGAGTTTGCCGGCGTGGTCGAGAAGGCGCTGGCGCTGATGGAACAGCCGCAGGCAGACACCGCGTCGGGCGCGCGCCCCTTCGTGATCGAGGTCGAGGACGAAGAGGCCCCCGCCGGCAAGTACCTTGGCGACGTCAGCTACGAGACCTTTCTGGCCCACGGTGACCCGGCCTTTGTCTGGCAACTGCCGGCCGATGAGTGGGATGCGATTGCACTGAACTACACCTCGGGCACCACCGGCAACCCCAAGGGCGTGGTCACGCACCACCGCGGGGCCTACCTGAACGCCGTGTCCAACATCGTCACCTGGGAGATGCCGCGCCACGCGGTCTACCTGTGGACGCTGCCGATGTTCCACTGCAATGGCTGGTGCTTCCCGTGGACCCTGGCCCTGCAGGCCAGCACCAGCGTGTGCCTGCGCAAGGTCGATCCGGCGCTGATCTTCAGCCTGATCCGCGAGCACCAGGTCAGCCACCTGTGCGGCGCACCGATCATCTACGGCCTGCTGATCAACGCCCCCGAGGCCCAGCGCGCCGGCATCAGCCACGCGATCCACGGCCTGATCGCCGGCTCGGCACCGCCGGCCGCGATCATCGAAGGCTGCGAGCGCATCGGCATCGACATCACCCATGTCTACGGCCTGACCGAGGTCTACGGCCCGGCCGCCGTGTGCGCCCAACAGGTGGAGTGGGCGTCCTTGCCGATTGGCGAGCGCGCCCGCCTCAACGCCCGCCAGGGCGTGGCCTACCCGATGCAGCAGGCCATCGCGGTGCTCGACCCGCAGACCATGCAGCCGGTGCCGGCCGACGGCGAGACCGTGGGTGAGATCTTCTTCCGCGGCAACCTGGTGATGAAGGGCTACCTGAAGAACCCGGCCGCCACGCAGGAAGCCTTTGCTGGCGGCTGGTTCCACACCGGTGACCTGGCGGTGGTGCAGGCCGACGGCTACGTCAAGATCAAGGACCGCAGCAAGGACGTGATCATCTCGGGCGGCGAGAACATCTCCAGCGTCGAGGTCGAGGAGGTGCTGTACCGGCACCCCGACGTGCTGGTGGCCGCCGTGGTGGCCAAGCCCGACGACAAGTGGGGCGAGGTGGCGGCGGCCTTCGTGCAACTGCGTTCCGGCGCCATCACCACCGAGGCCGAGATCATCGAGCACTGCCGTGCCCACATGGCGCGCTTCAAGGTGCCCAAGCAGGTGATCTTCGGCCCGCTGCCGCAGACCTCGACCGGAAAGATCCAGAAGTTCGTGCTGCGCCAGCAGCTGCATTCGGCCACGGCCATCGACTGAGGGCACGAAAAATGGCTGACGACATCATCCTGCAGACCCGCGGTCTGACCAAGGAATTCAAGGGCTTTGCCGCCGTCGAGGACGTGAACCTCAGCGTCATGCGCGGCAGCATCCATGCGCTGATCGGGCCCAACGGCGCGGGCAAGACGACGGTCTTCAACCTGCTGACCAAGTTCTTGCAGCCGACAAAGGGAACGATCCACTTCAACGGCGTCGATATCTCGGCCGAACAACCAGCGCAGATCGCGCGCCGCGGTGTCATCCGCTCGTTCCAGATCTCGGCCACCTTTGGCCACATGACGGCGCTGGAAAACGTGCGCGTGGCCCTGCAGCGCAAGCTGGGCACCTCGTTCCACTTCTGGCGCTCGGGCAAGAGCCTGAACCAGCTGAACGGACGGGCAATGGAACTGCTGGAAGAAGTGGACCTCGGGCAGTACGCCAGCACGCTGGCGGTGGAGATGCCCTACGGCCGCAAGCGGGCGCTCGAGATCGCCACCACGCTGGCGCTCGACCCCGAGCTGATGTTGCTCGACGAGCCGACGCAGGGCATGGGCCATGAAGACGTGGACCGGGTCGCCGACCTGATCCGCAAGGTAGCAGCTGAGCGTACGGTGCTGATGGTCGAACACAACCTGTCGGTGGTCGAGAAGCTCAGCGACGTGATCACAGTGCTGCAGCGCGGCCAGATCCTGGCCGAAGGCCCGTATGCGGTGGTGTCGCAAGACCCGCGCGTGCTGGAAGCCTACGTGGGAGTCGAAGCATGAACGTCGCAAGAACGCCAGGCAACGAGATGCTGCGCATCACCGACCTGCACGCCTTTTATGGCGAGTCGCACATCCTGCATGGCATCGACCTCACCGTGAACGAAGGTGAACTGGTGACGCTGCTGGGCCGCAACGGCGCCGGCCGCTCGACCACGATGAAAGCCATCATGGGCCTGGTGAGCCGGCGCACGGGCTCGGTGATGCTCAACGGCACCGAGATCACCGCCATGGCGCCACACAGCATCGCACGGCTCGGGCTGGGTTACTGCCCCGAGGAGCGCGGCATCTTCTCGGGCCTGTCGACCGAAGAGAACCTGATGCTGCCACCCCTGGTGCGTTCGGGCGGCATGACGCTCGATGAGATCTACACCGTCTTCCCGAACCTCTACGAGCGCCGCAGCAGCCCCGGCATGCGCTTGTCGGGCGGAGAGCAGCAGATGCTGGCCATGGCGCGCATTCTGCGCACTGGCGCGCGCTTGCTCTTGCTCGACGAGATCACCGAGGGCCTGGCCCCGGTCATCGTCAAGAAGCTCGGCGAGGTGATCCGCCTGCTAAAGACACGCGGCTACACCATCGTGCTGGTGGAGCAGAACTTCCGCTTTGCTGCGCCGCTGGCCGACCGCCACTACGTGCTCGAACACGGCCGCATCGTCGCCACCGTGAACAAGGCCGAACTCGCCGAGAAGACCGAAATGCTGCATGAGCTGCTGGGTGTCTGAGCCCACGCTCGGTTCCCGCGCCCCCATCGTCCCACCCCCGTCCATTCCAACATTCCAGGAGACATCGATGAAATTCAAGACCCTCGCGCTCGTGGCGGCCGTCAGTGCCGCACTCGCCCCCGTCGCCCAGGCGCAAGTCTCCGACGGTGTCGTGCGCATCGGCGTGCTGACCGACCTGTCGGGCGCCTATTCCGACATCGCCGGCAAAGGCACCCTGATTGCCACACAGATGGCGATCGACGATTTCCTGGCCAAGGAGAAGCCCGCCTTCAAGATCGAGATGGTCTCGGCCGACCACCAGAACAAGGGTGACATCGCCGCCAACAAGGCGCGTGAATGGTTCGAGAAGGGCGGCGTCGACGTGGTCAGCGAACTGGTGACCACTTCGGTGGCGCTGGCGGTGCAGAAAATCGCCAAGGAGAAGAACCGCATCGCCCTGGTGTCGGGTGCGGCCTCGACGCGCGTGACCAACGAAGACTGCAACGACGTCACCGTGCACTGGACCTACGACACCTATGCCGTGGCCAACGGCACGGCCAAGGCCGTGACCCAGGGCGGCGGCAAGAAGTGGTTCTTCCTGACGGCCGACTACGCCTTCGGCCATTCGCTGGAGAAGGACGCGATGGCGGTGGTCAAGGCCAACGGCGGCGAGGTGGTGGGCGCAGTGCGGCACCCGTTTCCGGGCTCCGACTTCTCGTCATTCCTGCTGAAGGCGCAGTCTTCAGGCGCGCAGATCATCGGCCTGGCCAACGCCGGCGCCGACACCATCAACTCGATCAAGCAGGCAGCCGAATTCGGCATCACGCCCAAGCAGTCGCTTGCCGGGCTGCTGATGTTCATCACCGACGTGCACTCGCTGGGCCTGAAGGTCACGCAGTCGATGTACCTGACCGAGGGCTTCTACTGGAACCTGAACGACGACACACGCGCTTGGTCCAAGCGCTTCTTTGAGCAGCACAAGCGCATGCCGACCATGGTGCAGGCGGGGCAGTATTCGTCGGTCTGGCATTACCTCAATGCTGTCAAGGCCGTGGGTGGCGATGACACCGCCAAGGTGATGGCGAAGATGAAGGCCACGCCGGTGAACGACTTCTTCGCCAAGAACGGCAGCATCCGCGCCGACGGCCGCATGGTGCACGACATGTACCTGCTGCAAGTGAAGAAGCCGGCCGAGTCGACCACGCCCTGGGACTACTACAACGTGCGCGCCACGATCCCGGCGGCCGAGGCCTTCCAGCCGCTGTCGGCATCGACCTGCCCGCTGGTCAAGAAGTAAATCCCGCCGTGCCGCGGTGCTCCTTCACTGGGGCGCCGCGCCGGCTGGTCGCAAGCGGCAAACGGCACTCGGCACATCGGGCAAATCAGGAAACGGGGAAATCGACATGCAAGTCTTCGGCATCACCTCGCAGGAACTGTTCGGGCAGTTGCTGCTCGGGCTCATCAACGGCTCTTTCTATGCCGTGCTGAGCCTGGGCCTCGCGGTCATCTTCGGCCTGCTCAACATCATCAACTTCTCGCACGGCGCGCTGTACATGCTGGGCGCCTTCCTGGCTCTGATCGGCCTGACGCAGTTCGGCATGAACTACTGGGTGGCGCTGCTGGCGGTGCCGGCGGTGGTGGCGGTGGCCGGCGTGCTGGTGGAACGGCTGATGCTGCGCCACCTGTACAAGCTCGACCATCTGTACGGCCTCTTGCTGACCTTCGGCCTTGCGCTGATCGCGGAAGGCTCGATGCGCTACTTCTTCGGTGTCTCGGGCGAGAGCTACCCGGTGCCCGAGGCGCTGCAGGGCGGCGCCAACCTGGGCTTCATGTTCATGCCGCTGTACCGCGGCTGGGTGGTGGTGGCCGCACTCACCGTGTGCTTCGGCACCTGGTACGTGATCGAGCGCACGCCGCTGGGCGCCACCTTGCGGGCTGCGACCGAGAAGCCGCAACTGGTGCAGGCCCTGGGCATCAACGTGCCGGTGCTGGTAACTGCCACCTACGCCGCCGGTGTGGCACTGGCCGGTTTTGCCGGCGTGCTGGCCGCACCGGTGGTGCAGGTGAACCCGCTGATGGGATCGAACCTGATCATCGTTGTCTTCGCGGTGGTGGTGATTGGCGGCATGGGCTCGATCCTGGGCTCGATCGTCACCGGCCTCGGTCTGGGCATCGTCGAAGGCCTGACCAAGGTGATCTATCCGGAAGCCTCCGGCGTCGTGATCTTCGTGATCATGATCGTCGTGCTGCTCGTGCGTCCCGCCGGCTTGTTCGGCAAGCAGGCTTGAAGGAAACCCCATGACCACCGCTGTCCAAAAGTTCGCGCCTTCGTCGCGCCAGGCCCTGGGCTACACACTGCTGATCGCCATCGGCCTGCTGGTCCCCTTCGTTGTCTACCCGACTTTCCTGATGAAGGTGTTGTGCTTCGCACTCTTCGCCTGCGCCTTCAACCTGCTGCTGGGCTTCGCCGGACTCTTGTCCTTTGGCCATGCGGCGTTTTTCGGCGGTGCCGCCTATGTCTGCGCCTGGCTGAGCAAGGCCTACGGTGTGACCCCGGAACTGGCGATCCTGGCCGGGGGTGGTGTGGCGGCGCTGCTGGGCCTGCTGTTCGGCGCGCTATCGATACGGCGCGCCGGCATCTACCTGACCATGATCACGCTGGCGCTGGCGCAGTTGGTTTTCTTCTTTGCCGTGCAACTGCCCTTCACCGGCGGTGAGGACGGGCTGCAGGGCGTGCCGCGCGGCAAGTTGCTGGGCCTCTTCGACCTAAGCGACAACCTGGCGATGTACTTCTTTGTCTTCGCGGTGTTCTGCGCTGGCTTCTGGCTGATCCGTCGCACCATCGACTCACCCTTCGGCCAGGTGATGAAAGCGATCCGCGAGAACGAACCGCGCGCCATTTCCCTGGGCTACGACGTGGCGCAGTACAAGCTGGTGGCCTTTGTGCTGTCGGCCTTCCTGGCCGGTGTGGCGGGTGGCATGAAGTCGCTGGTGTTCCAGCTCGCGTCGCTGACCGACGCGCATTGGCACATGTCGGGTGAAGTGGTGCTGATGACCTTGCTGGGTGGCCTGGGCACTTTGTTCGGCCCGATGGTGGGCGCCTTCACCATCGTCGCGCTCGAGAACGAACTGGCCGACAAGGTCGGCCCCTGGGTGACAGTGATCATGGGCGTCATCTTCGTCGTCTGCGTGCTGGCCTTCCGGCGCGGGCTGGTGGGTGAACTGCTGGCCAAGTTTGGTGGCAACAAGTCGCCGGCCGACACATCGACCGACTGATTTTCGTCACCGCTCAACACGCTTTCAAGGAAGACACGACCATGAGCCACTACGCTCCGCCCCTGCGCGACATGCTGTTCACGATGAAAGAGCTTGGCGGGCTCGACGCCGTGCTGGCCCAGCCCGGCAACGAAGAAGTCACCACCGACCTGGTGGACGCCATCCTCGACGAGGCCTCGAAGTTCGCATCCAACGTGCTGGCGCCGATCAACAAGGCCGGTGACCTGCAGGGTTGCCGCTGGGAACAGGGCGTGGTGACCACCGCCGAAGGCTTCAAGGCCGCCTACAAGGGCTTCTGCGACACCGGCTGGAACGGCATGCCGGCGCGCACCGAGTTCGGCGGCCAAGGCATGCCCACGCTGCTGTCGACCGCGGTACTGGAGATGTGGAAGTCGTCCAACATGGCGTTTTCGCTGTGCCAGATGCTGACGCTGGGCGCAGTGGAGGCGATCGCCCACCACGCCAGCGACGAACTCAAGCAGCGCTACCTGCCGGCGATGGTCGAGGGGCGCTGGACCGGCACCATGAACATCACCGAGCCGCAGGCCGGCTCCGACCTCGCGGCCATCCTCAGCAAGGCCGTGCCCGAAGGGGACCGCTTCCGCGTCACCGGCACCAAGATCTTCATCACCTGGGGCGAGCACGACCTGGCCGAGAACATCGTGCACCTGGTGTTGGCCCGCCTGCCCAATGCGCCGCCGGGCGTCAAAGGCATATCGCTGTTCCTGTGCCCGAAGATCCTGGTCAATGACGACGGCAGCCTGGGCGAACGCAATGACCTGGTGTGCGCGTCGATCGAGCACAAGATGGGCATCCACGGCAGCGCCACGGCGGTGATGTCCTTCGGCGAAGGCCCGGGTGCCATCGGCTGGCTGGTGGGCGAGCCGAACCAGGGCCTGGCCTGCATGTTCACGATGATGAACCACGCCCGGCTCAACGTCGGCCTGGAAGGCGTGGCGATCTCCGAGCGCGCCTACCAGCAGGCGCGCGGTTTTGCGCTGGACCGGGTTCAAGGCAAGACGCTGGGCCGCGAGGGTGCCCCCAGCAAGACCATCATTGGCCACCCCGATGTGCGCCGCATGCTGATGGACATGAAGGCGCGCATCGAGGCGATGCGCGCGTTGGCCTACTACGCCGCCGGCCTGATGGACCGAGCCCAGGGCCATGAAGACCACGCGATGCGACACCGCGCCAAGGCGCTGGTCGACCTGCTGATCCCGGTGGTCAAGGGCTGGTGCACGGAAAACGCCTTGGCCATCACTTCGAACGGCGTGCAGATCCACGGCGGCATGGGGTTCATCGAGGAAACCGGCGCTTCGCAGCACCTGCGTGATGCGCGCATCACGACGATCTACGAAGGCACCACCGGCATCCAGGCCAACGACCTGATCGGCCGCAAACTGGCGCGCGATGGCGGTGCGGCGATGAAGCGCTTGATATCGACGATGGCCGACGATGCGGCGCTGATCGGCGGGCATGGCGATGCCACGCTCGGCGCCATCAGGGCGGCGCTGACGTCCTCGCTGCGTGCGCTGACTGACGCCACCGACGGGCTGCTTGCGGCGCCGCCGCGTGAGGCGGCTGCCAGTGCCGTGCCCTACCTCAAGCTGTGCGGCACGGTGATCGGCGGCTGGTTGATGGCCCGCCTGGCAGATGCCGCGACCACCCAGTTGGCGCGCGGCCATGCTGATGTCCACGCCGACGCCGACTTCCTTGCCGCCAAGCGCATCACCGCCCACCACTACGCGTTGCACGTGCTGCCGGAAGCCGGCGCGTTGCGCGACGAGGTTCTGCACGGCGCCATCACTACGCTGGGCCTGAGCGACGCGCAGTTCTGACATCGGTGCCTCATCGCGTGCCGAACTTCGAGCCGAACAGGTATTCAAGGAGACAACCATGAACGAGATGAACGGCCACGACATCGAAGACCTGCAGGTGGGCATGCGCGCCACATTCTCGAAGACCATCACCGAGGCCGACATCGTGTTGTTTGCCGGTGTCTCGGGTGACAACAATGCCGTGCACATCAACGAGGAGTTCGCGGCCACGACCCGCTTCGGCGGACGCATCGCCCATGGCTTCCTGACGGCCAGCGTGATCTCGGCGGCAGTGGCGAATCGCTTGCCCGGGCCGGGCACGATCTACCTCAGCCAACAGCTCAACTTCCGTGCGCCGGTGCGCATCGGCCAGACGGTGCATGCCAGCGTGAGCGTTCATGCGATCGATCTCGCGCGCCGCCGCGTCACGCTCGACACGGTATGCCGCGTCGGCGACACGGTGGTGATTGATGGCCAGGCGCTGGTGATGACGACCTCGTCAGCGAAGCGCGCGCCAGGTGTGGCTGCAGCCACCATGGCGATGCCGGCGACCAGCCTGGTTTGAACCCCGCCCTCACCCCACCGGAGCCCAGACCATGAAGGTACTCGTCGCCGTCAAACGTGTCGTTGATTACAACGTCAAGGTTCGAGTCAAGTCAGACGGTAGCGGCGTGGACATCGCCAACGTCAAGATGAGCATGAACCCGTTCGACGAAATCGCCATCGAAGAAGCGGTCCGGCTGCGGGAAAAGGGCTTGGTCACTGAGGTGATCGCAGTATCCTGCGGTGTCACGCAGTGCCAGGAGACCCTGCGCACCGCGATGGCCATCGGCGCCGACCGTGCGATCCTGGTCGAGACGCTCGAGGAACTGCAGCCGCTGGCGGTGGCCAAGTTGCTGAAGGCCCTGTTCGACAAGGAGCAGCCTGACCTTGTGATTCTGGGCAAGCAGGCGATCGACGACGACTGCAACCAGGCCGGTCAGATGCTGGCCGCGCTGGCCGGCCTGCCGCAAGCGACGTTTGCATCGAGCGTCGAGTTGGTCGACGGCCACGCCATCGTGACGCGCGAAATCGATGGCGGCAGTGAAACGATCAGGCTCAAGCAGCCCGCCGTCATCACCACCGACTTGCGCCTGAACGAGCCGCGCTACGTCACCTTGCCCAACATCATGAAAGCCAAGAAGAAGAGGCTCGACGTGCTCATGCCTGGCGATCTCGATGTGGACGTCAAGTCGCACTTCAGGATCCTTCAGGTCAGCGAACCCCCCCGGCGCAGCGCCGGCATCAAGGTGGCCGACGTGGCTACCTTGGTATCAAGACTCAAGAACGACGCGAAGGTGATCTGACATGCAAGCGCTGCCCAACGTTCTGGTCGTGGCCGAACACGACCACCACGACATCAAGGCTGCCACGCTGAACACGGTTACTGCAGCCCTGCAGTGCAGTGCGGTGGCGATGTGCATGTGCTGATCGCGGGTGCAAACTCTGGCGGTGCCGCGCAAGCTGCGGCGCAGATCGTCGGTGTCACGAAGGTGCTGCATGCCGACGGCGAGCCGTTTTCGCACGGGTTGGCCGAGAACATCGCGGCGCAGGTGCTGGCCGTAGTTGCCAATTCGGCACAGGGCTACAGCCACATCCTGTTCCCGGCCACTGCGGCCGGCAAGAACTGCGCGCCGAGGGTGGCGGCCAAGCTCGACGTCGGACAGATCTCCGACATCACGCGGATCGTGAGCGCCGACATCTTCGAGCGCCCGATCTATGCCGGCAACGCGATCGCCACGGTACAGAGCCTTGACACGGTGCGGGTCATGACGGTACGCACGACGGGCTTCGATGCCGCGCCCGCTCACGGCGGCTCGGCCGTGATCGAAGTCGTCACCTCCGCGCCCGACTCGGGCCTGTCAGCCCACCTGAGCAGCGAGATCGCCCGCAATGACAGGCCGGAACTCACGGCGGCAAGGGTGATCGTCTCGGGAGGCCGGGGAATGGGATCGAGCGACCAGTTCACCGACGTGCTTTCGCCCCTGGCCGACAAGCTGGGCGCGGCGTTGGGCGCGAGCCGTGCTGCAGTCGATGCGGGCTATGCGCCCAACGACTCCCAGCCGGCAGAAGCACCTCGTCGGGCTCATCCTGCGCAAGCTGCTGGCGTCTTCCACCGAGGCAGTGGTTGCCACACTGCAAGCCATCCGCACCCGCCTGCAGCGCCTGCTCGACAAGCAGACCATTGACGAAGAGTGGATCCAGCAGCTCATCGAAGACGAAGACCTCGATGAAGACCTGCTGGAGGACGCTGAGCCCGCCACCCCGGCCGCCGACGGCACACCGCCAGTGGACTACGCCCTGGTGCGCGAGGAACTGGCCGAGCTGGACGAGTACCTGCGCCTGGCACGCAACATCCGCGAAGACCAGAAGTCCCATGCGCTGTTGTCGGCGTTGCACCAAGGCTTCGAGCGCATGGGCGCCATGGGCGCAGCCCGCAAGGCCGTCATCTTCACCGAGTCTCGGCGCACACAAGACTACCTGGCGCGTTACCTTGAAGCCCACGGCTACGCAGGCAAGGTCACCATGTTCAGCGGTGGCAACCAGGGCCCGGCGTCGACCGGCATCTATCAACGCTGGCTGGCCAAGAACACCGGCGCCGATCGCGTCACGGGCTCGCCAGCCATCGACCGGCGCACCGCGTTGATCGACCACTTCCGCCTTGAGTCAGAGATCCTCATCGCCACCGAGGCCGCGGCCGAGGGCGTCAACCTGCAGTTCTGCTCGCTCGTCGTGAACTACGACCTGCCCTGGAACCCGCAGCGCGTGGAGCAACGCATCGGCCGCTGCCACCGCTACGGTCAGCGCTTCGACGTGGTGGTCATCAACTTCCTGAACCAGCGCAACGCAGCCGACCAGCGTGTGCTGGAACTGCTGCAGGACAAGTTCCACCTGTTCGACGGCGTGTTCGGTGCCTCCGACCAAGTCTTGGGGCAGATCGAAAGCGGGATCGACTTTGAAAGGCGCATCGCCGAGATCTATGACCGTTGCCGCACACCGGCCGACATCGACGCCGCCTTCACGCAGCTGCGTACCGAGCTGGACACCGACATTCAAGCTCGCATGCAAGAGACCGAGAAGCTGCTCCTCGAGCACTTCGACGCGGACATCCACGACCTGCTGCGCAGCCAGAAGGAACGCGCAGAAAGCCAGCTGGACCGCATCACCCGCTTCTTCTGGTGGCTGACGCGATACGTGCTGGCCGGCCAGGCGCGTTTCGATTCCACCAAGCTGGCCTTCGACCTGCAGGCGCCGCCGGTGTTGCAGGCTCCGATGGGCGCCTACCAGCTCATCCGCAAGGGCGAAACTCCACCAGAGCATGCCCGCATCTACCGGCTGACGCACCCACTGGGCCAGTACGTGTTGGAGACAGGCCGGAACCTGCAAGCGCCAGCGCAAAGCCTGACCTTCCACTACGGCAGCCACAAGCCCCGCATCAGCATGGTGGAGCGCCTGGTTGGGCAGGGCGGGTGGATGCAGCTCAGCTTGCTGGAGCTGGACAGCTTTCAGCAAGAGGAGCATCTCGTCTTCACCTGCATCACCGACGCAGGCGAAGTGATCGACCAGGAGAGCTGCGAGAAGCTCTTCTACCTCTCGGCCACCGCGGCCGATCTGCAAGCCAGCCCGCCAATGGCGCTGCAAGGCAACGTGCAGCGTCAGCTTGAGGCCACGCTCAGCCGTGCGCTGGAGCTGAATGACCGGTTCTTCCAGCAAGAGCGAGACAAGCTCGAAGCCTGGGCCGAGGACCGCATCGCATCGGCCGAGCAGGCCCTGAAGGACACCAAGCTCAAGCTCAAGGGCCTGAAGCGCCAGGCGCGCATGGCGCTGAGCATGGAAGACGCCCAACGCCTGCAGCAGGACATCCGCAAGACCGAGGCCGAGCAGCGCCGCCAGCGGCAAGACATCTTCGCCGTGGAAGACGAGATCGAAGCCCGGCGTGATGCGCTCATCGCCGCACTTCAGAAGCGGCTCCACCGGGCCAGCCGCAACCAGAGCCTGTTCGTGCTTCGCTGGAGCGTCGTCTAGTGTTCTAGAAGTGCAATTTTGGCGACATGACGGCCGTCACGTGTTGTCGCAGCGAACATGTGGCCGGTGTCATGTCGATGAACTGAAAATACATCGACATGTCAGGTTGACGTGTCGCCCGCAGCGACATAAGCTGCCAATGTGTCTCCAAAATAGCATTTTTGCATCATGACGGACCTCGATTCCCTGTGGCGCCCTGAACTGCCGCACAACCAGCTGCCCGCGCTGCCCCCGGCGCGCGAGCTGGAAAGCCGTGCCGTGCTCAAGGCCTGCATCGAGGCCCGTGCAGCCCTGGCCGAGCTGAAGCAGGCCGCCGAGCTGATCCCCAACCAGGCGATGCTCATCAACACCATCCCCCTGCTGGAAGCCAAGGACAGCTCGGAGATCGAGAACATCGTCACCACCACCGACCAGCTCTTCCAATATGCCCAAAGTCCCGCGCAGGGCCAAGACAACGCCGACCCTGCCACCAAGGAAGCGCTGCGCTATCGCACCGCCTTGCACCGCGGCTACCAGTCGTTGAAAGACCGGCCACTGTGCACCGCCACCGCCGTAGATGTCTGCCGCACCCTGAAGGGCGTGGACATGGACATCCGGCGCACGCCGGGCACGCAGCTCATCAACGACCGCACGGGTGAGGTGATCTACACCCCGCCCGAGGGCGAAGCGCGCCTGCGCGACATGCTGGCCAACTGGGAGCGCTTTCTGCACAACCAGACCGAGCTGGACCCGCTGATTCGCATGGCCGTGGGCCACTACCAGTTCGAGGCTATCCACCCCTTCACCGATGGCAACGGCCGCACCGGCCGCGTCATCAACATCCTCTACCTCATCCAGGAAGAGCTGCTGAACCTGCCCATCCTGTACCTCAGCCGCCACGTCATTGCGCACAAGGCCGACTACTACGGCCTGCTGTTGGGCGTGACGCGAGACCAGGCCTGGGAGCCCTGGCTGCAGTTCATGCTGCAGGCCGTGGCCGAAACCTCCAAGTGGACCACCGGCAAGATCGCCGCCATCCGCAAACTGGCCGAGCACACCACCGAGCACGTGCGCGCGCGGCTGCCCAAGATCTACACACGCGAACTGGTGGACGTGATCTTCGAGCAGCCGTACTGCCGCATCGGCAACCTGGTGGACAAGGGCATCGCCCAGCGCCAAGCCGCCTCACGCTATCTGCATGATCTGGCTGACTTGGGCGTGCTGCGAGAAATGCCGTTCGGCAAAGAGAAGCTCTTCATTCATCCCAAGCTGATGCAACTGCTCAGCCGAGATAACAACCAGTTCCAGCCTTACGCCTGAAAGCGCCGCCGATGAGCACCCCCAACGACAACAAGCGCCAGCAGCTGATCAGCAAGCTGAAAGAGATGTTCCAGATGGACCAGGCGGACCTGGACTTTGGCATCTACCGAATCATGAACGCCAAGCGGGATGAGATCAGCCAGTTCCTGGGGCAAGATCTGCTGCCCACGCTGCGCACTACGCTGCAAGAGTTTCAGCCGGCCGGCTTGGCCGACAAGCAGAAAGAGCTGGCAGATGCCATTGCCAACGCCAAGAAGCTCAAGATCGACCCCGACAGTCTGGCCCCCTGCGTCAGACTAGTTGTCGCCTCCCCTTTCACGCGGATCATCCGCGCCGGAGCGACCCAACATGCAAAAGATTCAACATTCACCAGAGTTCATAGAGCAGGCATTGAGCAAGGCCCGCGCACGCGATTCGCGCAC
>JANNZD010000142.1:0-3911 GCA_031410435.1 Betaproteobacteria bacterium | reverse complement strand
CTTCGACGTCTCGGCCAGCCCCGCCTGCGGCAGCTTCAGCTACGCCGGCCAGGCCTTCAGCGCCACGGTCACCGCCCGCAATGGCCTGGGCAGCCCCACCACCACCGTCAACTACGACGGCAGCGGCGCGCTCGGCGCGGTCTTTGCCAAGGCCCTGACCCTGTCGGACGGCGGCGCGCTCGGTCTGGGCAGCCTGGCCGGCAACAGCATCGCCGCAGCCGCCTTCAGCGCCGGGGTGGCAGCCGGCTCACCCAGCTACAGCTTCACCAGCAAGAGCACCGCGCCGCAGACCCTGGGGCTGCGCGCAAGCGATGCCGTCGGCGCCAGCTCGGCGGGCTACACCGACGCATTGCGTTCCTTCCATGGCCGCGCCCAGCCCGGCCGGCAGCAGCCTGACCCTGGACCTGGCCCTCAACCTGGGCAGCAGCGCCAGCGACCAATCCTGCAATGCCAGCCACCCGGCCAGCACCGGCGCCGCCAAACCCTGGCTGCGCGCGCTGAACGGCAGCTGCGCCGCCACCCAGGACCGCGACCCCGCGGCGCGTGCCAGCTTCGGCGTGTACAGCGCAGAAACGCGCAAGACTGTCCATGTGCGCGAGATTTTCTGATCAAGGCAGCCCGGCGCGCGCCCGGCCAGCCCCTGCGCCCGCGGTCTGGCGCGCGGCCTGCCTGCTCTTGCTGTGCTGGCTGGCCAGCCTGGCGCCGCCGGCCCAGGCCACCATCGTCTACCTGGGCGCGGTCAGCGGCCGCAATGACGGCCTGCCTACCGACGGCAGCGCTGGCGCGATGACTATCACCCGCCCCGCCAGCGCCAAGCCTGGCGACGCGCTGATCGCGTCGATCGCTGCACGGCCGCGGTCGATGAGCGCAGTGGCGCCCAGCGGCTGGATCCTTCTGACCTTCACCGACGAACCGGGCGGCGGCACCTCCACCGCGCCGGGCGGGATGTCGCTGGTGACTTACCTGAAGATCGTCGGTGTCAACGAGCCGTCCACCTACACCTGGACCTTTGCCAACTCGGCCAACGCCGGCGGCACCGCAGTGGGCGGCATCCTGCATTTCTCGGGCATCGACACTGCCACCCGCAACCCGATAGATGGCAATGGCACGGTCTGGAGCGCGCTGATCAACGCCTCGGGCATGACCCACTCGGCCAGCTCGATCAACACCGTGTCGGCCAATACCATGGTGGTCTCGTCGATCGCCTACCTTTCGGCATCCAGCTTCAACCCGCCCACCGGCATCAGTGGCCTGGTCGAGCGGCTCGACCAGTCAGCGCCGCTGGTCTCCAATGCGATCGGCACCACCATCCAGATGGCCACCACGCCTTTTGCGCCGATCGGTGCCACCGGCAATGTGCAGGCCACCGCCACCGGATCGGGCAGCCTGGCCGACTACGGCATCGGCCACCTGATGGCACTCAAGCCCTCGGCCATCGACTCGGCCATCACCATGGTGCGCAATAGCCCGATCAGCCCGGGGGGCAGCGTCAGCTATGCGCTGACCGTGGCCAACGAAGGTCTGAGCACCGAGCCCGGCCCGCTGACCGTGGTCAACACCCTGCCGGCGTCACTGACCTTCACCAGCGCCAGCGGCACTGGCTGGACCTGCAGCAACAGCGGCCAGACCGTGACCTGCACCCGCACCGGCGCATTGGCCGTCGGCGTATCGGCTGCGACATTGACGATCAGCGCCAGCGTCGCTGCGGGCGCCAGCGGCACGGTCAGCAACACTGCCACGGTGTCGGGCACCGGCGGCGATGCCAACACCGACAACAACAGCGCCACCGACAACTTCCCCATCCCGTCGGCGGTCTATGCCTACTATGCGCTCGACGGCTCGAGCTTCGCCACCGTGGCCGACGGCAGCGGCAATGGCCGCACCGCCTCGAAGTTGGGCAGCGCCGCGCCCACCGGGGCCAGCGTGGGCAGCCCGCCCGGCCCGGCCATCAGCGGCAACCCGGGCACCTGCGGTGCGGCCAGCATCCCCAGCGGCAGCGGCACCAACGGCATCAACACCGGCATCGACCCCAACAGCCTGGGCAATGCCGGCACGCTGAGCCTGTGGTATTCGAGCAATGCCGCATGGAACGACGGCAATTCACGCCTGCTGTTCGACGCGTCCAACAACCTGGGCGGTGGCGACCGGCACTTCTTCCTGGCCAAGAACGGCGCGGGGGCGCTGGTGTTTTCGCTGCAGGACAGCGCCGGCACGGTGTCCACCGCCACCAGCGCCAACTATGCCTACCCGGCCGACGAATGGCACCAGGTCACGGTAAGCTGGAATGCGAGCACCAGCAGCCTGGCGATCTATCTGGACGGCACGCTGGCCGGCAGCGCGTCCACCACCCTGAACGGCACGCTGGGCGATACCGCCACGCTCTATATCGGCGCCCAGCGCATGGGCAGCATCACCGGTGCGCCGAGCGCCTACACCGGCAACACCAGCAATGGCTATATCGACGAGGTGCGGATCTACAGCGGCGCGCTCAGCGCGCTGGAGATCCAATCCCTGACGACCAGCACCCATGCCTGCACCTCGGGCATCGACCATTACGAGATCAGCCTGCCCAGCACCGGGCTGAGCTGCCTGGCCAGCACCGTGACCGTCACCGCCTGCGCCAACAGCAGCAGCCCCTGCACCAACAAGGCCACCACGCTGGCAGGCTATGAAGCCACCCTGGGCACCAGCGCCGGCGCACTGGCCGGCACCGTGCTGTCTTTCGATGCCACGGGCGTGGCCAGCACCACGCTGAGTCATGCCTCGGCCGCCACCGGCGCCGTCGCCACCGTCACCCTGTCAGGCGAGCAAGCGCTGGCCACCAACGCCCGCAAATGCTGCCCCAATGGCAGCAGCTGCGCGGCTGGCAGCAGTTGCAGCATCAGCTTCACCGCGGCCGGCTTCATCATCGCCAGCGTGGCCAACGGTGCGGCGGCCACGCTGCCCACCCAGACCGCAGGCTCGGCATCGGCCGCCTATATGCTGCGCGCGGTCAAGACCAACACCACCACCCAGGCCTGCGAGGCCGCACTGACCGGCGCCAACAGCGTGAACTGGGCCACCCAGTGCAACAACCCGACCAGCTGCTCGGCGGGCAACCGGCTGACGCTGACCGGCAGCAGCGCAGTGGCCATCGCCGGCAACCCCAGCAGCGGCGTCAGCAGCAGCACGGCGGTGCCCATGACCTTCGATGCCAACGGCAACGCGCCTTTCAGCTTCAACTATGCCGATGTCGGCCAGATCACGCTGCATGCCAGCAAGGCCGCCAGCGGCGCGCTGGCCGGCCCGCTGGCCGGCAGCAGCAATGCCTTTGTGGTGCGGCCGGCCGGGCTGACGGTCTCGGCCATCCGTTGCAGCAGCTACGCCGCCGGCGATTGCGCCACCGGCGCCATCGCCAGCCCCGGCAACAACCCGGCGGCCAGCGCGGCCAGCGGCAGCGCCTTCATGCCGGCCGGCAAGGCCTTCTCGGCCACGGTCACGGCGGTGGACGCGAGCGGCAATGCCACCCCCAATTTCGGCCAGGAGACCGCGCCCAAGACAGTGCGCCTGGCCGCCACCTTGGTGCAACCCAGCGGCGGCGCGGCGCCGGCGCTCAACAATGGCAGCAGCTTCGGTGCCTTCAGTGGCGGCGCGGCCACCGGCAGCAGCTTCAACTGGCCCGAGGTGGGCATCATCAGCCTGACCCCCAGCCTGACCGACAGCGACTACCTGGGCACCGGCAATGTGGCCGGCACCGCCTCGGGCAATGTGGGCCGATTCATCCCGCACCTCTTCGACGTCTCGGCCAGCCCCGCCTGCGGCAGCTTCAGCTACGCCGGCCAGGCCTTCAGCGCCACGGTCACCGCCCGCAATGGCCTGGGCAGCCCCACCACCACCGTCAACTACGACGGCAGCGGCGCGCTCGGCGCGGT
>JANNZD010000141.1:0-12780 GCA_031410435.1 Betaproteobacteria bacterium | reverse complement strand
GGCCAACCTGCCCGAGGCCAGGCTGGCCCACTACAACCGGGTGCTGAAAGAGCAACTGGCGGCCCTGCAGCAAGAGCTGGGCGACTGCACTGCGCACTTTCGCGCCGGCGTGGGCTTGGTGCATCGCGAGCTGACGCCGGCTGCGGTTGACGCCGCACTGGACCGCGACATCCGGGATCTGCAGCAGGCCAGCCGCCAGATCGAGCAGGACATCACCGGCTTGAGCAACCCCAGCACCCGGCGCAACGCGATTGCCGGCATCGACCTGGCCGAAGATGACGACGACGGCCCCGATGCCTTCGAGGCGATGCTGTTGATGGAGGCCATGGCCAGCGCGCCGGCCTTCCGACCGGCGCGCAAGAAGGGGCGGCGGCGCTAGCTGATGCGTGGGTGCGGCCGGGCCTGCCGGTGGAACAACCGCCCGGCCCAGGGCCCGGACGCGACGAGAGCGGGTCTGCCAGCTGTTTGACCTGTGCCACCATGGCACTGGAGGGTGGCCTCGCGCAGCCGAAAACCGGGCCCGAAGTGACGCTGATCAGTTTGCGCCAGGTGCGCCGCTTCACGCAGCACCACATCGGCCAAGTGTTGCAGGCGTTGAGTCAAGCCGGGCGCAGCGCTAACAAGGCGCGGCCGCTGGCATGCGCCACTTGATGAATGGTTTGGTCCGGCATATTGGGGGCTGCGATCACCACATCAATGCGCTGGTCGCCGAGTGCCCATTGCAGCAGCGCAGCAAAGCGCGCGGCAGTGGTGCCTGCGCTGTCCTGCTGGGTGTCGCCCCGTCCCTGCTGTGGTGGCGATGAACAACACCGTCGGGGCAGGGCGCCCTCAAACCAAGCCGGAGACTGCCGTGGGCGGCAGCCGGGCCGTCCGCTGCGCCCAGGCCCGCAGCATCGCGGCCGCCATGTCGATGGCCGCCAGTACAGCAGCGTGCCGCAGGTCGGCCGTTCCCAGGTACTCATGCGCCAGCCGGTTTCTTGCGTCGCGCCAAACCGGCCAGGGTTCGACATCCACAAACCCAACCTTCTCACGCCGGCCCAGGCGGTCACGCATGGGCCAGGACTCGTGCGGCTCACGCAACCAAGTCGGCGTGGCTGGCACCAAGCGTTCACCCATTGCACCCTGCAATTTCTTGAATCCTTAGATAGAGGATTTGGTCGGTCAGACGGCGCAAGCCTGAATCGTTCTCCAGTGCGGCGCTGCGGACAGCCGGCTGGGACCGCCAGTCGACCAGCGCTTCGCTCAGCGCTGCGCGGTGGCGATCACTCTCCCAGACTGCCGATGCCAGTGCCGCCTGGCCTAGAAGCCTGTCGGGCTTGGGGAACGTCGGCTACAGTTTGGCCGCAGCGGTCCATTTTTTGCCGGCTTTTTGCCCCATAGCTACAGCTATGGGTCTGCAAATCCGACAAAAACTGGCCTCGCTGGGGCCAAACTTCGCTTCGACGCCCCAAGCCCGACAGGCTCCTAGCGCGTGACTCATGTCGTGACCCATTCGATGGCTTGACGCCTGGCTTCGGCCGGCGCCAAGACGGGCCCGCGTCGTTGGAGAAAGCCACCCGATGCCGGTCGAAGGCGACCCAGAAACGGTGAGCGGCCACGGCGATGGTGCGCGCCACCGGGTCGGCATCGACGACCGCTGCTTGACCGGGCAATTATTGGCACTTATAGTGCCAATAGATTGGGGCAAGCTGGCCCCAGCATCAGCGGCCGTTGCGCTTGCGCGGTCACGGCGCTGGGCCGGGTGTTGAGACGAAGCGGGCGGGGGGCGGCATGGTCGGTTTATGGTGGGTATGGTTGGTGGCGCTGGGGGTGTATCTGGCCTTCCGGCTTTGCTACGACAACTGGCGCGGGCCGCTGCGTCCGGCCGAGATCGATGCTTTCATGGCCGAGGCGGCACGCGCCCGGATCAACGACTACACCGAGCCGGCCGTGCTGCGGGCCTTTCTGGAGGCCGACGACGGCCGGGAATTCATCATGAGCAATCTGGTGCGGGTGCACCCGGGCGAGGTGGCGCACCCGGTCACTGCAGTACCTACCCTGGGCCTGGCGCTCTTGCAGGCCTACGCCCGGCAGTTCGTCAAGATCCTGCTGCGCCATGGCGGCCACCCGATGTTGGCGATGCGCAAGGTGGGCGGCTATGTGGATGCCTGGAACACCGTGCCCGACCCCGGTTGGCATGTGGTGGGCGCGATGCGCTACCGCAGCCGGCGCGACCTGATGGCGATGGTCGTCAACCCGGCGCTGCGCGACGTGCATGCGCTGAAGACCACGGCGACGGCCATGACCTTCAGCTTTCCGGCCCAGGTGATGGTCAGCTTTGCGCTGCGGCCACGGGCCTCGGTGGCCCTGGTGCTGGCCCTGGTGGCTGCCTTGGTGCATCTGGGCAGCCTGATCCGCTTGCTGAACTGAAGCAGGCTCCCTTGGGGCAGCGGGCGGTGGACCTGTCCACGCCGATGCGGCGGGTTGGGCGCGGTCGCGGCACCGCCGCAATGCCAGTGCCGGACCCGCCCGACGGTGCGTGGATCAGGCCGATCCGCCGGATCATCGACCCGGTCGATGCCTACGCGCCGGGCTGGCCCATCCGGCCCGGCTGGCGCAGCGTTTGGCGTCTTGTCCGATGCAAGCCGGCCGTCAAGAGGCCTTGGTAATGCGCAGCTGGTAGAACGACCCGCTCAAGGCATAGCGGGAGTTGAGGGTCGTCAAGTAGGACAGGTTCACCGCGGCCTCCAGCTGCGGAATCAAGGTGGTGAAGAAGAACTCGGCGCCGTTGGAGCTGAAGCGGTTGGCGCCCAGGGCGCCGCCTTCGTCGTCGGTGAACTGCTTGATCAGCACCAGGTGCGGACCGAACACGCCGATGGGCGAGCGGTAGGCGGCGGCCAGGTCGAGCGCGCCGAAGTCGCCGCTCTTGATCTGGTTGTCCTTGTTGCGGGTGTTGAAGGCCAGGCTGCCGCGTGCACCCAGGGTCCAGTGGGTGGTCGGGTTGTAGGCCACCGCCACGCCCGGACGCAGGGTGTAGAAGTTGCCGAAACCGATGTTCAGGCTGCTGGCGGCGTCGTACTGGCCGGCGGGCAGGGCCAGGGTCAGGCCGGTGACCAGTTTCAGGTCGTCCTTGCGATAGACCCAGGCAGCGGTGAGTTCGGCATCGCCGACGCCGTCCATCACCCCGCTGCCGGCGGTCGACAGTGCCTTCAGTTGGGCCTGCTAGGCTGCATTGAAACCGGCCTGGGCGCTGGCTTGGGCGGCGGCCCCGGTGCCAGCCGGCAGAGGCGGCAAGGTCAAGGCCGGCGCCAGGGTGGTCAAGCTGGGGGTGATGCCGCTGTAGGTGATCTGGCGGTTCAGCCGCGTGATGTGGGGCAGGTTCAGCGCCAGCAGCAGATGGCCGCCACCGTAGCGCTTCTCGCTCTGGTAGCCGACGATGAAGTTGGCATTGGTCTGCGACTGCTGCAGATCGATGGCGGTGGTGCCGGTGTCGCTGGCGGTGCGCACCACGCTGGCAATGGCTGCGGGTGTCGCAAAGCTGCCGGGCTTGACTTGCTGGAAGGGATGGCCGGTGTCGTCGGTGATCTTGTCGATCTCGATCTGGGTCAGCGAAACGCTGGCGAAGAAGCCCGGGTTGTCGACCTGCGCCACGATCTCACCGCCCAACGTGCCCGACAGCGGAAAGCGCAGCTTGAACCCGTCCGCTGCCTGCACCGAAGCGGCAGTGCCGCCCAGGGCCATGCAGGCAAGCACCGTGCGACAGATGAGGTGACTGTGCATGTGCGGGCTCCGGGGCACTGATTGTTTTGACATGAATAGTGTCATTTCTATTGCCTTGGCTGTGACCTGGGGCTTACGCTAGAGGCCTGGGCCTGGCTGATGGCCGCCCGGCCTCCTGCCCGTGCGCGCACCGGGCGCGAGCCCATCGGCAACTTGCTGCGCGCCCGGCAACGGCAAAATCCAGGCCATGAGAAAAACCCCGTCAATGCTGCAGCCTGCGGCGCGATCCGCGGCACCCGCCCGCGCCGACCCACCGGGCGCCGAGGCGCCCAGGGCGGACGGCCGGGTCAAGCGCAGCATCGCCACCCGCAAGAAGATCGTCGACGCCTTGACTGCCCTGGTCTTCGAGGGCTACATCACGCCTACCGCAGAGCAGGTGGCGCATCGCGCCGATGTGGGCCTGCGCACGGTGTTCCGCCACTTCGACGACATGGACGCGCTCTACCGCGAGATCAGCGTCGACATCGATGCCCAGGTGCAGCCACTGCTGCAGGCGCGGCTTGACGGGGCGACCTGGCAGGACCGGGTGCTCAGGAGCATAGACTTTCGCAGCGATATCTACGACCGCACGGCTGCGATGCACCTGGCGGCCCAGGTGCACCGCCATGAATCACCCTTTCTGGCGCGCAACCTGATGGATTCGGCCGCGCTGCAGCGCGACCTGCTGCGGCGTCTGCTGCCCGAGCGGGTGGCGCAGCACGCAACCTTGCTGGATGCACTGGACCTGGTGCTGAGCTTTGAAGCCTGGATCCGGCTGCGGCGCGAACAAGGCCTGGACGCGGCCCAGGCCCGTGCAGTCATGCGCCTGGGCGTGCAGGCCCTTTTGGCGACAGTTGCGATGGCGGCTTGAGCGGTGGTGCCCCCCCTCGGCAGGCCATGATGGCCTGCCCCGGCGGCCAGGCGCGGGCCGATCAGGGCGTCTAGGTCGTGGCCAAAGGTGTCGGGTGCTGCAGCGCTTTGGCTTAGCGCCAAGCGCTCAAACGGGGCTTCGATCGAGCGCGGTGACTTCGCCTCCAGCTAGGCAAAGTAGCGTGCCCCCTCGGCCTTCAAGCGCCCGGCCTGGCCAGCAAGCCAGGTCTGTGGTCCGATCCAGAGATATTTGCGGTCGGGCATCGCCAGGTTTTCACGATCTGTCCCCTCAGCACACCGGTGTCTGTTGGGGTTTCCAAGTTTTTAAGTGAGCCGGGCGCCTGCTGCAAACGCCCCAGGCGGCCCGGTGCCGACATCGGCCGCCCGGGCCCCGCCGCAGGTCAATCCGGCGCGCGGTAGATCAGCACCTTGAGCGCGCGCTCGGCCGACACATCGGCAAAGGCCGGCGGGTTGGGCAATCGATGCACGAAGTCCAGGTCGGGCGCCTCCACCTGCATCAAGTCCTGCAGGAAGTCGCTGCCCAGCTCCGGCGCGTTCAAGCACAGCAGCAACTGGCCGCCCGGGGCCAGCAGGTCGGGCAGGCGGCGCAGCAGGCGCGCATAGTCCTTGCCGGCCACGAAGCTGCCCTTCTGGTAGCTGGGCGGGTCGGCGATGACCAGGTCATAGGGCCCGCCCCGGCTGAGCTTGCCCCAGGTATTGAACAGGTCGTGGGGCAGGAAGCCGGCCCCGGCGCCGAGGCCGTTGAGCCGGTGGTTGTGCTGGCCGGTGGCCAGCGCGCCCCGGCTCATGTCCAGGTTGGTCACCTGCCGCGCGCCGGCCTGCAGCGCCACCACCGAGAAGGCGCAGGTGTAGGCAAACAGGTTCAGCACCTTGAGCCCCGGGCGGGCCGCGGCATGCGCGCGCACCCAGCGCCGGCCTGCGGCCATGTCCAGGAACAGGCCATGGTTCTGGCCCTGCAGCAGGTGCACCGCGTAGCGTGCGCCGTCCTCGCTCACCACATGGGGCTCGGGCATGCTGCCGGCCATCAGCCGGGTGCTGCTGTGGCCGGCGTGGCGGCACTGGAAGACCCAGTTCAGCGGCTGGTCGCCGGCCAGCTGCTGCCAGCGCGCGGCCAGCGCGGCGTGTACGGTGGCCAGACCCTCATCGCTGGCGGGCTGGAAGCCGGTCAGCAGCCAGACCGGGGGGAAGCAGTCCAGGGCCCAGTGCTCGCAGCCCGGGTAGAGGCCGCCGCGGCCGTGGAAGATGCGCCGGGCGTCGGTGGTCAGGTCCATCGTGGCGATGGTGTCGAGCAGGGCTTGCATTGTGGGGGGCGGGGGCGGGTGGGGCCGTTGCGCGCGGGCCGGCGGCCCGCGTTGGGCCGGCAGCATAGGCCCTGGGCCGCCGGGCCAAGCCGCGCGGCGCCGCCCTCGGAGCCGCCAGGGGGCCGCCAGAGGGGCCACTGGTGCTGGCACACCGGCCGGTCGGCAGCGGCTGCTGACGTAAAATCCTGGGTTTTGCCGTGAATGCCATGGATGGCGTCAAGCCCCGTCTGACCAGCGCCACCCCTTTCAACAGCACTGCGCTGGTGCGCCTGCTGGCGGGCCTGGGCCTAGCGGATGCCGCGCCCAGCCCACTGACGCTGGCCGAGCGCTGGAGCCCTTGGCTGGCCTGGACCGACGCGATCGCGCTGTCGGCCGTGATGGGGGCCGGCCCGGCCGCCGCAGCGGTGGCGGGCGGCGCTGACCAGGCCACCCGCGCAAGTGCCGCCGCCGACGCCTGCCGGCGCTTGCGCCACGAGCTGTCCGAGGCCATCACCCGCGACCCCGTGCTGGCGGCCGCGCCGCAGCGCACGGCCAGGTCCGCCCCGGCCCAGCCCGCCCAATCGAGCCCCGCCCCAGACATGCCGCCGATGGACCCTGCCGACTTCTCCGCCCTGCGCCGCCAATACCAGACCCACCAGCAGGCGATGGACACGCGCATCGGCGCGCTGCGGGGCCAACTGCGGTCGGCGCTGCAGGCCGGCCCGCCGGCCCTGGGCCGGCTGGCGGCGCTGGACGCGGTGCTGGACGGCGCCCTGGCCGGACGCCAGCGCCAATTGCTGGCTGCCGTGCCCGGCTGGCTGGGCCAGCATTTCAAGCGCCGGCCGCTGACGCTGGCGGCCGCGGCGGCCGAGCTGCAGCGGGTGTTGCTGGCCGAACTGGACCTGCGCCTGCTGCCGCTGCAGGGCCTGGTGGACGCGCTGGCGCACAGCGCGGCGGACGCGGTCCGGGCCCAGCCATGAACCGGCCCTGGAGCGTGGCCGCCTTTGCGCTGGGCGTGGCGGCGGTGGCCTGGGTGGCCTGGGGCTATGTCGGCAGCAGCCCGCTGGCGCTGACGATGACGCTGTTGATCGGCGCGGTCTATGGCGTGGGCGCGTTCGAGCTGTGGCGTTTCCAGCAGGCCACCGCCGGCCTGCGCGCGGCGCTGGACCAGGTGACCGATCCGCTGCCAGGCCTGGCCGGCTGGCTGGCGCGGGTGCCGGCCAGCCTGCGCAACCCGGTGCGCCTGCGCATCGAAGGCGAGCGGGTGGGCCTGCCCGGGCCGGCGCTGACGCCCTACCTGGTCGGGTTGCTGGTCTTGCTGGGCATGCTGGGCACCTTTTTGGGCATGGTGGTCACGCTCAACGGCGCGGTGCTGGCGCTGGAGACCACCACCGACCTGCCCACCATCCGCGCCGCGCTGGCCGCGCCGGTCAAGGGCCTGGGGCTGGCCTTCGGCACCTCGGTGGCCGGGGTGGCGGCCTCGGCCATGCTGGGCCTGGTGTCGGCGCTGTGCCGGCGCGAGCGCCTGCAGGCCGCCCAGGTGCTGGACGGCCTGGTGGCCACCGGCCTGCGGGCCTTCTCGGCGGCCCACCAGCGCGAGGCCACGCTGGCCGCGCTGCAGTCGCAGGCCCAGGCTATGCCGGCGGTGCTGGCCCAGGTCGAGACCCTGATGGCGCAGTTGGCGCGCCACAGCGAGGGCCTGAACGAGCGGCTGCTGGCCAGCCAGGAGCGTTTCCACGGCCAGGCCCAGGCCAGCTACGCAGCGCTGGCGGCGTCGGTCGACGGCTCGCTCAAGCACAGCCTGGGCGAAAGTGCCCGCCTGGCCGTGGCCACGGTCGAGCCGGTGGTGCAGGCCACGCTGAGCGGCATCGCCCGCGAGAGTGCTGCCTTCCAGGCCGGCATGGTGGCCGTGGTGCAGACCCAGCTGGACGGCCTGTCCACCCGCTTCGGCCAGACCGTGGACACCGTGTCAGGGGTCTGGACCACGGCGCTAGCGCGCCATGAGCAGAGCAACACGGCGCTGGCCGACGGCCTGCAGCAGTCGCTGGGCGGCTTTGCACTGCGCTTCGAGCAGGGTGCAAGCACGCTGCTGGCGGCGGTCGATGCGCGCCAGCAGGCCGGGCAGGCCGGGCAGGCGGCGGCGCTGGCGGCGCTGGCGCAGCAGGCCCACGGCCTGCACGCGCGCCTGGCCGACACCGCCGCGCAGCAGCTGGGCCTGGCCGGTGAGCGCTTCACGGCCACGGCCGCCGAGCTGGCTGATCGCTGGCGTGAGGCGCTGGCCCAGCAGCAGCACAGCAGCCACAGCCTGGCCTCGGGCGTGCAGAAATCGCTGGCGGCGGCGGTGGACGTTTTCGCCCAGCGCTCGGCCACGCTGCTGGCCACGGTGGACCAGGCCCATGCCGCGCTGCAGGCCGGCAGCGCTGCCGGCGACCAGCAGCGCCTGGCGGCCTGGACGGCGTCGCTGGCCGAGATGGCCGAGTCGCTGCGCCAGGCCTGGCAGCAGGCCGGCGCGCAAAGCCTGGGCCAGCAGCAGCAGATCTGCCAGACCCTGGAACAGACCGCGCGCAGCCTGCACATCCAGGCCGATGCCCAGGCGCGCAGCACGCTGGCCGAGTTGACCCGCCTGATGGACGGCGCCGCCGAGGCGCCGCGCGCCGCCGCTGAGGTGGTGGGCCTGATGCGCCAGCAGCTGTCGGACAGCCTGGCCCGGGACAACACCCTGCTGGAGGAGCGCAGCCGCATCATGGGCACGCTGGCCACGCTGCTGGCCGCGGTGAACCAGGCTGCCACCGACCAGCGCCAGGCCATCGACGCGCTGGTGGCGGCCTCGGCCGGCCAGCTGCAACAGGCCGGTGCGCGGCTCAACCAGACCCTGGACGCCGAGGCCGGCCGGCTGGCCAGCGTGGGCGCGCAGCTCAGCGGCAGCGCGGTCGAGGTGGCCAGCCTGGGCGAGGCCTTCGGCGTGGCGGTCGGGCTGTTCAGCGCGTCCAGCCAGGCCCTGACGGCCCAGCTGCAGCGCATCGAGAGCGCGCTGGACAAATCCAGCGCCCGCAGCGACGAGCAGCTGGGCTATTACGTGGCCCAGGCGCGCGAGATCATCGACCTGAGCGTGGGCGCGCAGAAGCAAATCGTCGACGAGTTGCAGGCCCTGGGGCGCCGGCCGGCCCGGCTGGCCGACGAGCTGGCCTGATGGACGACGGCGACGCCACGCTCGAGGGCACGGCGCCGGTCTGGGCCGTCTTCGGCGACCTGATGTCGGGCCTGTTGGGCGCCTTTGTGCTGATGCTGGTCTGCGTGCTGGGCGTGCAGCTGGAACTGGCGAGCCACCTGCAGGCCGAGGTGCAGAAGCGCCAGCAGGAGGAACAGCGCCGCCACGCGCTGGAGCAGGCCCTGGCGGGGCCGCTGGCCAGCGGCCGGGTGACGCTGAACAACGGCCGCATCGGCATCAGCGGCAGCGTGCTGTTCGCCTTGAACTCCGACCAGTTGCAGCCCGAGGGCCGGCAGCTGTTGAAGAGCCTGGCCACGCCGCTGCGCGCCTACCTGGGCAGCCGCGACGAGTGGCTGATGGTCAGCGGCTTCACCGACGACCGTCAGCTGCGCGATGGCAACCGCCAGTTCGCCGACAACCTGGAGCTGTCGGCCCAGCGCGCACTGACCGTGACCCGGGTGCTGGTGGAAGCGGGCCTGCCGTCCGCGTCGGTGTTCGCCGCTGCCTTCGGCCCCGAGCAGCCGGTGGCGTCGAACGCCGATGCCGCCGGCCGCTCGCGCAACCGCCGTGTCGAGATGGCTCCGGTGCCCCGCTCGTCGAATGGCCCCGGCACGCCCCGCCCCTGAGCCCAGGCCGGCGCCCGATGCGGCGCCCAGCCTGACCCTGGACGCCTTGCGGGCGCTGGGCGCGCAGCGCATCGACCCGGTGCGCTTTGCCTATGTCGCGGCGCTGGCCCGCCGTGCCGAAGCGCACCAGGGCGAGGCGCGGCAGCTGCTGGACGCCCGCCTGGCCAGCGCGCTGGCCGCTCTGGCGGCGCGCTGCGCACCGGCGCTGGCCGGCACGCTGGCCACCGGGCCGGCACCGGCCTCGCCCGGCCGGCCCGGGCCCTTGGCCGCGCTGGTGACGCTGCTCGACCGGCCGGTGCTGGCCGGCGCCCCGGCGTCGGGCCAGCCGGTGGAGTTGCAGACGATGCTGCAGTTCCGAAGCACCTGGGCCCGGCTCAGCATAGACCGGCAGCTCAGCCGCTCGCAGGCCCAGTTGCCGCTGAACCCGGGGCCGCTCAATTCCCAACTGCTGGCGCTGCGCGCCTTGCAGTTGATGCAGGAGCTTTCGCCGGCCTATCTGCAGCACTTCGTGGCGCAGGTCGAGGCGCTGCTGTGGCTGGAAGCCGCCAGCAGCGCCCCCACCGCTGCGCCCGCAGCGGCCCGGTCGCAGCGACGTAGCAGCGCCGTGCCGCGCAAGCCGGCGCTCAGGCGTGGCGGCGCTTGAGGCCCGGCCGCCGCGCGGATGTCACCCTGATTTGCTGCACCGCTGACGCGGCAGCGCCTGCCCGCCCGGCCGGGTCAGTGCTGGTGCGCTGCGGCATCGCCCGTGCGAGGCTTGGGCACTTGCACCACCACCTTCACCTCGGTGCGGCCGCCGCGCTCGAAGCGCAGCGTCAGCACGAAGGTGTCACCGGCCACCAGGGGCTGCTTGAGCCCGACCAGCATCAGGTGCAGGCCGCCGCCGGGCCGCATCTTGAGCGCTTGGCCAGGGGGCAGCGCGATGTCGGGCAACTCGCGCATGCGCATCACGCCGCCGTCATCCACCGACATGGTGTGGATTTCGATGCTTTGCGCCACGGGCGTGCTGGCGCTCAGCAGGCGGTCGGGCAACTTGCCGGTGTTCTCCAGGGTGACGAAATAGGCCGCACCGTTGCGGGCGCCGGGGGGCGTCGGGGTTGCAAAGGGGTGGGTGATGACGATGTCACCGGCCTGGCCGCCATGGGCCTGGGCCGAGGGGCACAGCAGCAGCGCGATCAACAGGGTGCAAAGGGCAGGTCTTGCCAATCTGAGGTTCATGCGAGGGTCTTTGAAAGCTGGGCAGCCGGGCTGCGGAGGGGAAGGCAAAGCCGGTACGGCCAGGCACTGCTGACGCGGCGCGCTGCGCCTGTGCACAAGCGGGCCGCGGCGCCGGCAAGCCGGCCAGGGCGGGCTCAGGCGATGCCGGGGGGGCCGTGCTTGCGTCGCGCGATCCAGCTTGCGCTGGCATCAGGGGCGGGCGGTGCGTGCGCGCAATGCGGGGCGGCCGGGGCCGGCCGGTCCGGCCAGGCCGCCTGGGCCGGCGGCATGGGCGTGGCCAGCGCCGCCAAGGCCGACAGTGCACAGTGCGCGGCCCCGTGCACCCCAGCGCCGTCACCCGCCAGGGCTGGACTTTCGCCGGCCGGCGCCACCTGCGCCACGCCGTAGACCGTGCAAACCTCGACCAGCGCCTTGCCCTGCCATTGCGCCGACGCGCTGGCCAGCAAGGGCAGGGCTGACTTCAGCAGCAAGGCCAGGGCGAAGACCCAGAGGGCCCAATGCGGCGATGGCTTGCGGGTGATCACGCTGCGATTGTGCCTGGCACCTGCTGCAGGCCTGGCCGGCGCCGCCCACCGGGCTTCAGAACAGAAAGTACTTCTGCGCCATCGGCAGCAGCGTGGCCGGCTCACAGGTCAGCAGCAGGCCGTCGGCGCGCACCTGGTAGGTCTGGGCGTCGACCTGCATCACCGGCAGGTAGGCGTTGTGCACCATGTCGCGCTTGGTCACGCTGCGGTTGCCGCGCACCGCCACCAGGCGCTTGGCCAGGCCGTAGCTCTCGGCCGCGCCGCTGGCCAGGCTGGCCGGGCTGACGAAGCTGATCGAGGTGGCGCCCAAGGCCTTGCCGTAGCTGCCGAACATCGGCCGGTAGTGCACTGGCTGGGGCGTGGGGATGCTCGCATTCGGGTCGCCCATGGCAGCGGCGGCGATGAAGCCACCCTTGAGCACCACACTGGGCTTGACCCCGAAGAAGGCCGGCTTCCACAGCACGATGTCGGCCCATTTGCCCACTTCCAGGCTGCCCACCTCGTGGGCGATGCCATTGGCCAGCGCCGGGTTGATGGTGTATTTGGCGATGTAGCGCTTGACCCGCTGGTTGTCGGCGCGGGCACTGTCGCCGGCCAGCGCGCCGCGCTGGGTCTTCATCTTGTGGGCCGTCTGCCAGGTGCGGATGATCACCTCGCCCACCCGGCCCATGGCCTGGCTGTCGCTGCTCATCATGCTGATCGCGCCCAGGTCGTGCAGCACGTCCTCGGCGGCGATCGTCTCGCGGCGGATGCGGCTCTCGGCAAACGCCAGGTCCTCGGCGATTGACGCATCGAGGTGGTGGCAGACCATCAGCATGTCCAGGTGCTCGTCCACCGTGTTGGCGGTGTAGGGCATCGTCGGGTTGGTGCTGCTGGGCAGGAAGTTGGCCTCGCCGACGACGCGCAGGATGTCGGGCGCGTGGCCACCACCCGCGCCTTCGGTGTGGAAAGCGCAGAGCGTGCGGCCCTTGGTCGCGGCGATCGTGTCTTCGACGAAACCCGATTCGTTCAACGTGTCGCTGTGGATCGAGACCTGCGTGTCGGTGGCCTCGGCGATGTCCAGGCAGTTGTCGATCGCGCTTGGCGTGGTGCCCCAGTCCTCGTGCAGCTTCAAGCCGATGGCACCGGCCTCGATCTGTTCGCGCAAAGGCTCGGGCTTGCTTGCGTTGCCCTTGCCGAGGAAACCGAGGTTCATCGGGAACGCATCGGCGGCCTGCAACATGCGCTGCATGTTCCATGCGCCCGGCGTACAGGTGGTGGCGAAGGTGCCGGTGGCGGGACCGGTGCACCGCCCAGCA
>JANNZD010000140.1:0-3812 GCA_031410435.1 Betaproteobacteria bacterium | reverse complement strand
ACGGGTAGCCGCTGTAGTTGTGGGTCAACGCGAACACCCGCCCGGTCTTGGCGGCCAGGGCCTGCAGCTTGCGGGCCTCTGCGGCGGTCAGGGCCAGCGGCTTGTCGCAGATCACATGGATGCCGGCCTTCAGGAAGGCGGCGGCCACCGGTGCGTGCAGGTGGTTGGGCGTGACGATGGCCACCGCCTCGATGCCGTCTTCGCGCGCGGCCTCGGCACGCGCCATCGCCGCATAGTCGCTGTAGATGCGATCGGCCGCCAGGCCCAGGGCCTGGCCCGAGCGCTGCGCCTTGTCGGGCGTGGCCGACAAGGCGCCGGCCACCAGCCTGTACTGGTCGTCCAGCCGGGCGGCATAGCGGTGCACGGCACCGATGAAGGCACCTTCGCCGCCGCCGACCATGCCCAGGCGGATGGGTTGCGAGGCTGTGGTCTGGTGCGTCATGGGCAAGTCGGTGTGGGCAAGGCTGCGGCGTACACGCTCAAAGACCCAGCAGGCGCCGGATCTGCCCGGCATCGGTGGCGCCGCCGGCAAAGTCGTCAAAGGCCTTGTCGGTGACGCGGATGATGTGGTCGCGGATGAAGGGCGCGCCCTCGGCGGCGCCCTGCTCGGGGTGCTTGACGCAGCATTCCCATTCCAGCACCGCCCAGCCCGGGAAGTCGTATTGCGCCATCTTCGAGAAGATGGCCTTGAAGTCGACCTGGCCGTCACCCAGCGAGCGGAAGCGCCCGGCGCGGTCGGCCCAGCCCTGGTAGCCGCCATAGACGCCCTGGCGGCCGCTGGGCCGGAACTCGGCGTCTTTCACATGCATCACCTTGATGCGCTCGTGGTAGATGTCGATGAAGGCCAGGTAGTCGAGCTGCTGCAGCAGGAAGTGCGAGGGGTCGTAGGCGATGGCCAGGCGCGGGTGGTGGTCGACACGCTCGAGCAGCATCTCGAAGGTGGCGCCGTCGAACAGGTCCTCGCCGGGGTGGATCTCGAAGGCGATGTCGCAACCGGCCGCGTCATAGGCGTCCAGGATCGGCCGCCAGCGCTTGGCCAGCTCGTCGAAGGCCGCGTCCACCAGGCCGGCCGGGCGCTGCGGCCAGGGGTAGAGAAAGGGCCAGGCCAGCGCGCCGGGGAAGCTGATGCTGGCCGTCAGGCCCAGGTTCTTTGACGCCTTGGCCGCCAGCAGCATCTGCTGCACCGCCCAGCACTGGCGCTCGGCCGGCTTGCCGCGCAGCGCGGCCGGCGCAAACACATCGAAGGCCTCGTCATAGGCCGGGTGCACCGCCACCAGCTGGCCCTGCAGGTGGGTGGACAGCTCGGTGATGGCCACGCCGTTCTCGCGCGCGATGCCGGCGATCTCGTCGCAATAGGTCTGGCTCTCGGCGGCCCGGGCCAGGTCGAACAGGCGGGCGTCGCCGCTGGGCAGCTGCACGCCCGCATAACCCAGCGACCCGGCCCATTGGGTGATCGCATCCCAGCTGTTGAAGGGCGCTGCATCGCCGGCGAATTGGGCCAGGAATATCGCCGGGCCCTTGATGGTGGTGGCCATGAAATCCTCAGTCTGACTTGGTATCAAGACCAAAAAGGTAAGCGCTTTCCCATTAGAATGGTGTCAGCGTTTTCCCTAAATTGTCTAGATTTTCTTCTGTCTGAGCGAGCAAGCAGTGCCGACCACCGGTTGTCGGCAGTCGGCAGGCGACCTAAATCGGGAAAGCTTTTCCCGCTGGCGTCCGGCATCGCTACACTGGCCTGGCCCGGCCGCGCACAGGTATCCGCCGGGCCCGCCTGCCACATATGCCACACCTGCCGCCACGCCCCGGGATACCGCGATGAGAGACCTGCCTTCGATCAACCAGGTGGCCGCGATGGCCGGGGTGTCGATCGCCACGGTCTCGCGGGTGCTGAACCAGAGCAAGCCGGTGAATGCCGAGACGCGTGATCGGGTGGAACAAGCGGTGGCCGCGCTGGGCTACCGCGCCAATGCCGCCGGCCGCAGCCTGGCCAAGGCGCGCAGCCACCTGCTGCTGGTGCTGGTGCCTGACTTCGCCAACCCCTTCTATGCACAGATCGTGCAGGGGGTGGAATCGGTGGCACGGCCGCAGGGCTACAAGATCCTGCTGACCGACACCACCGAGGGCGAGGCCCACCACGGCACCGCGCTGGACGCGCTGTACAAGCGGCTGGCCGACGGCGTGATCAGCCTGGCCCACCTGGACGACGACCCGGCGCTGATCGACGAGGTGCGCTTGCTGCCCTGGGTCAGCTGTTCGGAGTTCCTGCCCGAATCGGGCGTGCCCTATGTCAGCATCGACCACCGGCAGGCCGCCATCGACGCGGTGCAGTACCTGCTGAACCGCGGCCACCGCCGCATCGCGCTGATCGCCGCCGACGCGACCTACCGCTGGGCCCGGCTGCGCCGCGAGGGCTATGCGCTGGCGCTGTCGCGGGCCGGGCTGGCGCTGGACGCGGCCCTGATCCGCACCGCCCAAGACACCGACTATGCCGCGGGCAGCCAGGCCGCCGGCGGCCTGCTGGCGCTGGTGGACGCGCCCACCGCCGTGTTCGCGGTCTCCGACACCCTGGCCATCGGCGCGATCAAGGCCTTGCGCCGCGCCGGGCGCCGGGTGCCCGAGGACATCGCGGTGATGGGCTTTGACAACCTGCCGCTGTCGGCGGTGTTCGAGCCGGCGCTGACCACCGTGGGCCAACCGATGCGCGAGCTGGGCGCCGCCGCCGCCGAGATGCTGCTGCAGCGCCTGGCCGGCACCACGCCGGCCTCACGCACGCTGGCGCACCAGCTGGTGCTGCGCGACTCGGCCTGAATGCGGCCGGGTGCCGGCGCGGCCGCCTTGCCATGCACCGGTCCAGCAGCTAAAGTGCTTTAGTTCTAAAGCATTTGACACATCCACCCGGGCCGCAGCGCCCGCAGCGTCGCAGGAAGCCCATGAACATCGTCTGCATCGGCGGCGGCCCGGCCGGCCTGTATTTCGGGCTGCTGATGAAGATGCGCCACCCGGCGCACCGGATCCGCGTGGTCGAGCGCAACCAGGCCTACGACACCTTTGGCTGGGGCGTGGTGTTCTCCGACGCAACCATGGACAACATGCGCCAGTGGGATGCCAGCACCGCCGCCGAGATCGAGGCCGCCTTCAACCACTGGGACGACATCGAGCTGCATTTCAAGGGCCAGGTGCTGCGCTCGGGCGGCCACGGCTTTGTCGGCATCGGCCGCAAGAAGCTGCTCAACATCCTGCAGGCGCGCTGCGAGGCGCTGGGGGTCGAGCTGGTCTTCGAATGCGAGGCCCAGTCCGACCTGGACTACCCCGACGCCGATCTGGTGATCGCGGCCGACGGCATCAACTCGCGCATCCGCGGCCGCTACGCCGCGGTGTTCCAGCCCGACATCGTCACCCGGCCCAACCGCTACATCTGGCTGGGCACCCCCCGGCTGTTCGATGCCTTCACCTTCCTGTTCGAGAAGACCGCGCACGGCTGGTTCGCGGCCCACATCTACCAGTTTGATGCCGGCACCAGCACCGTGATCGTCGAATGCCCCGAGGCCGTCTGGCTGGCGCATGGGCTGGACCAGGCCGACCCCGCCGCATCGATCGCCTTCTGCGAAGCCCTGTTTGCCCAGACCCTGCAAGGCGCGCCGCTGATGACCAATGCCCGCCACCTGCGCGGCTCGGCCTGGCTCAATTTCCAGCGTGTCAGCTGCGCGCAGTGGTGGCATTTCAACGGCCGTGCCCATGTGGCGCTGATGGGCGATGCGGTGCACACCGCGCATTTCGCCATCGGCTCGGGCACCAAGCTGGCGATCGAGGAC
>JANNZD010000139.1:0-2021 GCA_031410435.1 Betaproteobacteria bacterium | reverse complement strand
GTGCGGCTCGATGTCGAGCTGCCAGCAGGCCTGCACGATGGCCGCCGAGATCGAGTCATGCCCGCAGCCGGCGCACAGCGTGCTGATCTTGCCCTCGTAGTCGCGCCGGGTGTAGCCGACCTTGTTGCGGGCCAGCGTGGGGTGGTGCAGCTTGGGTTTGGCGATGTAGGTCATGCGATTCTTTCGCGGCGAGGCGCCACGGCCAGCGCGTGGACATGTGTGGTGATGGCCTGGGTGATGAAGCGCGCGGTGATCGGCGTGCCGTCGTAGTGCAGCACCTTGGTCAGCCAGGCCGGGTCGATTTCCAGCTCGTTGATCAAGAGCGTGCGCATCTGCGCATCGCGGTTCTGCTCGACCACGAAGACATGGTCATGGCCGGCGATGAACTCGCTCACGCTGGCCGGGAAGGGGAAGGCGCACAAGCGCATCGCGTCCAGGTGGATGCCCGCCTCAGTCAGCGCCTCCAGCGCCTCGTCCATGGCCGGCGCGGTGGAGCCGAAATACAGCACCCCCAGCCGGGTCTTCTTGCTGGCCTTGCGCAGCACCGGATGCGGCACCAGGTCGGCCGCGGTGGCGAATTTCTTCAGCAGGCGCTTGACGTTGTAGGTGTAGTCCACGCCCGACTCGCTGTAGCGGGCATAGGCGTCGCGGGTGGTGCCGCGGGTGAAATAGGCGCCCTTGTTCGGGTGCGTGCCCGGCAGCGTGCGCCAGGGTATGCCGTCGCCGTCCACGTCCTTGTAGCGGCCGAAGTCCTTGCCGGCTTCCAGCTCGTCGGCCGTCATCACCTTGCCGCGGTCATAGCTGCGGCTGTCGTCCCAGGTCAGCGGATCGCACAGGCGCTGGTTCATGCCGATGTCGAGATCGGTCATCACGAACACCGGGGTCTGCAGGCGGTCGGCCAGGTCGAGCGCGGCGGCCGCATGCTGGAAGCATTCGGCCGGGTCTTGCGGCAGCAGCATCACATGCTTGGTGTCGCCGTGCGAGGCATAGGCGCTGCTCAGCAGATCGGCTTGCTGCGTACGGGTGGGCATGCCGGTGGAAGGTCCGCCGCGCTGCACGTCGATGATGGTCATCGGGATCTCGGCGAAGTAGGCCAGGCCGATGAACTCGGTCATCAGCGAGACACCCGGGCCCGAGGTGGCGGTGAAGGCGCGCGCGCCGTTCCAGCCGGCGCCGGTGACCATGCCGATCGAGGCGATCTCGTCCTCGGCCTGGACGATGGCGAACTTGTGCTGGCCGGTGGCGGTGTCCACCCGGAACTTGCGGCAGTACATGTCGAAGGCCTCGGCCACCGACGACGAGGGCGTGATCGGGTACCAGGCACAGACCGTGGCACCGCCGTACACGCAGCCCAGCGCGGCCGCGGCATTGCCCTCCATGAAAATGCGCCCGCCCACCTTGTCGGACTTCTTCACGCGCAGGCCGATCGGCGGCTTCAAGTGGTCGCGGGCAAAGCCGTGGCCGGAATGCAAGGCCCGCACATTGCTTTCGAGCAGCCGCTCCTTGCCCTTGTACTGCTCCTTGAACAGGCCCTCGATCACGGACGTGTCCACCTCCAGCAGCGCCGCCAGCGCGCCCAGCACCATGATGTTCTTGAACAGCTGGCGCTGGCGCGAGTCCTCGTAGGTGGCATTGCAGATCGCCGTAACCGGCATGCCGATCACTGTGATGTCGTCGCGAAAGGCCTCGGGCGGCAAGCTCTTGGTGCTGTCGTAGAACAGGTAGCCGCCGCTCTCCACCTCGGCCAGGTCCTGGGCCCAGGTCTGCGGGTTCATGGCCACCATCATGTCGATGCCGCCGCGCCGGCCCAGCCAGCCGCGCTCGCTCACCCGCACCTCGTACCAGGTGGGCAGGCCCTGGATGTTGCTGGGGAAGATATTGCGCGGGCTGACCGGCACGCCCATGCGCAGGATGGCCTTGGCGAACAGCTCGTTGGCCGAAGCCGAACCCGAGCCATTGACGTTGGCGAACTTGACGACGAAGTCGTTGACGGCTTCCAGGCGTTTCATGCGGCGGCCTCC
>JANNZD010000138.1:0-35079 GCA_031410435.1 Betaproteobacteria bacterium | reverse complement strand
TGCCGGTGCTGGCTGCTGTTGCCCGGGCCCGGCTGCTGGCGGCGGCGGCTGTGAGGTTTGGCGTGACGCCTTCAAGCCTTTCGATCAACGCGGGCGTAGTGGTGGCGCCTGGCGGGCTGACCGCAACGCTCGGCTCGCTGTCGTCTGCTGCAGCCGCTTTGCCGTTGCCGCTCAACGCGCTGCGCAAGCCCGCATCGCAGTACAAGGTGATTGGCAGCCGCACTGGCCGCATTGATGCGCTCAACATCGTGACAGGCAAGAAAAAGTTCACGATGGACCAGGACGTTCCCAACGCCAAGCCGACCATGATGCGCATGCCCTCACAGGTGCGCGGCACGGTGGTGAGCGTCAACAACCTGGGCACCGTCAAGGCCATGCCGGGCGTGCTGGAAGTGGTGGTGATTCCGCCCGGGGGTGCCGTCACTCCGCGCCAGGTCGGCGTGGCCGTGATGGCAGAAACCTTTGGCCAGGCCTGGGCGGCCGCCAACATGCTGGACATCACCTGGGGTGATGGGCCCATCAAAGGGCAGACCAACGCCACGATCCAGGCCACGCTTAAAAAGTCCATCTTGCCTTTTGTGGTGCCACCGCTGGGCTCCCTGACCGTGGAAGGGGAGTTTGAAATGGCTCCGGCTTCCCACGCGCCGCTGGAAGTGGACTGCGCCATTGCCGACGTGCGCCGTAATGCCGCTGGCGCCATCGCCAGCGCCGAGATCTGGGCCGGCTTGCAGAGCCCCATCATCACCCAGCAGGACATGGCCGCCACCCTGGGCCTGCCGCTGGACCAGGTCAAGGTGCACGTGGTCTCTTCGGGCGGCTCCTTCGGCCGGCGCCTGTTCTGGGATCCGGTGCAGCAGGCGGTGCAGGTGAGCAAGCTGCTGGGCCGGCCCTGCAAGCTGATGTACCACCGCGCCGACGACATGCGCCATGGCCGCATGCGCCCGCCCCAGTACCACAAGGTGCGTGCCACGCTGCTGCTGGGCCAGGTGGTGAGCTACCAGCACCGCATCGCCAGCCCGCGTCTGGACACACGCCACGGCTTTGGTGAGTTGCTCACCGCCGCCGCCACGTCGGCGCCGGCCAGCGTGCAGCAGTCGCTGGGCAACCTGGCGGTGGAGGAGGCCCTGTTCAAGACCATGGTGGCCTCGCCCTACAACTTCGGCGTGCACAGCAAGGAGCTGCTGCCGGCGCCGATCATCATGAACACCGGCTCCTACCGCTCGGTGCACATCCAGCCCACGCGCTGCGTGGAGGAGATCATGGTCGACGAGATGGCGCGCGCGCTGGGCCAGGACCCACTGGCCTTCCGCCTGGCCAGCCTGCGCCAGCCGCGGGCCCGCGCGGTATTGCAGGCGGTGGCGTCAGCGGCGGGCTGGGGCAAGGCCATGCCGGCGGGCTTGGGCCAGGGCATCGCGGTGCACCAGGAGACCCGGTCCTACACCGCCTGTTGCGTGGAGATCGATGCGCGCGATCAGATCGCCGGCTCCGGCCCGGCGCGCGTGACCCGGGCCACCATCGCCATCGACCTGGGCAAGCCGATCAACCCCAGCGGCATCGAGGCCCAGTTGCAGGGTGCGCTGGCCGAGTCGATCTCGCTGATCCTGATGTCCGGACTGCACATCGAGCGCGGCCTGCCGCTGGAGGGCAGCTACTCGCAGTACCACTTCGGCCGCAACCGGCACTACCCCAAGGACGTGCGCATCATCATCCTGCCCGCCAACGGCGAGGCCACCGGTGGCCTGGGCGAGGTAGGCCTGTCGGCCAGCAGTGGCGCGATTGCCAATGCCTGGGCCCGCGCCACGGGGCAGAAGCCACGCAAGTTCCCGCTGTACTTCCCGGTGGACTTCACGCCCTTCCCGCCGGGCAAGCTGCCCAACCCCGTCGTCAACCCCATCCCCCGCTGAGGAGCGCAGCCATGCCCGTCCAGAACTTCACCGTCAACGGCAGGTCGGTCAGTGTCGAAGCGCCCGATGACCTGGCCCTGCTGTGGGTGCTGCGCGACAAGCTCGGCATCACCGGGCCCAAATACGGCTGCGGCATCAATGTCTGCAAGGCCTGCACCTGCCACATCAACGGCAAGGCGGCCACGGTCTGCTCGATCCGGGTGGCCGACGTGCGCGGCCAGCAGGTCACCACCATCGAGGGCCTGGCCACCGGCAACACCCTGCACCCGGTGCAGCAGGCCTGGCTGGACCGTGACGTGGCCCAATGCGGCTTCTGCCAGCCCGGCCAGATCATGGCCGCGGTGGACCTGCTGCGCCGCACCCGCAATCCCAGCGATGCCGACATCGATGCGATCGAGAACGTCTGTCGCTGCGGCACCTACGGTCGCATCCGCGAGGCCATCAAGGCGGCGGCAGCGATGATGCCCTGAGGGCGACCGGGGCGATTCGGCTGGCCGGCCTGGATCTGCGGGCGCGGCCTGGACGCGCAGCGGGCAGCCGTTACGGGTGGATCACGGCTGCGCCGAGCCCGCTCGCGCGGGGGTCAGCGAAAGGTCACCATGCACTTGACCCCGCCGACGATGCTGCCGTCCGGGTTGGGCAGGTCGAGTTGCACCCGGAAGGTGCCGCTGGCCGCGTCCACCACCCGGTCGATCTGGCGCACGGCCGCGGTCCAGCGGCCCTTGAGCGGCGCCTCGGGTTCGATCTGGGCGATCTCGCCGACGCGCACGCTGCCCAGCCGCGCCACCGGCAGCACCACCTCCACGCGCAGCGGGTGGGTCACCGCCAGCTTCAGGATAGCCTTGGCGCTGTCGCCCGACTGGGCCAGCTCACCCGGCTGCTGCAGCCGGTCGGTGACTATGCCGGCCACCGGGCTGCGGATGCGCCGCTGCTCCAGCAGCTCGGCCAGGCGCTGCTGCTCCAGTGCGGCCAGCTCGCGATTGTCGCGCGCCACCAGCAGGTCGGATTCGGCCACCTGGGCGCTGGCCTCGGCCTCGTCGCGGTCGTTGCGCGAGACCAGGTCTTCCTTGATCAGCTGGTCCAGCCGGCCCAGCTTGACCTGGGCATAGCGGGTGCGCGCCTCGGCGGCCTTGACCTCGCCCTGCATCCTGGCGCGGTAGCGCGCGCTGGCCAGCGCGGCGGCTTCGACGCCAGCGTCCAGCTCGATCAGCACCTGGCCCTTCTGCACCACGCTGCCGCGGTCGGCGTTGACCGCGCGGATCAGGCCCGAGACCGGGCTGCGGATCTCCAGGCGCTGGTAGGGCTCGATCAGGCATTCGGCGGTCTGCGCGGCGCGCAGCCCGGCCGGCAGCAGCGCGACCAGGGCCAGGGTGGACAACAGCAAGCAGCGCAGCCGCGGCTTGCACCAGCAATCGAGGGGAGGGGCGGGATGTGTCATCGGTTTTGGCCGGCAAAGGCCAGCGCGTCATCGGTCTGGCGTTCCTGTTGCATCGTCTGGCGGCGCACGCGGGCGCCCTGGCGGGCGGCCCGAGTCTGGCAGAACCAGCGCAGGCAGCGCAGGGCCCAGGGCCCCGGCAATGGCCGTCCGCCCGGTGCCAGCAGCCGGCCCAGCCAGCCGCCCTGGACCCGCAGCAATTCATCGTCCAGCGCCACCAGGCGCACCGCGCTGCCCCGGTCGCCCTGGCGTGCGCAGCGGCCCAGCAACTGGCGGTCGATGCGCGGTGACTCATGGTATTCGGTCAGCACCACATGCAGGCCGCCGGCGGCTTCGGCGGCCGGAGCCAGGCGGATGTCGGTGCCGCGGCCGGCCATATTGGTGGCGACAGTGACCCGGCCGACCTCGCCGGCGGCGGCCACCTGGGCGGCCTCGTCAGCGTCCTGGCGGGCGTTGAGCAGCTGGTGCTGGATGCCGGCGGCGCCCAGCACCGCCGCCAGAGCCTCGGACGCCTGCACCGAGCGGGTACCCACCAGCACCGGCTGGCCCCGGCCCAGCGCCCGCCGCACCTCCTCGGCCACCACCAGCCACTTGGCCGTTGCATCCGCGCAGCAGCGGTCGGGCAGCAAGCGCCGGCGCGATGGCCGGTGCAGCGGGATGCGCACGGTCTCCAGCGCATACACCTCGCGCAGTTCAGCGGCCACCTCGGCGGCGGTGCCGGTCATGCCGGCCAGGCGCAGGTAGCGCCGGAAGAAGCGCTGGTAGGTGATGCGCGCCAGGGTGCGGGCCGGGCGGCTGAGTTCGCAGCCCTCCTTGACCTCGACCAGCTGCTGCAGGCCGCGCTCCCAGCTGCGGCCGGGCAGCACCCGGCCGGTGAACTCGTCGACGATCTGCACCTCACCGTCGGCCACGATGTATTGCTGGTCGCGCAGAAACAGCCAGCGCGCGCGCAGCGCCTGCTCGACAAAGGGTTCGCGCATCGCGGCGCTCTGCCACAGGCCAGCGTCGGCCGCGCAGGCCTCGGCCAGGGCGCGTCGCCCGGCCTCGGTCAGGCGCAGCTCGCGGCGCTCGCGTGCCAGCACGAAGTGCGCGCCCTCCTGCATGTCGGCAGCCAGGGCCAGGGCACGCTGGTAGGCGCCGGGGTCTTCGGCGTCGCCCGCCACCTGGGCCAGGATCAAGGGGGTGCGCGCCTCGTCGATCAGCACGCTGTCGGCCTCGTCGACGATGGCCATGTGCAGGCCGCGCAGCAGCAAGGGCTGGGCCGGGCCGGCGCCGCGCTGCAGCGCGCGCAGCCGCCATTGGCTGCGGGTGGGCGCGTCGGCGCTGGCCACCCGGTCCTTGAGGTAGTCGAAGACCAGCTCCTTGTTGGTGCAATAGGTGATGTCGCAGGCATAGGCGGCGCGCCGCGCGTCCAGGTCCAGCCCGGTGACGATGGCGCCCACGCGCAGGCCGAGAAAGGCGAACAGCGGCCGCAGTTCGTCGGCATCGCGCTCGGCCAGGTAGTCATTGACCGTGACCACATGCACCGGCACGCCGGCGGCCGCGCCGATGGCTGCGGCCAGCGCCGCCGTCAGCGATTTGCCCTCGCCGGTGGCCATCTCGGCCAGCCGCCCCGACAGCAGGGCCGACGCGGCCATCAACTGGCAGGGGTAGGGCCGCAGGCCCAGGCTGCGCCAGGCCACTTCGCGCACGCAGGCCAGCGCTGCGGCCAGCGCCGGCACGCCGGCGTCGGCAGCCATCGCCAGCCGCGCCTGGCGCCGCGTCGCCTGGCGCAGCGCGGCGTCGTCCAGCGCGGCTACCGCGCCGGCCTGGGCTTGGGCGGCGGCGGCGTGGCGGCGCAGGCCCAGTCCGGTCGGGCTGCAGCGCGCGCGAACCGCGGCCACCCCGGTGCGGGCCCAGCGGTCGACGCCGCCTTCGGGCGCGGCCTCGCGTTCGGGGTAGATGCCGGCACCGGCCTTGCCCAGCATGCCGTCTACCAGTCGAAACGCGACAGGAACAGGCGCCGCAGCCCGCGCCACAGCCGGGGCGCCAGCGCCTCGGGCGGGTGCTCGAAGCGCACATGCACCCGGCTGCCGATGTAGCGGGCGGCGGCCTCGGCCGGCAGGCCCAGCTCGAACTCGAAGACCGACTGCAGCGCGGTCAGGCCCTTGTCGTCGCGCGGGTCGAGCGCGATCTGGCCGCCGCCCTGGCTGCCCAGTGCCGCGCTGGGCAGCTCGCGGCCGGCGCGCGGCACCTCGCGGATCAGGCGCGCGGCCCAGGTCTGGGTCAGGTCCTGCGCCAGCAGCACCTCGGCGCCGCGGGTGGCCAGGCGCACCGGGTCGACATCGCTCTGCGGCACCACCACCCGCACCACCGGCCGCACATCGCCCACCAGCCAGCCCAGCACTTCGCCGCGCGCCAGGTGGCGGCCCGGCAGGTCGGCCCAGACCTGCGACACCAGCACGCCGCTGCCCGTGGCCACCACCGACAGGCGCGCCGCGTCGTCCTGCAGCTGGCGCAGCGCAGACTGCTCCTGCCCGACGCTGTGCGCCAGCTGGGCCGCCCGCGCCGGCTGCTTGCCCCAGACCGCGTCGACCTTGGCACGCGCTTCGTCCAGGCGCGCGGCCTGCACGCCCAGCCGGGCAGCCAGCTCGGGGTTGACGCTGTCGAGCAGCAGCTGGCCGGGGGCGATGCGCTCGCCGGGCCGGGCCCGCAGCCGGCTGACGAAGCCGTCACCGCTGGCGCGCAGGATGGCGTCATCGGGCAGCCAGACCACGCCCTCGGCCACGGTGTGGTGGGGCAGCGGCAGGTAGCCCAGCAGCAGGGCCATCACGGTCAGCAGGACCAACAGGCTGCTGCGGCCGCGCGCGGCAAAGCGCGGCTCGCGCCACAGCGCCGCCAGGCCCTTGGCCAGCGGCCAGACGATGCCCTGGCCCAGGGTCCACAGCGCGAGCAGCACACCGAAGAAGAAGTACTCGCTGGCGATGAACAGCGCGATGCCCAGGCTGACCGACAGCCGGTAGGCCAGCGCCGCCGGCGCATAGACCATGAACCAGCGCCGCTCGCCCGCCAAGGGCGGTGGCTGCGGCGCCTGGGCCGAAGCCGGCACGCCGAACACCCGCCGCTCGATCACGCGCTGCCACCAGGCATTGGCGCGCTGGCCCAGGTTGGGCACCTCGATCGCGTCCATCAGCATGTAGTAGCCGTCAAAGCGCAGCAAGGGGTTGGCATTGAACAGCAGCGTGGTGAGCCCGCCCACCACCACCGCGTTGTAGGCCAGCGAGCGCAGCAGGCCAGGCTCGAGCAGCATCCAGGCATAGAAGGCCAGCGCCGCCATAAAAATCTCCGCCACCATGCCGGCCGCGCCGACCGCGATACGGTCGCGCTTGTCGGCAAAGGCCGACGCGGCCGACGCGTCGACATAGGGCACCGGGTAGAAGACCAGCAGCATCAGGCCCATCTCGTGCACTTCGCCGCCCAGGCGCCGCACCGCCAGGCCATGCGCCAGCTCATGCGCGGCCTTGAGCAGCGGGAACACCACCGCCAGCAAGAGCAGGTTGTCGGCGGCCAGCAGCTGCTCGCCGAAGTTCTCGGTCAGGTCGGGCCAGTGCGCAGGCACCAGGGCCAGCGCCGGCAGCACCACGGCCAGCCACAGCAGCACCACCGGCCAGCCCAGCAGCGGGCCCAGGCGGCGCGCACAGCGGGCGAGCAGCCGGTCGGGGTCGAGCAGGCGCCAGCGCAGCGCCATCGGATTGAGCCAGCGACTCATGAACTGGCGCTTGTGTTGCTGGCCGCGACGCTGCAGCAGCTCGGCCAGGTCGGGGGTCACCTCCACCTGCAGCAGGTCAGCCTGGTGCAATTGGCCCAGCACCTGCACGATCTCGTCCTGGGTCGGCAGCGCGCTGCCGGCCTGCGCCGACAGCCGGTCCCAGATCGCCTGCAGGCTGTTGCGGCCGTCGAACAGGTCGACCAGGCGGTAGACCGCGAAATTGAAACGGTAGTATTTACCGGCCAGGCGGTCCTCGATGACGAACCAGGGCTGGCCGCGGTAAGAATGGCGGTGGATGCGCACATGGCCGCGCAGGCGCGGGCGCAGCGCCGCCACCCGCCACCAATGGGTGGAGCCCAGGGCCTGCAGCGCGCCGCCCGCCGGGGCCGGGCTGGCGGCCAGCGCGCCGCTCACAGCCACCAGCGCCACCAGCTCAGGCGCAGCCAGTCGGTGAAGCGGTGGGTGCCTATCCACAGCAGGCTGCGCTGGCCGGCGTCGACCTTGGCCACCCCCTCCATGCCGGGGCGCATCTCGGGGCCGGCGCGGTCGAGCGCGGCCTCGACCCGGAAATGGTTGCGGCCCTGGTCGGGCACCGACACCGGCGTGATGCGCAGCACCCGCAGCGCCCAGGCGCTGCCGGGCAGGCTGGTCAGCACCAGCTCGCCGCGCCGGCCGTCGGCCAGGTCAGCGATGTCGCGCTCGTCGACCTGCACGATCACCCGCCAGGTGGCCAGCGGCGCCAGCTCGAACAGCACCTTGCCGAGTTCCACCGGCGAGCCCAGCTGCTGCGACAGGTCGCCGCGCACCACCACGCCATCGAAGGGCGCCAGCACCTGCACCCGGGCCAGCTTGTCCTGCGCCAGCTGCCATTGGGCCCGGGCCTGGGCCGCCTGGGCACTGGCCAGGCGCAGCTCGGGCCGCTCGCCATTGGCGCGGGCCTCGCGCTCGCGCTTTTCGGCGATCTGCAGCTCGGCCTGCCAGCGGTCGGCTTCGAGCTTGAGCTCCTTGTCCTCCAGCACGGCCAGCACCTGGCCCTTGCGCACCACATCGCCGGCCCGCGCCGGCGCCTGGCGGATGAAGCCGGCAAATGGCGCCACCGCGGCCTGCTGTACCTCGCCTTCGAGCACCGCCTTGGCGGTGACGCGGTAATCCACCGGCCACAGCGCGGCCAGCAGCAGCAGCAGGGCGACCAGCGCCGCGCCCAGCTTCCAGCCCGGGTGCGAGCCGTCCACCAGCCGGCCCAGCACCAGGCCAGCACTGCGCCGGGCATGCGCCCACAGGGGCTCGTGGCGGGCCTGCAGCAGCGCCAGCGGCGGGCCCAGCACCACCGCCACCATGTCCAGCAGGCGCAGCGCCTCGGCATCGAAGGGGATGTCGCGCTGCAGCAGGCAGACCCCGGCCAGCTCGCCGCGGTCTTCCAGCGGCAGGGCGCAGGCCGCGGCGCTGCCGCTCTCGGCCACATAGCTGCGCAGTGCACGGCTCACGCCGGGCGGGGCGGCAGCGCCATCGTCAGCCGGCACCACGGTGCGCAGGCGCTGGTCATAAGCCTCGTTCATGGCCTGGGCGGCCTGTTGCAGCAGGCCTGAGCGCGCGTCGAACCAGGCCGCATGCGACATCGCCCGCACCCGCACGTCCTGCTGCCGGGCCTGGCCGAACAACACCTGGTGGCAGCCCAGGTGGGTAGCCAGGCGGTTGACCAGCTCGAAGCAGGCGCGGTCGAGATCGGGCTGGGCCAGCACCGCGGCCTGCAGGTCAAGCAGGAAGCCGGCATGGTCCAGGCGCTGGTCCTGCCCGGCATGCACCTGCCGGCCCAGCTGCTCGGCCAGCCAGCCCGCGCCCCAGTGCAGGTCGGCCAGGGCCTGGCCCTGGCTGGCCTCATCGGCGGCCTGCAGGTGCAGCAGCACCAGGCCGGCCAGGCGCGGCGCAGCGCCACCGAGGGCATTGACCGGGTAGGCCACCTGCAGACTGCCATCGGGCTGGGGCCGGCGCACGCCCACCGCGCTGTCGAGCGCGGCCTGGGCGGTGTCCGACAGATAGGCAGCGTCCAGCGCCGCCGGGAACATCGCCACCGGCACGAAGGCCTGGTCGTCACCGCGCACCAGCACCAGGCCGGCCAACGCGCGCGGGCCCAGGCGCCGTGCCAGCAGCTGCAACCAGGCGGTGCAGAGCGCGCCAGCATTGCCCGGCTGGCCGAGCACGGCCCAGGGGTCGGACTCGGCGATCACCGGCGCCGGCTTACTTCAGCGGCCCGTGGCGCGATTCGTACTCGCCGATCAGGCGCACCAGCAGCTCCGACAGGCGCTTGGCCGCGAAGGGGCTCATCACGATGCGGTGGGCCAGTTCGATCTCCGGCTCGGCCTGCTGGCGGTCCCAGGCATTGTTCTGACCGAAGTTGAGCACCACCTCTTCGCGCGTGCTGTTGGCATTGGCAAAGTTGACATAGCTGCTCTTGAGGTTTTGCACATTCCAGCGCATGCGCGGGGCGGCGTCCGGGGCGGGGTCGCCGGGTTTGTTGGTGGGCTTGTCGCTAGGGGCTGTCATGCAGTCAGGGCTTCCAGAAAAACGTCCGGCGCCGAAGCGCCGGACCGGTGGGCAAGTGCCCGCTCAGAGTTTAGGGGCCAGCTTGATCAGGTTGCTGCCGGCCTTGACCTTGACCGCCACATTGCCGCCCTGCACTGGCGACAACCACTGGCTGACCCAGGTGCCGCTGCCGCCCGTGCCTGCGCTACTGCCCGCCTGCAGGCCGGCGCCCAGGTCGATGCGCGCATTGCCGGCCAGCGACTGTGGCGCAAAGAACTGGTCCAGGAAACCGGTGCCGGCAGACGGAAGGGGCGGGATCTCCGGCCGCACCAGGCCGCCCACCTGCTGTTGCAGGCGTGCGGCGTCCAGCGAGGTCAAATTGCCGCTGGCGTTGATGTCGCCCAGCAGCACCGGATCGACCAGCGGGAAGGCACCAAAACCGCTGTCGGCACGGGTGATCACCCGCTGCAGCCGGGTCACGTCGAGCATGCTGTAGGCCCGGTCACCGCTGCCGTCGCCCAGGTAGGCCACCACATGCACGCCGTCGTCGTCGCGGGCGGCGATGGCGCCGTTGTTGATGACGATATCGCCCAGGTCCAGCAGCTGGCGCGCGCCGTAGGCCGCCGCGCTGGGCACGCCGGCCTGCAGCCGCACCAGCTCGACCGCGGCCGCACCCAGTGGCGCACCGGTGGTGATCAGCACCCGCACCTCGCCGGCCGTGGCCAGGTCGACCGACAAGGTGCTGCCCGCAGGCAGGCCCGCGCCATTGCTGGCGCCGACGAAGCCGATCAGCGCCGCGTCATAGCGCAGGGTGAAGGCGATGCGGGTGGCCCCCGCCGCATTGGCCAGCATGATCGGCAGGCCGCCGCCGGTGGCCGGGATGTTGACCGGCTGGCCCGGGCCGCGCGCCACGTCGGCCACGGTCAGCACCGCGCCGCCGCCCGCCACGTCGAAGCGGGCGGTGTAGGCATCACCCCGGGTGCCGTCACGGTTGCCGTCGAGCTGGCCGCCGTTGCTGTCGACGAAGGCCTGGGCCCCCGAGGCCAGCCGCACGCTGTAGCTGCCGGCTGCCAGCACGCCGCCGGTGCGCACAAAGCGCAGGCCGCGCAGGTCGGCATCCACCAGCACGCTGCCGGCCACCGCCTGGCCCGCCGCGTCGGTGAAGACGATGTCGCTGGCGCCCAGGGGGTTGTCGGCGGCGCTGTAGAGGTTGAGCCGGGCCGGGTCGATGCTGCGGTTGAAGCGCAGCACGAAACCGGTGGCGGTGGCATCGAAGCTCGCCACCTGTAGCACGGCCGCGCTGACCTGCACCACCGGGCCGGCCACGCTGTAGCTGCCGTCCTCGTCGGTGGCGCTGGCCAGCACCGCATAGCTGCCGGGTCGGGCATAGCGATGCACCGCCTGGCCGGGGTTGCCGGCCAGGGTCTGCACGATGCCATCGCCCCAGTCGATCACCCATTGGCTGATGCTGTCCTGGCCCGGGTCATTGGCCGACAAGGCAAGCAGATAGTCCTGACCCTCTTCGACCGTGGCCGCGCCGCTGGCCCCCAGCGTGGGTGCCAGGTTGTGGACCCGCACCACGAAGCTGCGGTCGGCGATCGAGCCGGCCGAGTCGGTGACCCGCACTGTGAAGGCCTGGGTCAGCTCACCGTCCACCGCCTGCCAGCTGAACACGCCGGTGTCGGCGTTCAGGCTGACGCCGGCCGGCAGGTCGCCCACCAGGCTGTAGTGCAGGGTGTCGCCCGGGTGGTCGTGGCCGGCCAGCGCCACGCTCACGGTCTGGCCTTCGGGTGTGTCCAGATCGGCCACGGCGTCCAGCGTGGGCCCGGCGTTGGCCGCCAGGGCCACCGTCAGGTGGGCGCCGCTGGTGATGTCGACCGGCTCCTTCTCGACCGTGGGCGCATAGCCCGCGCGCGGCGCCAGGCGTGCCGTGCGCAGGCCGGGGCCGAGGTCGGCAAAGTGCCAGGCGCCGGCACCGTCGGTGACGGTGCCGGCCTCGTCGGCGTCCTGCAGCGCGTTGTTGTTGGCGTCCAGGAACACGGTGTAGCCGGCCAGGCCGGCCTCGCCGCCATCCTGGCTGCCATTGCTGTTGGCGTCCTCGAAGACCAGGCCGTCAATCCGACCCAGCGCAAAATTGCCGAAGTCCAGGCCGCTGAGAGTCTGGCCCGCCGACACGGTGACCTGGTGGGCCACCCCACCCACCGAACCGAGCTGGGTACCGCCACTGCCGCCGCTGCCCCCGCCACCGCTACCACCGCCGCCGCTGCCACCGCCTTGGCGAGGCAGCGCCAGGATGGCCTCGGCCAGCGCCGGCAGGTTGACCCGGCCAAAGGCCTGGCCGCTGTTGCGCACATTGTCGTTCTCATCGTCGCCATCGACGATGCGCACCGAGGTGCTGGCCAGCAAGGCATGGAACTCGGTCAGAGAAAGCCGCCGGCCCAGGGTCTGCAAGGCCAGGTCCTGCGCCAGCGTGGCCACACCGGCCATCATGGCCGAGGCCTGGCTGGTGCCCTGCATCGCGCTCAGCCCGCCGTTGGCATTGGCGCCCACCAGGCCGGTGCCGGGGGCAAAGCCGTCCAGCAGGCGCGGGTCGCGCTGCGAGAAGCTGGTGATGCGGTCGGCACCGGTGCTGTAGTCGATGGACCCGCCGCTGAAGGCCCAGGGCCCGCCGACATCCGCCGACCAGGTGGCGCCCACCGCCAACACCGCCGGATCGGCCGCCGGGTAGGCCACGCCCCAGGCGCCGCCAAAGCGCGCGAAGCTGTTGCCGGCCGCCGCCGTGACGATGATGTTGCGGGCCGCCAGAGCGGCCAGTTCGTCGCCCAGGCCGAAGCGCGCAATCGCCGAGCTCCAGTTGCCGCCATCGCCGAGCGACAGGTTGACCACGCCGACCCGGTATTCGTCGGCATGCGCCACCACCCAGCGCAGCGCGTTTTCGAGGTAGGAGAAATAGCCCTTGCCGTTGTCCTGGAAGACCTTCAGGGCGATCAGGTCGGCACCCGGGGCCAGGCCGCCGTAAGCGCCGTCGGCCGCACCGATCAGGCTGCCGATGTTCGAGCCATGGCCATTGCGGTCGCTGGCATCGGTGTCGCCGTTGGCAAAGTCGTACTGGTAGAGGATGCGGTCGGCAATGCCGTCGTGGTTAGCGTCGGGCCCGAAGAAGGCGTTGTCCAGGTCGATGCCGGTGTCGATCACCACCACCGACACGCCGCTGCCGTCGATACCGCTGAAGCGGGCATCGGCGCGCAGGGCGTCCAGCCCGATCAGCCGCTGCGCGGCACGGTTGCTGGCCGCCACCGACGCGGTGGAGGCCTCCACCGTCAAGGCCGCATCCGGCAACTCCAGCAACTGTGCCGAGCCGGTCAGCAGCGCATCGGTCGAGCCCAGCGGCCCACCGCCACCAGCACCTGGCGCGGTCTGCAACCAGCCGCCCTGCTGCAACTGGGCTACCCGGTAGCTGCCCGGCAGCAGCGAGTCGAAGCGCCAGGCGCCGTCACTGCCGCTGACGGTAAAGCGCTCGTCGGCATCGAGCAGGCTGTTGTCATTGCTGTCGAGGAACACGGTCCAGCCAGCCAGGCCGGCTTCACCTGCGCCACGCTGGCCGTTGCCGTCCACATCTTCGTAGGCGGTGCCGGCCAGGTGCGCGGCGGCCACGCTGCCGAAGTCCAGCGTGTTGTGCTGGCTGCCGCTGGTGACGGTGATGCTGTAGAGGCCGATGCCGGGCAGGGTCAGCAGCCGGTCGGCCGCCACCACGCTGCGCAGGCTGTAGTTGCCGGCCAGCAGGCCGTCGAAGCGCCAGCTGCCGTCGTCCAATGTCAGCACGCTGGCGTCGACGCTGCCGTCGCTGTCGCGGTCGAGCTGCACGCTGATGCCCGACAGCAGCGCCTCGCCAGCGTCGCGTTGGCCATTGGCATTGGTGTCGTCGAAGGCCACGCCGCTGGCGCTGCCGCGCTGGAAGGCGCCGAAATCGACCGATTCGGTGGTGCCATCGGCCAGAACCGTCACCGGCTGGCGGCCGGTGCTGGGGTAGGTGCCGATCCAGCCGCTGCTGATGACCTGGCCCACCACTACCTGCCCCGCCAGCACATGGTCGAAGCGGTAGGCGCCGGCCGTGTCGGTGAGGGTGCGGGTTTCGCCGGCGTCGAGCATGCCGTCGTCATTGGCGTCAAGGAAGACGGTCCAGCCGGCCACGCCGGGCTCGCCGATGTCATGGGTGCCGTCAGCGTCGCTGTCGTTGAACACCAGGCCGGCGACCGCGCCAAAGCCGGCCGCCACCGTGGTCTGGGCGTCGGCGTCGGTGGGCGCCGCCTCGACATTGCCGGCGTTGTCGCTGGCCACGCTGTAGAAAGCATAGTGGCGGCCGCGCTCGCCGGTGAAGATGGCCTCGTTCAGGGTGGTGTCGACCAGCCAGGTCTGGAAGTCGCTGCCATCGGTAGACACATAGACGGTGTAGCTGGCGATGGCCGAGCCGCCTTCGGCGTCGGTGCCGGTCCAGCTGACCGTGAACGCGGGCTCATCGCTCAGCGCCGCCAGGGCGACCACCGCACTGACCGGCTTGCCGGCATCCAGGGTGTGGAAGATCGCCGGGGTGTCGATCGGCTCTTCGGTGTCGAAGACGATGCGGGCGCTGGCGTCTATCACCGTGCCGGTGGGCAGGCTGCGCTTGGCCTTGACGGTGTAGCTGAGGAAGCCCTCGCCACGGCCGTCCTTGTTGCCATTGGCATCCTTGTTGGGCGGCAGGAAGCCGAGTTGCGCATCGGTGGGCACCTCGCCGGTGGCCGCGTCGATGGTGCTGAGCTTCCAGGTCACGATGCCGGTGCTGACATCGATGGCCGCCGACACATCCAGCAGGTAGCCGCGGGTGGCGCTGTAATCCAGCCGCTTGCTGTAGAAGGCGCTCTTGCCGTCGAGCTGGATGCGCTGGTCGCCAAAGCCGAAGTCATCGACCCGGAAGCTGCGCCAATCGAGGTCGGCGTCGAGCTGCTCGGTGACCACCACCTCTTGCGCCGGCGCGGCGGCATCGGCCGCATTCTCGAAGCGGATGGTGTAGGCCAGCGTGGTGCCGGCGGCGATCCAGTGCGCATCGCCAAAACCGGTCGGGCCGAGGATGTCGTTGGGGTCGCGCGGCACCACCGGCTGCGGGTCATAGGGCGGTGGGTCGGGGTCGTCATCGCAGCAGTTTTCGGGCGGGCTGGGCAGGCCCCAGCCCGCGGTCTGAATCGGCGCGGCGGCGGCGGCGTTGCCGGCCGAAATCGCCTGGGCGACATCGAGCAGCGACTGCGAGATCGCGATCACGGCCGTGCCGGCGCTCGACCAGCTGCCGTCGGCGGCGCGGTTGGCGGTGCGCAAGACCGTGGCATTGCTGGAATTGACCGCTTCGGACCACACCAGCAGCGCCCGGCCATCGGCCTGCTGCGCCAGGCGCAGGCTGCCTTGCACCAGGCCCTGCGCGATCTCGCTGGTGGCCCCCCAGTTGCCAGCGGCGGCGTCCCACAGCGCGCTCTGCACGACAAGCGCCGGGCGGTAGTCGTCCAGCGCGCCGCTGCGCAGGGTCCAGGCCGCCAGCAGATTGCCGTCGGACAGGCGCACCAGCACCGGCTGTTGTTCCTCGCCGGCACCGGCCGCCACGGTCTGCAGCGCCGACCAGCTGCCGTCGGGCGCCATGCGGGCGCTGACCAGGTCGCCGCCGCCTTCCATCACCGCCTGGATCTGCTGCGACGTGCTGGCGCTGTTCAGCGAGGACACATCCAGCCGGTTCCACAGTGCCAGGGCATTGCCGCTGCCGTCGAAGGCCAGCGTCAGGCCGCGCACGGCATAGCCGCCGCTGCCCGGCAGCAGGGCCGGCGCCTGCCATTGGCTGGCAACACGGTGCATCACCTGCACACCGCTGGCATCCGACCAGGCCGCCCACAGCTCGCCGCTCGGGCTCTCGGCCATCACCGGGTCGCTCTCGGTGCCCAGGTTGTGGGTGAGCGTGACCTCGCCGCTGCCGGCGTAGTCATTGAGGGTGCCGCTGGCCATCGGGTCGAAGCCGAAGCTGACCGCGGTGTCGTAGAGGCTGCCGCTGTAGACCGCATCGTCAAGCGACAGCAATTCGCCGTCGATGCCGGTGGAGCCCAGGTCGCTGCCCGGGAAGTTGTAGGTGTATTCGCTCCAGCCGGTGCCGCCGAAGAACCAGCCATGCTTGATGCGCACCAGCACCGAGCCCGACAACGCCGGGTCGCGCAAGCCCAGGCCCTGGTCGTCCCATTTGCCATTGACATTGACCAGGCCGCGCACCACCGCCTCGATGCCGGTCCAGGGGATGCTGCCCTCCCAGTTGAAGCCGAGCGAGCCGCGGAAGCTGCCCTGACCGCGCGACCACCAGCCCGGGAAATCGGCGCCCGCATCCCAGATCAGGTTGCCACCGGCGGCCAGTTCGAAGCGGCCCTGCACGCCAATGCCGGTGAGCAAGGGCCCGACGAAGGGGATCCAGGTCAGCGGGAAGTTCACCGCACCCGCCACCTGGGCATTGATGCGGGCGTTCTTGAAGACATAGGCACAGGTGTCCTTGTCCACCCCGTAGCGCACATCGCCGCCGGCGCGGCCCTCGATCTCGACCTTGGCGCCCTTGACATTCAGGTCGAACTTGAAGGCGCCGTTGCCGCGGTAGATCAAGGTGCAGTCGATCTGGGCCTGGAAGTCGACCCGGATCTCGGACTTGACCGAACCGATCAGCGGGATGTTGACATTGCCTATGCTCTTGGAGAAGCGCACCCGGTGGATGCCCAGCGACACCAGTTCGTCGTCGGTCTTGGTCTCCAGCCAGGCCACCAGGTCGCGGGTGCGCTCAGCCAGTGCCGAGACAAACTGCGGGTCCTGGACCGTGAACTCGGACCCGTAGAGATCGAGGTCGTCGTTGGGGTTGCTGGCGTCCTTGCGCTGTACCAGCAGCACGGGCTTGCCGGCGGCGTCAACGCCCACCGCATAGGCGCCGTCGAACCGGGTGTTGTCGGTGAGCTTGGCCGCTGCGGTCCACTGCCAGCTGCCGTCGGGCTGTTGGCCGCCCACACTGAAGTAGATCTCGGCGGCATTGCCTTCGCCCTGACGCCAGGTGGCCAGCAGGCCTTCCCGGATGCCGTCGATCAGGCGCGGGTCGGCCACCAGCTGCAGGCTGTCGCCGCTGACATTGCCGGGCAAGGGCTGGCCGTCGCGCCAGCCCGTGCCATCGTTGACCGCGTGCCAGAGTGCGCCATCGCGCATCCACACCATGTGCACTTGGCCGGCGGCGTCGGTGGCCACGGCGGGTTGGGTGTCCACATGCTCGGGTGTCACCTCCACCGGCCGCAGGCGCGCATACAGGTTGCCGCCGGCCACATCGGCATTGCCGCTGACATCGAAGGCTGGCGACACCGCATCGGCGATGCCGTTGCGGTTGAGGTCGAACACAAACGGGTACTCCAGCGCAGGGCTGCCGTCGGCACCCACCACACTGCGGGCCAATGCCAGCTTGTAATGGCCGGGCTGCAGGCCCAGCACGCTGAAGGCGCCGGCCGCGTCGGTACGGGCATGGCCAGCCAGCACCGAATCGTCGCCCTCGGTACGGTAGACCGCCATCTCGACATCGGCCATCGGCGCGCCGCTGTCGGCGTCCAGCAGCCTGCCGCTGTAGCGCATGCTGGCCATGAAGCCAGCGTCGGTTCGGAAAGCCAGGTCGAACAGCTCGCGCACATCGGTGATGGTGTGGTCGGGCGTTGAGAAGCGCTGGCTCAGCTGGTTCACCAGCCGCACATAGTCGCCCCAGGTGCCGCCGATGCGCGGCTGCAGTCGGGTGGCCCAGCGGATCTCCCACTCGGTATCGGTCAGGCCCGGCATGCGCAGCGAGCGCTTGACCAGGTCGAAGTCGATCGCCACCGTGCTGCTGGCCTGGTAGGACTTGGCGGTGAAGCGCATCGGCGCATTCACCGTCTTGAACAACAGCGGCAGGGTGTTCTCATCGCCCGGGCGCAGCACGCTGGTCTGGCCTTTCGGGCCCACGCCGAGCAGCTGCACGGCGCTGGACAGGCCCATGCTCTCGGCGGTGCTGCCGAACTCGGTGCCGGTGGGGCTGCTGATGATCAGCAGCGGCGCCATGGTGTCGGCATCGCCCTGGTTGGCATAGACCACATTGGCCAGCACCACCCGGCCCGGGCGCACCTGGGCCGGGCCGTCGATGCGCACCGCGACGCGGGCGCCCCGGCCTTCGCTGATGGTGATGGCCTGGGCCAGCGTTGCGACATGGCCGTTGCCGTCATCGGCGCCCAGGGTGTAGGCGCCGCGCGCCGCGCCGCGGGCGTCGAAGGTGACATAGGCCTCGCTGCCGCTGGCGATCAGCACCTGGCTGGCTTCGATACGGACGCCGGCGGCATTGCTCAGGTAGAACTGGGCGCCAGCGGCAAAGCGTGCACCGTCGATGCGCAGCGTGGCCGGGCCGGCATCGCCGATCTCGGTGAAATCCACCTGCTGTAGCGAGAAGGGCAGCGATTCGGCCTTCAGGCTGAAGGCCTGTGCGCCGCCGCTGGCGCCATACAGCATCACGTAATAGGTGCCGGCCTGGGTGGTGGGGATCACCGCCGCCTGGTCGGGCACGAAGGGGTCTTTGCCCGCAGCGTCGAACTGGCCGCGGGTAGGCATGCTGCCGTAGCGCAGGTAGATCTCGTTGCCGTTGTCCTGGCCGGCGCCGTCAAGCGTGACCCGTACTGTCTCGCCCGCGCCGACCACCACCTTGTAGAACAGCGATTGCCCGGCGCCCAGTGTGCCCTGCACCGCCGTGCCCAGGGTCAGCGCCTGCACGTCGAGCTGCACCGCGTCCAGGCTGGCCGCCAAGTTGTTGGCGTTGTTGCTCTCGACGACGTTGTTGAGGATGTCGCTGCGGACGATCACATGGTAGGTGCCCGGTGTCAGCCCGGGCAGCGCCGCCGTGATGGTCTGGCTGTAGCTGGCGCCGCCATTGAGCGGACCATAGACCTGGGCCGACCCGAAGACCTGGTCGCCGATGTCCCAGCTGCTGTCGGCCGACAGGTAGAGGGTATCGCGCCAGCTGCCCAGCGCGGCATTGCTGCCCTGGTTGCTGACGCTGTAGCTGATGCTGGCCTGGCTGCCCGGAATGCCGGTGGCCGGGATCGTGATCTCGCCCACCACCAGGTCGGCCGGCGGCGCCAGGTTGACCTGGGTGAAGGCGCTGTCGAAGCCGGCGTTGTTGGTCTCCACCGTCTCGGCGATCGACCCGCCCCGGTCGGCCACGACGAAGACATAGAAGGGCCCGGACTGGCCCAGCGGCACCGTGACGCTGGCACTGGCGTTGTAGCTCTCGTGCGCGCCCAGGCCGCCGCTGTGGTACTGGTAGCCCAGGTACTGGTCGGTGTTGCGGTCGAAGACCAGATCACGCGACAGGAAGATGGCGTCGTACCAGTCATGGCTGCCGGTGGGGTCGTCGCCGGCATTGCTGACGGTCCAGGACACCTCGATGGCCTGGCCGCTGATGCCGGCCGCGGGTGCGTCCACCGCCGTGACCTGCAGGTCCGGCCGGGGCGCGGCCGGCACGATCACCGGCGGCACCGTGATCGGCAGCGGCACGGTCTGCGACGAGCCCAGCACCGTGGTGTTGTTGGCCTCGCCGTTGCTGCCCTCGGTGACCTGGCCGTACACGTCGGTGCGCACGATCAGGTAATAGTCGCCGCTGCCCAGCCCGACGGGCAGGGCAAAGCTGGCGTTCACGTCATAGCCCTCGCCGGCCTCCAGCGGGTTGCCGCGGAAGACATTGCCCACCAGCAGGTCGCCGCTGCCCAGCGCCGGGTCGCGCGACAGGTAGACCGAATCGGTCCAGTAGGTGGAATCGGTGCGGTTGGCGCCCAGGTTGTCGACCCGCCAGGCCACGCTGATGCGGCCATCGGCGCTGGTGGGCAGGGCCACGCTCAGGCGGCTGGCCACCAGATCGGGGGTGCGCCGGGTGACGGCCAGGGCCGAGCCGGCCGAGTTGTTGTTGGCCTCGCCAGCGCTGCCCTCGAACACCCGGTTGCCGGCGTCGGTGCGCACATACAGCGTGTAGTTGCCACTGGCCAGGCTGAAGGGCAGCGTGACCTGGGCGGTCTGGGCCAGGAAGTTGTCCACCGTGACGCTGCCCAGCAGCACATCGTCGTCATCGCCGAAGATCGCGTCGCTGGAGACCAGGATCTGGTCGGTCCAGTTGCCGGATTGCACCGAGCCGCTGCCGACATTGCGGTCGGCCCATGACACGGTGATCTGCCGCCCGGCCTCGCCGGTGGCCGGGGCGGTGACCGTGTCGACCACCAGATCTGCGGGGCGCAACTGCACATCGAGCGTGCTGTCCGAGGCCAGCACATTGTTGCCCTCGGGGTCGACGCCGTTGGAAGTGAAGCCCTCGAAGACCTGGCTGAAGGCATCGGTGCGCACCAGCACGAAGTAGGGCCCGTTCAAGGTGTTGGGCACGCTGACCGACAAACCCGAGGTGTAGGCACTGTCCTGGTTCAGCACGCCGTAATGGCCCACCTGGCCCAGCGCCAGGTCGCCGGCGTCCAGCGTGGCGTCTGTCGACAGATAGACCACATCGGTCCAGTAGGACTCGGCGGTGGGGGTGGCGCCGAAGTTGCGCACCGTGAACTGCAGGTTCAGCACATTGCCGGTGCGCACGCTGGCCGGCAGGGTGATCGATTCCACCTCCAGGTCGGGCGGCGGGGTCAGCAGCACCTGGGTGGCGGTGGCGTCCAGGCCGCTGTTGTTGTTCTCGTAGACATGCTCATAGACATGGTTCTGCGAGTCGGTGACGACGAAGAACCAGCGCGCGCCCGATTGCCCGATGGGCAGGTTGACCTGCTGGTTCTGGTTGTAGCTGGCCCCGGCATTGAGCGCACCCGCGTGGTAGAACAAACCCAGGGACAGGTCGCCGGCGTCGAAGACGTTGTCGGTGGACACATAGACCCGGTCGTACCAGGCCGACTCCAGCGTGCGACCGTCGCCGGCATTGGTGACGGTCCAGTTCAGAGCCATGGGCTGGCCCGAGAAGGCCTGCGACGGCGCCTGCACCACCTGCACCTGCAGGTCGGGCGGGGGTGTCAAGGCAATATGCAGCCGGGCACTGGCGGCGGTGTTGTCAGCCTCGAGGTTGTTCTCGAAGACCTGGTTGTAGGTATCGGTGCGCACCAGCAGGTAGTAGTCGCCGCTCAGACCGCGCGGCACGGTGAAGGTGAGGTGGCCGACATAGCTGTCGCCTACGTCCAGGTAGCTGATGTTGTAGGCCGAGCCCAGCGCAATGTCATCACCGTCGCCGAACACGGTGTTGAGCGACAGGTGCACCTCGTCCAGCCAGTTGGGTGCGCTGGTCGCACCATTGCCGTTGTTGCGCACCACCCAGCTCAGCTCGGTCTGGGTGCTGGAGAAGGCCTCGCTGGGCGGCGTGATGCTGCTCACCACCAGATTGGGCAGCGGCGGCAGCACGGTGGCGATGCGGGTGTTGTCCACCGTGCGGTTGTTGAATTCGCCGCCGGCCTCGTAGTGGTTGTTGGCGGCGTCGGTGAGCACCACCACGGTGTAATTGGCCGCGGCATTGGCTGGCAGGCTGACCGACTGGCTGCGCGTGACCGAAGCACCGGCGGCCAGGTCGCCCTCGAAGGTGTAGCTGCCCAGGTAGATGCTCAGCGACACGCCGCCGTCGGTCGACAGGTAGAGGTTGTCGGTGAAGACGCCGCCTACGATGGGCGCGGTGCCCTCGTTGACCACGGTCCAGGTGATGGGCACCTGCTGGCCCGCGATGGCGTCCAGCGGCGCGACGATATTGCTGACCCGCAGGTCCACCAGCGGCGGCAGCGGCAGCGCGACAAGGCTGCTGACCGCGCTGTTGTTGGACTCGTTGGCATGCTCGTAGACGCTGTTGTAGATATCGGCCACAACGCCGACATACCAGTTGCCCGGCCGGTCTATGGGCAGGGTCACGCGCTGGCTGAGCTGCACGCTCTCGCCCGGCGAGAGCGTGTCGTTGAAGCGGAAATCGCCCAGGTTGATGTCGACACTGTTGGTGTCGGCGCTGTCGTTCAGGCTGAGCCGGTAATAGAAATCACTGGCCGCTGCGCTGCCCTGGTTGCTCAGGGTGAAGCGGATGTCGGCAGCATCGCCACTGCGCAGGCCGGCCGGCACGATGACATTCGAGACGGTGAGGTCAGGCAAGGCCGGCAGCGCCAGCGTCACCGTGCCCGAGGCACGCAGGTTGTTGCCCTCGTTGGTCTCGGGCTCGTTGTTGTAGTAATCGGTCTGCACCAGCACCCGGTAGCTGCCCGCGCCCAGGCTGCTGCTCAAGGGCAGCATGATTTCGCGTGAGCGCTCATAGCTGGCGCCGCCGGCAAGCGGCGTGTCACCGGCCGAAGTAAAGCTGCCCAGGCTGACATCGTCACTGCTGAGCACAGCGTCGCGCGACAGCCAGACCTGGTCGGTCCAGTTGGCGATGGTCGGGCCGGTGCCCTGGTTGCTGACGGTCCAGGCGACATTCAGGGTCTGGCCGAAGGTGCCGCTGGCCGTCGTGGTGAGGGCTGACACCACCAGGTCTTCGGTGGGCACCACCACGTTCACCGCGGCCGGCGAGAAGCCAGCGTTGTTGCCCTCGTTCAGGTACTCGTTGATGTAGCCATAGTTGTCGCTGCGCACCAGGATGAACCAGTTGCCGGTGCGGTTGGTGGGGATCGTGACCTGGGCGCTGCGCGCCAGCTCGCCGCCGGCAGCGATCGGCTGGACGTTGTTGTAGTAGACATCGGCCAGCAGGATATCGGCGCCCAGCTGGTTGTCGCTGGACAGGTAGATCGAGTCGTACCAGCCGTTGTTGGTCGGCGCGTCGCCCAGGTTGCGGTCGGTCCAGTTGATGGCCACCGGCTTACCGGCCTCGATCGTCGCGGGCGCCGCCACATTTGTCACTGTCAGGTCGGGCAGGGGCGGCACGCCCAGCACCAGATCGGCCCCGGCCAGCAGGTTGTTGGACTCGTCGGCCTCACCCTGCTGGCCGTAAATGTCGCTGACCAGCAGCAGGTGGTAGGTGCCCGGCGCATAGGCCAGGTCCAGCGGCAGCGTCACCTGGCGGGTCATCGTGTACGAGGCGTCCGCCGCCAGCGGGTTGGGCGAGACGAAGTACTCGCCCAGGTAGGCATCGTTGCCGCCCAGTGTGCTGTCGCTGGACAGGTAGAGCCTGTCGTACCAGCCGGCGCGCGCCGGCTCATTGCCGGCATTGCGCACCGACCAGCTCACGCTCAGCGGCGCGCCGAAATTGGCACTGGCGGCGCTGGTCAGGGTCAGCGGCAGCAGGTCGGGCGAACGCAGCGTGGTGTTGGCGACAAAGCGGTCTTGCAGTGCCTCGCCGGCGCTGCCGTCGCGGTCCTGGTCCATCGGATTGCCGGCCAGGTCGCGCAGGTCGGGGCCGATCTCGATGTGGTAATTGCCCGCCGCAAACTGGTTGTTGAAGCTCACCAGCAGGCTGTTGCCCGACACCGTGACCGAGCCGATCTGGTTGCGCAGGTCCTGGCCGCTGGGGCCGGTGAAGACCGCCACATCGGCAATGCTGGCCGAGGCCGGGTTGATCGCCTCGTTGAAGCTGAAGGTCCAGCTGTTGAGCGGCGCGCCAGCCTCGGCGCCGGGCGTGCTGGCGCTGACAAAGGCGCCGCCCAGGTCGAAGATGAAGCCGGCGGCAAAGGCGGCGCTGGGCAGGCCCTGCAAGTCGGTGAAGGCGCCGGCCTGCAGATGGTAGGCAAAGGCGCCCTCCACCAGCGGAATGTCGACGTTGAACCTCACCTGGTTGCCGGCCAGCAATTGCACGCCGGTGACGCTGCCGCCGCTGTCGAGCACCAGGTCCGATGTCGACACCGAATCGGCCCGCACGCCCTCGGACAACTGCACCGTGATGGTCGTGGGCGAGCTGTTCAACACCGTGCCATTGGCCGGCGTGACCGCGGTGACCACCGGCCCGTTGGCCAGCGCGGCACCGGTGGCGCCGGCCACCGTGACGACATAGGCGCCACTGCCACTGTCGATGCGCACCCGCACCTTGTAGGTGCCGGTGTCGGTGGCAGTGGCCACCAGCAGGGCATTACGGCCGTCGGCCGCGCTGTTGCTGTCGCTGGCCACGGTATTGCCGGCGGGGTCGATCAGCTCCAGCCGCGGGTCCAGGCTGTTGGAGGGCTGGGCTGCACCGTCGCCCGGGGTGCGGGTGGCCAGTGTCAGTACATCGCCGGCATTGACGCTGATCAGGTAGTCATCACTGCGGTCGCCCCCAGCCCACAGCACTGCCTGCTCGATCAGGCGGTCGAGGTTGCCGGTGGGCGTGCCACCCCATTCGGTCAGGGTCGGGCCGAAGTAGACGCCGCGGCCGGCGCCGGCACTGCCCACCACCACCGCCGGGCTGCCGTTGATGGTGGCCAGCACCTGTGCGCCGGCATCCACGCCGCCGGTCGGGTATTCGCTGTAGAGGCCCGGCATGGCGAAATTACTGACGCCGTCGGTGATCGGGTGGCTGCTGTCGACGACCACCAAGGAGCCGCCGTAGTTGTAGTTGTAGTAGCCCGAAGTGTTGACCGGCACGATGGCGTCGATATTCGGCCGCACCGGCCCGGTGGCCGCGCCCGCGCCATACACCGTCCAGCCGGTGGCGACAATGCCGCCGCCGGCCTCGACCCAGGTGCGCAGGGCCGCATCGAACAAGGCAAACTCGTTCTGGACGAACTGGCTGCCGATGATCACCACGTCATAGGCCTGCAATTCACCCAGGGTGTCGAGCTGGTTGCCATTGACCGACACCGCCGAGATGCCGGCCAGGGTGGAATTGTTCAGCGCCGCCACGAAGGATGAAGTGCCGCCGTGCACCGCCACCCGCACCGCGCCACCGCTGCCGCCGCCGCCGGCCCCATTGCCCAGGTTGCCCAGGGCCTGCAAGGTGCGGCTCAGGTCCACCACCGCGTCGGTGGACGACAGTGAAAGGTCCAGGCTCAGGCTGCGGGTCAAGGCCAGTGAATACAGGCCGCTGCCACTACCGCGCACCCGCAGCAGATAGTCGCCCGCCACATCGGCATAGAAGTCGGCGATTTGCTGCACCCGGCCGGTGTAGCTGCCGGCCTCGCTGCTGGCCAGCAAGGTGCCGTCGGCGGCTAGCAGGTCCAGGGCCAGGCTGCCGCTGCCCGTGGACGCGGCCCAGGCCAGCGCGGCCGTGGCCTGCTGGCCCTGCAGCAAGGTGAAACGGTAGTAGTCGTCACCGGCTTCGCCGCCAGCGGGGGTGATGCGGCTGCCGATCACCGCCGCACGGCTGCCGCCATTGCCCAGGCTGATGAAGGACGAGGCCAGGTCTTCGGCATTGGCCAGCGCGTCATTGGCGGCGCCGCCGGCCAGTGATTCGGCCTCGAACCGCGCATTGACGGCGGCTGTCAGGCGGTAGCCGCCGCTGCCGGCCGCAGCAGTGAGGCGCAGCGTGTAATTGCCCGCAGGCAGGCCGTTGCCCGCGCCCACGGTTTGCAGCAGCAGGCCGGCGCCCGCGTCGCCATCGGCTTGGGCCACCACCGCCAGGCTCTCGTCCAGCAGGGCCAGGTGCATGCGCAGGGCGCTGCCGGGGTTGCTTGGGTCTAGCGCCACGCTCAGCACCTGGCCGGCGTCGAGTTGCACGGTGAACTCGTCCTGGTCGCTGGTGCTGAAAAGGTCGCCGGCCACCGTCTTGCCGTAGACCAGCGTGCCCGGCACCCCGAGTGCAGGCAGCTCGCCCAGGGGCTGGGGCGCCTGGTCGACGACGAAATCGAGCACGAAGTCGTCGCCGCTGTTGTCGCCCTGGCCCGAGGGCAAGGGGCTGGACGGCCCGCCGTTGAGCGGCAGCCCCACGAGGTCGCGGAAGCTGCTGCCGCCCGACACCAGCGTCAGGCGGTAGCGGCCCTCGGCAAGCTGGGGCAGGCCGACCGACACGCCCAGGCTGTCGGGGTCGATGTTGAAGGACGCCAGCGACAGATTGGTGCTGGCGCCCAGGTTGAAGCTGGCGACCGCTGGCGTGCCAACCGCATCCAAGTTGACCAGTTGCACATCAGCGCCGTCTAGGAAGGCGGTGGCCAGCACCTCGCTGAAGCTGAAGTGCAGCACCATGGGGTTGCCGTCGACCACCTCGCCCTGGGCCAGGGTGCTGCCGGTGACCACCGGCAGGGTGGTGTCCAACGCAAAGCCGTGGGTCCAGCCGGCCACCGGGCGGCCCGCGGCGTCGCTGAAGGCGCCGGCCAGGATCTCGAGCAGGTAGTCGCCGTCCTGCGCCGTCAGCTCCGCTTGGCTGAGGTTGAAGCGCAGGCGGTCAGGTCCCAGGATGGTGACGCCGGACGCGGCCTGGCCATTGATCGTCAGATCGTCGGCATCGACACTGGTCAACAACAAGGGCGACTCGAATTGCAGGTCGATATAGCCGGGGTACTGGCTGACCCGGCTGACACCGTCCAGGCTGGTGGACAAGACGCGCATCGCCGAGGCCGGGTCAGCGGTGCTGCCCGTGACCCGCAGCACCGCGTCGCCCGCGCCCGCTTCGGAACTGAGCAGCAGCGTGAAGCTGCCCGACGCCAAGGGCGTATAGAACAGGGGGCTGCCACCATGGCTGCTGGCCAGCACCTGGCCCTGGCTGTCCAGCAGGGTCAGCACCGCCAGCAGATCGTTCACCGGCGCGGCCGACGCACCGCCGGCCGGCACCGCATCGATCACCAGGTTGTCGCCGGCGGTCGCGCGCAGCACGAACTGCTGGGCCGACCGGCCCGCCGCCCAGGCCACCGATTGCTCCAGCAGCTTGTCCAGGCCGGTATCGACGCTGCCGTTATAGAAATAGAAGTAGGTCGGACCGAGGTAGACGCTGCGGCCGCTCTGCTCCTCGGCCACTGCCACGCCGACCTGACCGCCGACCGTGGCCAGCAAGGTGGCACCGGCATCGATGCCGGCCAGCGGAAACTCGTTGTAGATCGAGCCCAACTGAAAACTGCCGATCCCGTCGACCACCGGATGGGCGGTGCCGGTCATCTGCATATAGCCGTTGTAGCTGTTGCTGTAGTAGCCGGTGAGCTGAACCGGCACCACCGCGTCCAGGTCGGTCACGACATTGCCGGTGGCCGGCCCGCCGCCGTAGACCGTCCAGCCGGTGGCCACCAGGCCGCCGCCCGCCTCGACCCAGGCGCGCAGTGCCGGCGCAAAACCCTCATACTCGTTTTGAACGGTGTGGTTGCCAATCAACACCACATCGAAGGCCGACAACTCGGCCAGGGTGTCGATCTGGCTGCCATTGACCGACACCGCCTCGAAATTGAAACGGGTGGAGTCATTGAGCATGCCGCTGACCACGCCGTTGTCACCTTGCACCGCCACGCGCAAGCGGCCGACGGACGAGCCTTGCGCCCCGTCCACCCGGGTGGCCACCAAGGGCAGGCCGGTGATGTCGGCCCCGCTGACCAGGGCACCGGCCAGCAGCGCATCGCGGGTCACGGCGAGCTGGTAATCGCCCTCGAAATTGCCGCTCAGGCGGAGCGAATAGGCACCGTCGGCAGTGGCCTTGAAGTCGGGCAGGGCCGCCGAGGCACCAGTGGCCGGGGCATCGAAGGTGAGCAGGTTGCCCGACCCGTCAAACAACTCCAGGGTCAAGCCGCTGGCCGTGCCGCCCTGGGGCAGTGCCATCGCAAAGCTGGCGGTCTGTCCGGCGCTCAGGTCGAGGCGATACCAGTCCTCGCTGTCCACCGCAGCCAGCTCACCTGTACGGGCCTGCAACTCGGCCACGGCGCCGTCGTTCTGAGACCCCGGCAGCTGACTCAAACGCAGGTAGCGCGACTGGATCGGCGCGAAGCCCAGGCCGGCCACATGGCCGGGTTCGTCGCTGGCGGTGCTGATGCGTTGCAGACCGTAGCGCCCGGCGGTGATCTGGCTGTCGATCAGCAACAGGTCGGCCCAGGTCTGGCCATCCAGTGAGGACTGCACCAGGTAGCCGCTGCCGGCGCCCAGCGAAAGCGACAGATCGACCAGGCGCTGCTCGCTGCCCAGGTCGAAATCGACAGTGCCGCCGCCGCCGGCAAACAAATACACCCCGTTCTCGGACGCGTAGGCATCGGCAAAATCGGGCGGACTAACGCCGTCGATCAGGCGATTCTGGTCGCCAGAGACCGAGCCGATGAGCTGTACCGAAACCGGTGAGCGCCAACGCGCCGCGCCCTGCCGGTCGATGACGATGTTGTCCCACTCGCGATAACCGGTGTTGTAGATCGTGGGCCCTTCGCCTTGCGGGATGACCTCCGGCACATTCGCGTGCAGGAACTTGATATAGACCTGCCCGCTCGCCTGCAGGCCCCAGTTGGCCAGGGCGGCACCCAGGTCCAGCCGGTGGTGCTCGGCGCCCTCGTCCCGGGTGGACATGGCATCGGATATCGGCACCCAGGTGTAGTTGTCGACGCTGATCGCCACACCGTCGGCGAACTCGTCGCCAGAAAAGGCATTGCCCGAGAAGGCTTCGTGGGTGTAGTCGAAGCCGCGCTGGTCGAACTGCAGTTGCAGACCGTCGGTGTTGTTGCCGGGCAGGTCCACCCGCAGCACGGCGCTGGTCAGGTTGCTGAAATACGGGCCGCTGTAGGCCCCGCTGCCCAGCGAATAACTCCCCTGGCCATCGTATTGCTGGTACCAATAGGCGTTGTCAAAAGTGTTGATGGACCAACGCGAAAAATCGATGCCCTGGTTGAAGCGTTCAACCAGGATGGGCGTGGCATTGCTGCCCTGCGAGAGCCGGCCGATCACCGCATTGCGGGCGCCGGCGCCGCCGGGCAGCGGCGACATCGCCACGCCCAAATCGAGCGCGTCGCTGGGGCTGGTGCTGTCGGTGGTCTCGAGTACCGCGCCCAGGAACAATTCCACCGTGTAGGCGCCGCTGCCGGCCAGGCTGACCACATCGATGTACAGGGTGCCGGTGGCCTGCATGGCCACCTGCAGATTGAGCGCCTCACCGGGCTGGCCGGCCTCGGCAAAACCCAGCTGCACCCAATTGCCGCCGCCCAGGTCTTGCCAGGCCTCCAGCCGGGCCTGCAGGTCGGTTTGCGGCGCGGCAAAGCGCAGCGCCACGGCCTGGCCGGCCTGCACGTCAAGGCTCAGGCTGTCGGTGCTGCCGGCGCTGTCGATGCTGCCGTTCACGCCCCCGGCGTGCACAAAGCTGCCCAGCGGGGCCAAGGGTGTCAGTGCGCTGCTGAAGTTGCCGGTATCAAAGGCGGGCACCCAGGCCGACGCCGACGCCTGGCCGGCCTGCAGCCCCGCCGACAGCGCCGATGCGGCCTGCAGCGACAAGGGCTTGAGCGCGCCCAGCGTGGCCGGGTCCTGCGGCTGGCTGAGCAGCAACGTGTCGGCCACCTGGGGCTGCAAGGCGGCCACCGGCAAGGGCAGCAGGTCGGCCGACATCAGCAGCCGGGGCTCGAGCGCCTCGAAGTGCATGCGCTGGCCCGCCGTCCGCGCGGCGGCGCGGCGGCCCGCCCGCTGCACGCCCTGCCGGGCCAGGCCGGCCAGCGCCCGTTGGATCAAGGCCTGCGTCTTGCCCGAAATGCTGCGTTGCTTGCTGAACATCCAAATCCCCTCACACGCTACCCGCCGCAGGAATGAGGTCGCGCCTGCGACCCGGCCCCTGCGGCCCCATGGCACTGCCTGCGTGGCAGTGCGCCCTGTCCAACAACTTCCTGTTTTTGTCTGCCGTCGACATGCCCTGCGGGCAGCGCGGCGCCCGGCCTTCTGCGAGGCCGGGGAGCTTCAGGCGATCAGGCCGCAGCGCTGCGGCGGCGCGCCAGGCCAGCGAGGCCCGCCAGGCCCGCAACCATCAGCCAGGCGCCGGCCGGCTCGGGCACAGCGCTGACCGACGGTGCCAGCGAAAAGGGCGTTTCCAGGCCCTGGCTGTCTTCGACAACCATGCCGGCCGCGGTCAAGCCGGTGTTCTGGCCCAAGCCCAGGCCAGGCAACAGCTGGAAGGCAGCATGCAGCGACACCCGGCCGGTGACCGCTGGCGCAGCCGGCACCGTGGCGCTGAAGGACAGGCTGCCCGGCGCATCATTGACCACCACCGATGGATCTAGCGGGCCGGGGCTGGCCCCCAGCGCCGCCAGCAAAGCGTCCAGCGATTGGGTTGCGCCCAACACGGTGACCGAGCTGCCGGCCTGGTTCCAAGCCAGCATCAGTGGGTCGTAGCCGAGGTTCAGGTCCAGCGAGAGCAGCGGGTAGCCGCCGAAGAAGTCAAAGTCGATGTCGACCACCGCAGTGCCGCCGACCCCGGCGCTGGCATTGCCCGCCTGGACGGCAACCGAGGGAATCGACAAGACCGCACTGGCCTGGGCGGCCATCAGGGCGAGTGCAAGCGGAAGCAATTTCAATTTGGGCATGGCTAGATATTCCAAAGACGACCAACGGGCGACCCCAATAAAAGCGGTCTTGCCAGGATGATCGGTGCTCTGGATGACGGCCTGCAATGCGGGCCACCCCTCCATCCCGGGGGTTCAAGCCGCTGAAACCGGCCTGCCGCAACAGCTGGTAACAATGCCACCGCCCACGGGCCGCTCAAGCCTGCGGCGCCACCGGTTTCGGGGTGTAACGCGGCACCAGCAATCCCGCCTCCACGGATACCAGCGCGGGCCAGTCCAGGCCCGGCAGGTAGTGCAGGCGGCCGTCATGGCTGCCCTCGGCGGGGGCCTGGCCCAGGGGCATGAACTCGAAGGCCCAGCCCTCGCCATTGCCGGCGCTCACCCGGGCCTCGTAGTGCACTGCATCCGACCACTGCCGGGTTGAAATCCACACCTGCCCGGGCCGAACCAGGGGTGAGTCGAAGGCCCGCAACGCATGGCGCAGGTGCGTGACCGACTGCCAACTGCCTAAGGTGACCACCGCGAAGAACACCCCGACCATCGTCGACCAGTGCCGCCCGCCGACCAGCCCAAAGACGCCGAAGGCCAGGGCCAGCGCCAGGAAGGCCCAGCGCAGCCCGGGCACCAGCGCGCCCCCGGCGGCGGCACGCAAGCGCTGGTGCTGGATCAGGCAGGTGGGTGAATACACCGCGCGGTTTCCTTCGGGCTGCTGCGTACACTTCGCCCGGCCGCTTGGGCCGAGCAATCCGCACGCATTTCATCATGAGGCGCCTCCCCTTGATCCCCCCTCGCGCATGCCGGCCCGGCGACCGCTTGACCCGGCTGCTGCTGGCCCTGGCGCTGCTGGCGCCAACGGCGCAGGCCAGCCTGGCGGCCACGCTGGGCGAGGTCTATGAGATGGCCCGCAACAGCGACCCGCAATTCGCCGCGGCCCGTGCCGCCGCCCTGGCCGGGCGCGAGAAGGCGGTGCAGGGCCGGGCCGGCATCCTGCCCAGCGTGAGCCTGGGCGGCACGCTTCGCAATACCCATGAAGTGGGCGACTTTGCCGGCGAGCCGGTGCGCGACTACACCACCCACAACTGGAACCTGAGCGCCAGCGTGCCGGTGCTGCGCCGCGCCAATGTCCAAGCCTGGCGCCAGGGTGAATTGCAGGCCCTGCTGGCCGACCAGCAACTGCGCCTGGCCGAGCAGGACCTGCTGCTGCGCGTGGCCAAAGGCTACTTCGAGGTGTTGCAGGCGCATGAGGTGCTGGCCAGCACCGGCGCCCAGCGCAATGCCTTTGCACAACAGCTGACCCAGGCCCGGCGCGCCTTCGAGGTGGGCATGGCGCCGGTGACCGATGTGAACGAGGCGCAGGCGCGCAGCGATCTGGCCCTGGCCCAGGAAATCGCCGCGCGCAACGACATCGAGCTCAAGCGCAGCGCACTGGAGAAATCCATTGCCCGGGCCTTGCCGCCACTGGCCGGGCTGGACGAGCAGACCGGCGTCGGCCCGTATGACGCGGCCCAACTGCAGGCCTGGCTGGCCCAGGCGCCCGAGAGCGCCCTGCCGGTGGGCGCCGCCCTGACCGCCGAGCAGGTGGCCGTGCGCGAAGTGGCGCGCCAACAGGCCGGCCACCTGCCCACGGTGGACCTGGTGTTCAGCTACAACGACAACGCGGCCAGCCGCTTCATCTCGCCCGGCAATTCGCGCCAGACCGCCGTGGGTGTGGAGGTGTCGATCCCGCTCTACCAGGGCGGGGGCACCGATTCGCGCATCCGCGAGGCCGTGGCCAACCTGGAGCGCGCGCGCCAGGACCTGGCCAATGCCCGTGCCCAGGCCCGGCTGGACGCGCACCAGGCCTACCTGGGGGTGCTGTCGGGCCGGGCCCTGCACCAGGCCCTGCGCCAGGCCCAGACCTCGGGTGAAGTGCAGGTGCGTTCCACCCAGCGCGGCTTCGAGGTGGGCACGCGCACCCGCAGCGATGTGCTCAACGCCACCCAGCAGCTGTATGCCACCCGCAAAGACCTGGCCGCCGCGCGTTACCAGACCCTGGTGGCCGGCCTGCAGCTCAAGGCCGCCGCCGGCGTGCTGGGCGAGACCGACCTGTTCGGCATGGACCGGCTGCTCACCGCACCGCCCCGTTGACGCTGTGCATCAGGCCGCTACAAACCCCATCAGACGCTGCCGGATGATGGCGTCAGCCTCGGCCATGATGCGGTCGATCAGCTGCTTGCAGGTCGGGATGTCGTGGATCAGCCCGGCCACCATGCCGCAACTCCAGGCACCCGCATCCATCGCGCCTTCGAGCATGATCTTGGGGTAGACGCCAGCCACTTCGTCGATGATGTCGGCGAACTTCAGGTCGACGCCCAGGGCCTTCTCCTTCTCGAGCAGGCGGTCGACCGCGGCATTGCGCAGCACCCGCTCGGTGTTGCGCAGCGGGCGCATCACCAAGCGGGTGTCAAGCTCGCTGGCGGCGACGATGGCCTGCTTGACGTTCTCATGCACCGGCGCTTCTTGCGTGGCGATGAAGCGGGTGCCCATGTTCATGCCCTGGGCCCCCAGCGCCAGCGCCGCCACCAGCGAGCGGCCGTCGGCCATGCCGCCTGAGGCCACGAAGGGGATCTTCAACTCTTCGGCCGCGCGCGGCAGCAGGATGAAGTTGGGGATGTCGTCCTCGCCCGGGTGGCCGCCGCACTCGAAACCGTCGACGCTGACCGCGTCGCAGCCGATGGCCTCGGCCTTGAGCGAATGGCGCACCGAGGTGCATTTGTGGATCACCTTGACGCCGGCCTGGTGCAGCGCCGGCAGCCATTTCTGCGGGTTGTTGCCAGCGGTCTCCACCACCTTGACACCGCCGTCGAGGATGGCCTGGATGTAGCCGGGGTAGTCGGGCGCCGTCAGCACCGGCAGGAAGGTGAGGTTGACGCCGAAGGGCTTGGCGGTCATCTCGCGGCAGCGTGCGATCTCCCGGGCCAGCAACTCGGGCGTGCGCTGGGTCAGCCCAGTGATGATGCCCAGGCCGCCGGCATTGGACACCGCTGCGGCCAGCTCGGCAAAGCCGACGAAATGCATGCCGCCCTGGATGATGGGGTGCTCGATGCCGAACATCTCGGTGATCTGGGTCTTCATGAACGGGGTCTCCTGCTTGTGGGTGCGGCGGATCAGGCGCTGGTGGAGGTGGCGCGGCCGGGCTCGATCACGATCTTGCCGGTGACAGCGCGGTCGGCCAGCGCATTGAAGGCCTTGGGCGTGTCGGCCAGGCTGTAGCGGGCCGAGACCAGCGGTCGCAACTTGCCCTCGGCCACCCAAGCCATCATCTGGCGCATGTTGGCAGCATTGGCCTGGGGCTCGCGGCGCACGAAATCGCCCCAGAACACGCCCACCATGCTGGCGCCCTTGAGCAGCATCAGGTTGGCCGGCAGCTTGGGGATCTCACCGTTGGCAAAGCCCACCACCAGGTAGCGGCCGCGCCAGGCGATCGAGCGGAAGGCCGGCTCGGCATAGATGCCGCCGACCGGGTCGTAGATCAGGTCCGGGCCCAGGCCGCCGGTGGCGTCCTTGATCGCGGCGCGCAGGTCCTGGCTGCTGTAGTTGATCAGCAGGTCGGCGCCATGGGCCTTGCACACCGCCAGCTTTGCGTCGGTGGACGCCGCCGCGATCACCTTGGCGCCGACGGCCTTGCCGATCTCCACCGCCGCCAGGCCCACGCCGCCGGCCGCGCCCAGCACCAGCATCGTCTGGCCGGCCTTCAACTCACCGCGGTCGACCACCGCATGGTGCGAGGTGCCGTAGACCAGGGTGAAGCTGGCCGCAGTGGCATCGTCGAGTTCAGGCGGGATCGGGATCAGGCCGGCCGCCTTGGCCAGCACGGCCTCGGCAAAGCCGCCCATGCCGCAGAAGGCGATCACGCGGTCACCGACCTTGACGTTGGACACCCCCTCGCCGAGCGCGGCCACCGTGCCGGCCACCTCGCTGCCCGGAATGAAGGGCAGCGCCGGCTGCACCTGGTACTTCTTCTGGATCATCAGCACATCGGGGTAGTTGACCGACGCGGCGTGGATCGTCACCCGTACCTCGCCCGGGCCGGGCTGGGGCGTGGGCACCTCTTCGACCACCAGGGTATCGGGCAGGCCCCAGGCCTTGCAGAGAACAGCTTTCATCGTCGTGGCTTTCTTGGGTGGGGGGTCGGTCAGCTGCCGCGGGTGACCGGCATCTCGACCTCGGGCGCCTTGAAGCCGGTGCGCTGGGCGCGCTGGCGGCCGAGCTCGAGCTTGGCGATCGATTCGCGGTGCACCTCGTCCGGGCCGTCGGCCAGGCGCAGGGTGCGCGCGCCGGCATAGAAGCTGGCCAGCACGAAGTCGTCGGACACGCCGGCGCCGCCATGGGCCTGGATGGCCATGTCGATCACCTCGCAGGCCATCAGCGGGGCCACCACCTTGATCATCGCGATCTCGGCCTTGGCCTGCTTGTTGCCCACGCTGTCCATCATGTAGGCCGCGCGCAAGGTGAGCAGGCGGGCCTGGTCGATCTTGCAGCGGGCGTCGGCGATGCGCTCATGCCACACGCCCTGGTGCGAGATCTGCTTGCCAAAGGCCACCCGGGCGTCGAGCCGGTGGCACATCAGGCTGAGCGCGCGCTCGGCCATGCCGATGGTGCGCATGCAGTGGTGGATGCGGCCCGGGCCCAGCCGGCCCTGCGCGATCTCGAAGCCGCGGCCCTCGCCCAGCAGCACATTGCCGGTGGGCACGCGCACGTCCTTCAGGTCGACCTCCATGTGGCCGTGCGGCGCGTCGTCGCGGCCGAAGACCTTCAAGGGGCGCAGCACCTTGACGCCCGGCGTGGCCATCGGCACCAGCACCATCGACTGCTGGCTGTGGCGCGGCGCGTCGAAATCGGTCTTGCCCATCACGATCAGGATCTGGCAGCGCGGATCACCCGCCCCCGAGGACCACCACTTGCGGCCGTTGATCAGGTAGTCGTCGCCGTCGCGCTGGATCGAGGTCTCGATGTTGGTGGCGTCGCTGCTGGCTACCGCCGGCTCGGTCATCAGGAAGGCCGAGCGGATCTCGCCGCGCAGCAGCGGGGCCAGCCACTGTGCCTTGTGCTCGG
>JANNZD010000137.1:0-6789 GCA_031410435.1 Betaproteobacteria bacterium | reverse complement strand
AGCCCTACGGCAATCCATGTATCTAGGCATCTGGTGCTGCTTGAGCCCTCTCGACCTCGTCAAATCAATGACTTACACAACCCAGACACGCCAGAACCGAGGCTATGTGCCCTGGAACTGTCAAAGTCAGGTCTGAGGCCGGACACAGCCTGTCCCAGCGGATTGTCTGGCGCCTGCCTAAGGCCATCGGCAGGCGGCCGATGGCGGCCCGGCGGGCTCACGCGCCGGGCCCGCCGCTAACACGGCGCGTTCAAGGGTCTGCGTCCGGGCTTGCATGGTTTTGGTGAAGCCACCGCAATGGCTGCGGACTGGGCATGGCGCTTGGGGCTGGCGATCATCCTTTGCTGCCGCTGTGCCAGCGGGATGAAGCCCGACTCGCAAACTGGCCGCAGGGTGAAGTACTGGATGCCCCCGGGCCCGGCCACCCGGGGGCCGTAGTCGGTGTAGGCGCCCGCACAGTGAACCACCACTGGCGCCAGTGCATGGCGCCCGATGGACCCCGAACCGCCGACAAACACCTGGAACTGGTTGTGCCGACGGAAGTGCGGCATGAACTCGAAGCCCACCGGCTGTTCGATCAACGCCACCGTGGGCGACCGCGCGGGGCCGCAACCGCTGGCCATCCATTCGCCTTTGTGGAAGACCACGCCCAGCGCAGGCGCTGCGCGGCGCCGGGGCGGTGCCGGCTGCGCGGGTGCCGACGCTGATCATGCGGCGGCCCTCAGCGCGCGGGCCCCGCCTGCGCGCGGGGGCCCTGACGCTGGGCCCACAGAAGCGGTGCACGGCATCCTGCAAGAGCGCGCCGATGGGCAGGGCCTGCGCCCGGATCAAAGCGCTCGGTCCGCCGGTGCCCACCGCCAGTGCGGTCTCGTCCAGGGAAGTGAGCACCAGCACGGCGACCACACCGGTACCCGGCCTGACCTGGTCGAAGGGGCCGAGCTGCCGGCAGCGCGGATGGCCTGCAGATCGCGCTTGAGGGCAGCCGGGCTCAGGCGGCTGGCGTCGCCGGCCTGTTGGGCGTTGTGGTCGTGCAGCACCTGGTCGATTTCGTCGTCGGCCATGCGGGTCATGAAAAGGCGCCCGAAACCCGAGGTTGGCAAGGGGCGGACCGATCCCGGCTTCACATGCATGCGCACCGTGCCGGTGGCCGGCACCACGCGCAGGTAGCGAACCTGCATGGGTTCCGGCGCGGTCAGCACCACCAGTTGCTGACATTGGCTGGCGATCCAGTCCATCATCAACGGCACCGGGCCATGGGCATCGAGCAACGGCGACAGCCAACCACCCAGCAGCTTGACCCACGGCGTCGGGCGGTAGGCCCGTTTCTCAGCTTGCGCCAGGTAGCCGCGCTCGACCCGGCTTTGCAGCAGCATGGCGGTGCTCGACAACGGGTAGCCCAAGGCCGCTGCGATCTCGCCCACGCTGGCAGCGCGTTGCACGGCATCGGAGAATTCCAGCCCTTCGATGAACCTGACAGCGGATTTGACATTCATGGCCTGCTCCCGGATACCTGCGCAATGCAGTCTTTCGTGGCACAGATGTGAAATTGATATTCACCTAGGTGAATTAACGGCGAAAAGATCTCGACGCTCGATAGCGGCGCCGGATACCTTTGACTGTCGTCTCGACCCCTGCGGCCGCCGCAGGCAGGCGCAGCCTGGGTCAGGCCCGAGACGGCGCGGAGACCTTGGGATGCCAGCGGCCCGGCCCTGGGGCACACCGCACCGGTGGCCCGTCCCCCCAGGCCTGCTGGGCCGCCAACAGGTCTACCCAGTTCATCTCACCGACGCGGGGCCGCAGACAGCGGTCGAGGGCTGGGGCGACATGGCGTTGGGCGCTGCGGCTCACCCTGGTAGCGCGCTGGCGCTGAGCGGGGCCAAACGCTTCAGCGGCGGCGTCGTGGCAAGCCATCGCGCGCTTGCCGCCGCCCGGCAGCGCCACCGAGCTCACTGCGGTGCTGCTGACCTTCTGCCCGAGTTGCGCGGCCACGGCCTTCAACGGGTCCGGGCCACCCTGGGTGCGGGCCTTGCAGGGCGGCGCCTGGGCCTGTCGTTTCAGGCCGTCTCTGGCGACCGGCCTGCCGATCCAGGCGCGCCCGCGCCGGGCCCGGCCGGCGGCGCCGGCCGCCGGGCCAACAAGTCCGCGGAAATCGCCTCGTAGCCGGCTGCTGCGCGCAACAGGGCCGCATCCGCCTGCGGCCGCGCGATCCATTGCAAGCCGGCGGGCCAGCGCCCGTTGGCATGGAAGCCGGCGGGCAGGCTGATCGCCGGCAGGCCGGCGAAGCTTGCATAGACCGTGCTTTCCATCCAGCGGTGGTAGCTGTCCATGGGGCGACCGGCCACCGACTGGGGCCAGCGTTGCTCGATGGCGAAGGGCCAGACCTGGGTCACGGGCAATGCCAGCAGGTCGAAGCGGTCGAACATCGTCAGCAGGTAGGCGTGCCAGGCAGTGCGCACCTCGCTGGCGCGCATGAAATCCATCCAATGCAAGCCCAGGCCCTGGTCATGCTCCCACAGCGCTTCAGCCTTGATCTGGTCGCGTCGGGCACCGGGCCGTTGCAGCAACGCGGCCACCTTGGGCGCCACCAGGGCGCGGCGCCACACCAGCCAGGCCTGCCATACCCGGTCGGCGTCGAAACCCAGCGGCACGGGCTCGACCACCGCGCCAGCGCTGGCACAACGGGCCAGTGCCGCCTCCAGCACCGGCAGCAGGCCGGGGTCCATCGCCAGGTGGCCGTCCAGGTCGGCCAGCCAGCCGATGCGCAGGCCGCGCAAGGCGCGCGGCGCGTCGCCCGGGTCGGGGGCGAAGCGCGCGACCGACCGGTCGGTGTCGGCGATCGACAGCGGCGCGCGGGGGTCGTGGCCGGCCTGGGTGCCCAGCAGCAAGGCCAGGTCGCGCACATTGCGCGCCATCGGGCCCTCGGTGCCCAACTGCGCCACCCAGGTGTCGGGCGCGGGCCACAGCGGCACCCGGCCCTGGCTGGGCCGCAGGCCGAAGACATGGTTCCAGGCGGCCGGATTGCGCAGCGAGCCCATGAAGTCCGAGCCATCGGCCACCGGCAGCAGGCGCTGGGCCAGCGCCACGGCCGCGCCGCCGCTGCTGCCGCCGGCACTCACCTGGGCATCCCAGGCGTTCGGGGTGGTGCCGAACAACGGGTTGAAGGTGTGCGAACCCAGGCCCAGTTCGGGCATGTTGGTCTTGCCGATGACGATGCAGCCGGCGGCCTTCATGCGGGCCGTCATCAGGCTGTCGTGCGCGGGCAGCTGGTCCTGGAGCAGCGGGCTGCCCTGGGTGCTGGGGAAGCCCAGTGCATGGCCGGTGTCCTTGATGGCCTGGGGCATGCCGTGCATCCAGCCGCGCGACCGGCCCTGGGCCAGGTCGCGGTCGCAGGCATCGGCCTGCTGCAGCAGCAGATCGTCGGCGGCCAGGTTGACGATCGCCCGGCAGGCCGGGTTCAGGCGGTGGATGCGTGCCAGATAGGCCTGCATCACCTCGCGGCAGGACAGGCTGCGGGCATGGATGGCGGAAGACAGCGCATGCGCGTCCAGGTCAGTCAGGTCGGTCGGGTTCTGCATGGCCCGATTCTGGCCGTTGCCCCGCTTGGCGGGCAGGGGCTTGCTGCGGAGATTCTGGCCGGCGCGTGCGGCGGTGGCGGTGCTGCCCAGGCTTCAGGCACAGTCAGGCAACCGCCGCCGCCGGCAGCGCCACACTCCGTTCGGCCGGACAGGCCCGTGCAAGCCATGAATCTTTCGCTGATCCAGGCCGCCATCGTCGATCTCGACGGCACCCTGGTCGATACCCTGGGTGATTTTGAGGTGGCACTGAATGCCATGCTGGCCGATCTGGGGCTGGCAGGCGTGGCGCGCGGCTTCATCGCCGAGACCGTGGGCAAGGGCAGTGAGCACCTGATCCGCCAGACCCTGCAGGCAGTCGGCGCCGATGCCGGCCTCTACCCAGACGCCTGGCGGCGCTACCAACAGCATTACCTGGCGGTCAACGGCCTGTATTCGGCGGTTTACCCGGGGGCCGAAGAAGGCCTGCGGGCGATGGCGTCGGCGGGCCTGCGCCTGGCCTGCCTGACCAACAAGCCCGGCGCCTTTGCCCGCCCGCTGCTGGCCGCCAAGGGCCTGGCCGGCTACTTCAGCCAGGTCTTTGGTGGCGATGCCTTTGCGCGCAAGAAGCCCGACCCGCTGCCGCTGCTGTCCACCTGCCAGGCGCTGGGGGTGCCGCCCGGGCGCACCTTGATGGTGGGTGACTCCAGCAACGATGCGCTGGCTGCGCGGGCGGCCGGCTGCCCGGTGGTGCTGGTGCGCTATGGCTACAACCATGGGCAACCGGTGGCCGATGCCGACCCGGATGCGGTGCTCGACCGCATCGACCAGTTGCGCTGGCCTCCGTTGGCCGCCGGGGCCTGAGGTCGGGGCTTGAAGCCCGGGCCGCCGGTCGGTGTTCAGTTGTCGACCCGTTTGGGCGCGATGCCCAGCAGCGCGTCCTTCAGCAGGTGGTCGGCGGGTGATTTGCCCAGCCAGATCTTGGCCATGGCATTGAAGAAGGCCGCGTCCTTGTAGGGCCCGACCTCGGGCTTGCCCTTGACGAAGAGCGTGGTGCCCACGCCCGGCACCCATTCCACTGTCATCGTGTCGCCGGCCTGCAGTTGCTTGTATTGGGACGCCGCCTCACCCATGCGCGAGATGCCGGGTAGCGCGGCCAGGAATTCTTCACGCGAGGCATTGTTCTGGATGCCGGACGACAGGATCTTGCCGAACTCGTTGGCATCGATGCTGCGCAGCAAGACCACATGGATGCGCTTGGCGCCCGGCGCGGCCAGCACCGCATCGGGCGTGCCGGCCTTGGCACCCAGGTACAGGCCTGCCGCGTAAACCTTGAACACCGCCTTGTAGCGGATGCCGGCGCCGTTGAGCAGCAAGGTCTGGCCGCCCAGCTGGATCTGCGGCTCGAAGCGCACCCCGGCCAGTTCCACGGCCTGGCCCGGCGCCTGGGCCAGGGCTACCGGCGCCGCGCCGACCAGCAGCGCGCAGGCCAGCCAGGCCAGGCCGACCCGGATCGGCCAGCGGCTTGGCGACAGTGGGGGCTGGCCTGGACGCCGGAGGGGCTGGGACATCGGGGTCTCCTTTCAAGGGGCCAGGGGCGTTCTGGCCTGCCGGCCAACGCCCGCGAGTTTGCGCCATTGCTGCGAAACCGGACTGTTAAACTGAACCGAATGTTCATCACGCGCAAACAGACCAAAGGGTCCGCCGACCGGGGAGCCTGGCCCTGGCGACCCTGCGCCACGCCGGTCTGATTTGCCGCCGGCCGCCGTCCGGCCCGGGGCCCGCGCCCCGGCCACGCTGGCGCGCCTTGCGCTTGCGACTGCCGGGGCGGGCCACCGCCCGCCCCGCCGCCGCCACCGCCGATCCCAGCATTGCCTGTGCGCGCCGCTCCCCTTGGGCCTGCGCCGGGCTCCCAGGAGTCTCCAGACGTGATCACCGAACTTGAATTCAAGAGCCTTGCCAGCCAGGGCTTCAACCGCATACCGCTGCTCAGTGAGGCCTTTGCCGATCTCGAGACGCCGCTGTCGCTCTACCTCAAGCTGGCCGGCGGGGCGCGCCACAGCTTTCTGCTCGAATCGGTGGTGGGTGGCGAGCGTTTCGGCCGCAATTCCTTCATCGGCCTGCCGGCGCGCACCCTGCTGCGCGCCACCGGCTGGCTCACCGAGATCGTCACCGAGGGCGAGGTGGTCGAGCGCCACAGCGGCAATCCGCTCGATTTCATCGAGGCCTACCAGGCCCGCTTCAAGGTCGCGCTGCGGCCGGGCCTGCCGCGGTTTTGCGGCGGGCTGGCGGGCTATTTCGGTTATGACGCTGTGCGCTATATGGAGCCCAAGCTGGCCGCCAGCCCCAAGCCCGGCGGCCTCGATACGCCCGACATTCTGCTGCTGCAGACCGAGGAGCTGGCGGTCATCGACAACCTGTCGGGCCGCCTCTACCTGATCGTCTATGCCGACCCGGCCCAGCCCGAGGCCTATTTCAAGGCCAAGCGCCGGCTGGGCGAACTGGCCGACAAGCTGCGCTATTCGGTCACCGCGCCGCCGGTCAAGCGCGGCCCGTCCCATCCGGTCGAGCGCGACTTCTCCAAGGCCGCCTACCTGGCCGCAGTGGACCGCAGCAAGGAGTACATCGCCGCCGGCGACATGATGCAGGTGCAGATCGGCCAGCGGCTGAAGAAGCGTTATACCGAGAGCCCGCTCAGCCTGTACCGCGCGTTGCGTTCGCTCAACCCCTCGCCCTATATGTACTTCTACGATATGGGCGATTTCCAGATCGTCGGTGCGTCGCCCGAGATCCTGGTGCGCCATGAGCACACCGCAGAGGGCGACAAGATCACCATCCGGCCGCTGGCCGGCACCCGGCCGCGCGCCAGCTCGCCCGAGGCCGACAAGGCCACCGAGGCCGACCTGCTGTCCGACCCCAAGGAGCGCGCCGAGCACCTGATGCTGATCGACCTGGCGCGCAATGACATCGGCCGCATCGCCAAGACCGGCTCGGTCAAGGTGACCGAAGCCTTTGTGGTCGAGCGCTATTCTCATGTGATGCACATCGTCAGCAATGTCGAGGGCCTGCTCAAGGACGGCATGAGCAATATCGACGTGCTGCGCGCCACTTTCCCGGCCGGCACCCTGACCGGTGCGCCCAAGATCCGGGCGATGCAGATCATCGACGAGCTCGAACCGGTCAAGCGCGGCATCTACGGTGGCGCCTGCGGCTACCTCAGCTTTGCCGGCGACATGGA
>JANNZD010000136.1:0-6212 GCA_031410435.1 Betaproteobacteria bacterium | reverse complement strand
CCGCAACCCCACGGTGTCGCCGATGTTCCCCTTGCTGGTCTGCATCTATCCGGTGTTCGAAACGCTGTTTTCGATCTACCGCCGAGTGATGCTGCGCGGCCACCCCGCTGGCATGCCTGATGGCATCCACCTGCATTCGCTGATTTACCGGCGAATCATGCGTTGGGCCATCGGCGAGCAGTCCAAACGCTCGGTGGCGCGGCGCAACTCGATGACATCGCCTTATCTGTGGATGCTGTGCATGACCGCCGTGGTGCCCGCAATGCTGTTCTGGGACAGCACCGCGCTGCTCGGCGCCTTCATCGTGCTGTTCGGGCTGGTCTACACGGCGCTGTATTGGCGCATCGTGCGCTTCAAGGCGCCGCGCTGGATGGTCACCCGGCGCTAGGCCTGCGGCTGCCAGCGCCCGCTTGGGCGGCTCAGGCTTGCGCCGCGCTTGCCACTTGCGTCGTGTACCAGGCCGCTGCCACTTCGAGCCCTTGGCGGATGTCATGGCTGGGCCGGTAGCCCAGCAAGCCGGTGGCCTTGCCGACATCGGCCCTGGAGTGGCGCACGTCCCCTGCGCGAAAGTCCCGGTGCAGCGGCGCTGGCAGGTCCAGCGCCGGGCGCCGCGCCTGCAGAGCCAGTGCCAGCAGGGTGTGCAGGCCTTTCAGCGTGGTCTGGTCGCCCACCGCCACGTTGTAGACCTGGTTGATCGCGGCTTGATCGTCAGTCATCGCCGCCAGCAGATTGGCCTGCACCGCATTGGCCACAAAGCAGAAATCCCGGCTGGTCTCGCCGTCGCCGTTGATGTAGACCGTCTCGCCTGCCAGCATCGCCGCCGCCCATTTCGGGATCACCGCCGCATAGGCCCCGTTCGGGTCTTGCCGCGGCCCGAAGACGTTGAAGTAGCGCAGCCCGATCGACGCCATGCCGTAGCTGCGCGCAAACACGTCGGCATACAGCTCGTTCACATACTTGGTCACCGCATAGGGCGACAGCGGCTTGCCGATGGTGTCTTCCACCTTGGGCAGGCCGGGGTGGTCGCCATAGGTGCTGCTGCTGGCCGCGTAGACAAAGCGTTGGGCGCCCGCGTCGCGGGCGGCCACCAGCATGTTCAAGAAGCCGGTGACATTGGCCGCGTTGGTGGTGATCGGGTCGGCCAGCGATCGGGGCACCGAGCCCAGCGCCGCCTGGTGCAGCACCCGGTCGACGCCCGCGCAGGCCGCCTGGCAATCGGCCAGTATGCGGATGTCACCTTCGATGAAGCGGAAGTTCTGCCAGGCTGCATCGCCGACGAGTGCCTGCACCTCGTCCAGGTTGTGCCGGTGGCCGGTGGCAAAGTTGTCCAGCCCGACCACGCGCTGGCCCAGGCCCAGCAGGGTCTCCAGCAGGTGGCTGCCGATGAAGCCGGCCACGCCGGTGACCAGCCAGGTGCAGGGCTGTGCGCGCAGTTGCGCCTGCAGGGTCAGGTAGGCGGGGGATACGGCGCTGGGGGTTTGGTCGGGCATGGCTTGGGGGGTTGGCGGATTCAGGGGTCAAAAGACTTCAGCGTCGCCCAGCAAGGGCGCGCTGGCGTCCTTGGGGGCCAGGCGTGGCAGCAGGCCCGGGGGCCAGGCGATGCCGATGGCCGGGTCGTCCCAGCGGATCGCCCGCTCGCAGTCCTTGGCGTAGAAGTCGGTGGTCTTGTAGAGAAAGCGGGTGTTGTCCTGCAGCGCGACAAAGCCATGGGCAAAGCCCTCGGGGATCCACAGCTGGCGCCGGTTGTCGGCCGTCAACTCGGCACCCACCCATTGGCCGAAAGTGGGTGAGCCGCGCCGGATGTCCACCGCCACGTCCAGTGCCGCGCCTTGCACCACCCGCACCAGCTTGCCCTGCGGGTGCGGCGGCAACTGGTAGTGCAGGCCACGCAGCACGCCGGTGGCCGAGTGCGATTCGTTGTCCTGCACAAAGGGCCGCGGCGCGGGCAGGCCCAGGGCGGCCAAGCCGTCGGTGAATCGCCGCTGGCTGAAACTTTCCATGAACCAGCCCCGGTCGTCTTCGAAGACGGCGGGCTCGATGATCACGACGTCCGGCAGTCGGGTGGCATGGAATTTCATGTCGGTGTTCTAGTCAAGTCGGGGGCAGGATCTCGGCCAGCAGGCGGTCGACACCCACGCGCCAGTCGGGCAATGTCAGGCCGAAGGTCTGCTGCAGCCGGGTGGTGTCGAGGCGCGAGTTCTTCGGCCGCTCGGCCGCGGTGGGGTAGGCGCTGCTGGCCACGCCGCTCACCCGGGCCGCGGTGGCCTTCAGGGTTTGGCCTTGCCTGCCCGCCGCGGCTATCACATGCCTTGCATAGCCGCACCAGCTGGTCTCGCCAGAGGCCACCAGCTGATAGGTGCCGCCAAGCGCGGGCTGCCGGGTCGCCTGGCGCAAGGCATGGGCTGTGACATCGGCAATCAGGTCAGCACCGGTCGGTGCGCCGATCTGGTCGTCCACCACCGTCAGCGCCTCGCGCTCGGCCGCCAGGCGCAGCATGGTGCGGGCAAAGTTGCTGCCGCGCGCGCCATGCACCCAGCTCGTGCGCAGGATCAGGTGGCGGCAAGCGCTGCTGCGGATGGCCTGCTCGCCGGCCAGCTTGCTGCGGCCATAGGTGTTCAGGGGCCAGGTGGGGTCGTCCTCCCGGCGTGGGGTGCTGCCGCTGCCGTCGAAGACATAGTCGCTGCTGTAGTGCACCAGCCAGCCGCCTTGTTCTGCCAACAGCGCGGCGATGGCGGCCGGCGCCTCGGCGTTGATGCGTTGGGCCAGTTCGGGTTCTGCTTCCGCGCGATCGACAGCGGTGTAGGCGGCGGCATTGACCACCACATCCGGCCGAAGGCGGCGCAGGGTGGCCTCTACCGCGTCGGGTTGGGCCAGGTCACCGCAGGCCTGTGGGTCGCCGGGCAGGCCGCCGCTGCGGCTCAGCAGTGTCAGCGCGCCCAAGGGCGCCAGCGCACGTTGAAGTTCCCAACCCACCTGGCCGGTCGGCCCCAACAAGACGATCTGCATGTGCGGCGGTGGGCGGGTGTGGCGGGCGGGTGACGGCAGTCGTCGGGGGGCTCGGCCAAGGGGCCGCGAGGCGGCGCGCGTGGTCTGCGCGTGGTCTTCAAACAACGTTCGATTTTAGGCACTGCGGCGGCGCCCCCGCTGCAGCGATCGTGCCCAAACCCACGAAAGTCACACCTCAGGGATAATACGAGGTTAATGACCGACAACACCCCCCTGGCCGACACGGCCGAAACGGCAGCTCTTGCTGCTGAACTGCCCGCGCCAGACGCGGCCCCGCAACGCTTCGAGACGCTGGCGCTCGATGCCAAATTGTTGCGGGCAGTGACCGAATCCGGCTACACCGCGATGACGCCGATCCAGGCCAAGGCCATCCCGCTGGTGCTGGCCGGGCGGGATGTGATGGGCGCGGCGCAGACCGGCACCGGCAAGACTGCCGCCTTCTCGCTGCCGCTGCTGCAGAAGATGATGCGGCACGAGTCGGCGTCGATGTCACCGGCACGCCATCCGGTGCGTGCGCTGGTGCTCACGCCCACCCGCGAGCTGGCCGACCAGGTGGCCAACAACGTCAAGACCTACGCCAAGCACACCCAGCTGCGCTCGATGGTGGTGTTTGGCGGCATCGACATGAAGCCGCAGACGCTGGAGCTCAAGCGCGGGGTCGAGGTGCTGATCGCCACCCCGGGCCGCCTGCTCGACCATATCGAGGCCAAGAACTGCGTGCTTAACCAGGTCGAGTATGTGGTGCTCGACGAGGCCGACCGCATGCTCGACATCGGCTTCCTGCCCGATCTGCAGCGCATCCTCAGCTACCTGCCAAAGCAGCGCCAGACCCTGCTGTTCTCGGCCACGTTCTCGCCCGAGATCCGCAAGCTGTCGCAAAGCTATCTGCAAGATCCGATCACGGTAGAGGTGGCACGCGCCAATGCCACCGCCACCAATGTCGAGCAGCGCTTCTACAGCGTGGCCGAGGACGACAAGCGTGCGGCGGTACGCCAGCTGATCAAGACCCGCGGGCTGACCCAGGCCCTGGTCTTCGTCAATTCCAAGCTCGGCGCGGCCCGGCTGGCCCGGTCGTTTGAGCGCGAGGGCCTGAAGACCGCAGCGCTGCACGGCGACAAGAGCCAGGACGAGCGTCTGAAATCGCTGGCGGCCTTCAAGCGCGGCGAGGTCGAGCTGCTGGTGGCCACCGACGTGGCCGCGCGCGGCCTGGATATCGCTGATCTGCCGGCGGTCTTCAATTTCGACGTGCCCTACAACGCCGAGGACTACGTGCACCGCATCGGCCGCACCGGCCGGGCCGGCGCCTCGGGCCTGGCGGTCACCCTGGTTGATCGCGACGATGCCCGCCTGGTGGGCGATATCGAGCGCTTGATCAAGACCAAGATCGAGCTGGAGCCCTTCGAACTGGTGGATGATCGGCCGCGCCGCGCGGTGCCCTACCGGGCCCGCGAGGTAGCCGAAGAGCGGCCATTCCGGGATGCCGACCAGTTTGCCCGCGACGCCGAACGCCCGGTGCGCGAGGTCGAGCGGCCGCGCCGTTCGGCGTCGTCCGACCCCTTCTTCGACCAGCCCTACCAGGCCGCGCCGGCCGGCGGCGACAAGCCCGCCTGGGAGCAGAAATCGCCCACGGCCGTGCCGATCCGCGGCCTGTCGCCCAATATCCGCAGCAAGCGCAAGGTGGCATCGCTGCTGGGCGGCGGCGGCCCGGCCTGATTTGCCGGCCAGGCGCGGCGCTTATGCGGCGCTTATGCGGAATTTACGCGGCATTTACGCGGCATTTACGCGGCGCCGGGCAGCAATCCGTTTCAGCCAGCCAGCCAGCTGAAGACCGCCGGCATGCGCCCGCCCAGCGCTGCGGCCCGGGCGCTGCGCCAGGCTTGCACGCTGCGGGTTTCGCAGCGTCCGCCCGGCAGGGTCAGGCCGCTGGCCACGCTCAGGCGGGTGCCGGGCTGCAGGTGTTCGATCAAGGCGTCCAGCAGGGCGTCATTGCGGTAAGGCGTCTCGATCGCGATCTGGGTTTGCCCGGTGCGGCGTGACAGTGCGTCCAGTTCGCGGATGCGGCTGGCGCGGGCGCTGGCCTCCACCGGCAGGTAGCCGACAAAGGCAAAGCTCTGGCCGTTCAGGCCGCTGGCCGCCAGCGCCAGCAGCAGCGAGCTCGGGCCCGACATCGGCAGCACCGCGATGCCCAGCTGGTGCGCCGCCTGCACCAGCAGCGCGCCCGGGTCGGCCACCGCCGGCAGGCCGGCCTCGGACAGCAGGCCCACATCGTGGCCCGCCAGTGCGGGGGCCAGCAAGGGCCGCAGGTCGGCCGGCGCCGATGTGGCCCGTGCCGGCGCCGCGCCGCCCTTGGCCGGCCGGGGCAGTTCCTGGATCTGGATCTGCTGCAAGGGCAGGGCCAGGGGCACCCACTGGCTGACACGCTTGAGCAGCGCGCGGGTGGTCTTGGCGTTCTCGGCCACCCAAAACCCCAGCACGGCTGCGCGTTCGATCACCGCCTGCGGCAGCACGTCGCGCAGGTCGCCTTCATGGTCGGTGCCCAGGTCCAGGGTGTTGGGTACCAGCACCAGGGTTCCGGTGCGCTGGGCGGTTGGCGGGTTCATTGGCTGGACCCCGGCACGGCGATGCCCACGGCGCGCAGCATCTGGCAGGTGCGGATCAGCGGCAGGCCGACCAGCGCGGTCGGGTCGTCGGATTCGATCGCGTCCAGCAGCGCGATGCCCAGGGCCTCGCATTTGGCGCTGCCGGCGCAGTCATAGGGCTGTTCCAGTCGCAGGTAATGGGCGATCTCGGCATCGCTCAGGTTTCTGAACAACACCCGCACCGGCGCCACCTGCACCTCGGTATAGGTGATGTCGGCGCGCAACACCGCCACCGCCGTGTGGAACACCACCCATTGCCCCCGCATCGCCTGCAGCTGCGCCAGGGCCTGGGCCGGGCCGCCGGGCTTGCCCAGGGCCTGGCCGTGCAGGTCGGCCACCTGGTCAGCGCCTATCACCACCGCCCCGGGATGCCGGGCGGCCACCGCGCGGGCCTTGGCCAGCGCCAGGCGGGGGGCCAGCGCGGCCGGGGTTTCGCCGTGCAGCGGGCTTTCATCCACCTCGGGCAACACCACCGTGAACGGCAGGCGCAGGCGCTGCAACAACTCGCGCCGGTACACCGATGTCGAGCCCAGGATCAGGGCTGGCGTGGGGTGATCTAGGGGCTGG
>JANNZD010000135.1:0-11173 GCA_031410435.1 Betaproteobacteria bacterium | reverse complement strand
GACAGGCCGGTGCGTCACCACCGATCCGACGCACCGGCCTGGCGTTGAACGGCGCGCTCAGCGCAGCCAGGGCTTCATCACCGCCCAGACATTGGCCAGCATGCGCGGATGCGCCTCGGCGGTGGGGTGGATGCGATCAGGCTGGAACATCCGGTCGGCCTGCGGCCCGTCGGCCACGCCGGCCAGCAGAAAGGGCACCAGCGCGGCCTTTTCATCGCTGGCCACCTTGGCGAACATGGCTGCGAAGGCCTCGCCATAGTGGCTGCCGTAGTTGGGCGGCAACTGCATGCCCACCAGCATCACCTTGGCGCCGGCCGCCCGGGCTGCCCGGGTCATCACCACCAAATTGTCACGGGTCATGGCAGTGGCCAGCCCGCGCAGTGCGTCGTTGCCGCCCAGCTCGATCAGCACATGGCTGGGCTGGTGCTTGCGCAGCAGCGCGGGCAGGCGCGACCGGCCGCCCGACGTGGTGTCGCCACTGATGCTGGCGTTCACCACCTCCAGGGTCATCCCGTCCTGCGCCAACTGCCGGCCCAGCAAGGCCACCCAGCCGCTGCCCCGGGCCAGGCCGTACTCGGCCGACAGGCTGTCGCCCAGCACCAGCAGGGTCCGGCGCGCCTCGGCGCGGGGCTTCTCGGCGCTGGCGGACCGGGCCGAGGTGCCGGCCAGCGCCAGACCGGCCAGCAGGCTACAGTGCAACAGCACCCTTCGACGCGACTTGCCTTGCGCCAGATTCCATCCCATGAGCGATCCCATCATTGCGGTTGAGCATGTCACCCGCGCGGTCACCGATTCCACCGGCACGTTGACGATTCTCCACGACATCGACTTCGCCCTGCAGCCGGGCCAGTCCACCGCCATCGTCGGCGCCTCGGGTTCGGGCAAGAGCACGCTGCTGGCCATCATTGCCGGCCTGGACCGGCCCACCAGCGGCACGGTGCGCCTGGACGGCATCGACCTGTTCGCACTGGACGAGGACGAGCGCGCCGGGCTGCGCGCGCGCAAGCTGGGCTTTGTGTTCCAGAGCTTCCAGTTGCTCGGGCATCTGAGCGCGCTAGAAAACGTGATGCTGCCGCTGGAATTGATGGGCCGCCCCGACGCCCGCCAACGCGCCGCCGACATGCTCAAGCGCGTGGGCCTTGGCCAGCGGCTGAACCACTATCCCCGCACCTTGTCGGGCGGCGAGCAGCAACGGGTGGCATTGGCCCGGGCCTTTGTGGTGGCGCCGGCGGTGCTGCTGGCCGACGAGCCCACCGGCAGCCTGGACCATGCCACCGGCGCCACGGTGATGGCGCTGATGTTCGAGATGAACCGCGAATCGGGCACCACGCTGGTGTTGGTCACCCATGACAGCCAGATCGCCGAGCGCTGCGACCGGCAACTGCAGATCGAGGCCGGGCGCCTGCGCCAGCCCGAGGCCGTCTGATGCCGGCCGCCGGAACGGGCACCGGCAGTGCATCGCGGCGGCACCTGCTGGGTGCCGGCCTGGCCTGGGTGAGCGCGGCCAGCTGGCCCGGCAGGGTGGTGGGCGCGGCGGCGCCGGCCGACCTGCCGCTGCAGCGCTCGGCGCCCGGCGGGGTGGCCTGGGTTGCACTGGGCCGATCGCCTGGCCGGCCGCTGGCCTGGCTGGGGGATGTTCCGCTGCTGGTCTGGGGCGGGCCCGAGGCCTGGTCTGCGCTGGTCGGGCTGGCCCTGGACCGCTTGCCCGGCGATTTGACCCTGCGCTGGCAGGGCGCTGGTGCGGCGGCCGGGCCGGCGCAGACCGCCGGCCTGCGGGTCGGTGCCCACCGCTATGCCGAGCAACGCCTGACGGTGGCGCCCGGCCAGGTCGACCTGTCACCGGACAACCTGGCCCGCTACCAGCGCGAGAAGGCGCATCAGCAGGCGGTGATCGCCACCTTCAGCGCCGAGCCGCCTGCCAGCCTGCGCATGGCCGCGCCGGTGGCCGGGCCGCGCTCGGGCTCCTTCGGCCTGCGCCGGGTGTTCAATGGCCAGGCCCGCGCGCCGCACAGCGGCATGGACATCGCCGCGGCCAGCGGCACGCCGGTGGCGGCGCCGCTGGCCGGTCGGGTGATCGATTGCGGCGACTATTTCTTCAACGGCCAGACGGTCTGGCTGGACCATGGCGCGGGCCTGCTGAGCATGGTCTGCCATCTCAGCGCGATCCAGGTGCAGGTGGGCGAGCGCTGTGACGCGGGCCAGCTGCTGGGTGCGGTAGGCGCCACCGGCCGGGCCACCGGCCCGCACCTGCATTGGTCGGTGAGCCTGAACCGGGCGATGGTCGACCCGGCGTTGTTCCTGCCGCTGCCGGCGGGCTGACACATCCCGTGTTCGCCCGGGCCGGGGCCACATGAAAAAGGGCGCCTCAGGCGCCCTTTTTTGCAGCCAGGTCCGGCCGGCTTACTTGTTGGCGAACTTGTAGTCGGTCTTGGCGCCCTTGATCATGTCGTCCTGGAACTTGGCCAGCTTGGTCTGGCCCAGGCGCTGCACGATCTGGGCCTTGACGCCCTCGAACTCCGGGAACTGCGCGGCGCGGGTATCTTCCAGCTTGATGATGTGCCAGCCGAACTGGGTCTTGACCGGCGCCTCGGTCATTTCGCCCTTCTTCAGCTTGGTCATGGCCGCGCCGAACTCGGCCACATAGGATTCCGGCTTGGCAAAGTCCAGGTCGCCGCCATTGGCGCCGGAGCCCGGGTCCTTGCTCTTCTCCTTGGCCAGGTCTTCGAACTTGGCGCCGCCCTTGATCTGGGCGATCAGGGCTTTGGCCTCGTCTTCGCCTTCGACCAGGATGTGGCGCGCACGGTATTCGGTGCCGGTGGCCTGGGCCTTGAACTTGTCGTATTCGGCCTTGGCTTCGGCGTCGGTCACCGGGTTCTTCTTGTTGTACTCGTCAAACAGGGTGCGGATCAGTATGCTCTGGCGCGCCAGTTCCATCTGCACCTTGTAGTCGGCCGACGCGGCCACGCCGCGCTTCTCGGCTTCTTGCGCAAAGATCTCGCGCTTGACGACCTCTTCCTTGGCCATGCCCTGCATTTCGGGCGAAATCTGCTGGCCGGCGCGCTGGGCTTGCTGCAGCAACTGGTCGACCCGCACCTTGGGCACGGCCTTGCCATTGACGATGGCGATGTTCTGGGCCTGGGCTGACAGCGGCACCAGCAGGCTGGTGGCCAGGGCGGCGGCAAACGCCAGGGCCGACCTGCGGACGGCAAAAGTCTTGCGAATCATGGGCAATGCCTTCAGTGGGGGGGCGGTTGGGCACGCCCGGGCCGGGCGGCAGGAAACGGGGCTTGGGCGGCGCAGAGGCAGTCGGCGCATCAGGGGTCGGTGCTGCCGCTGGCCTCGATCGCCAGGGCGTGGATGCCCTGGGGTATCAGGTCGCGGACGGCATCATACACAAGCCGATGGCGCGCCACCCGGCTCAGGCCGCCCAGGCAATCGGCGACGATGCGCACCCGGAAATGCGAGCCTTCGGCGGCGCCGGCATGGCCGGCATGCAGGTGGCTTTCGTTGATCACCTGCAGGCTTTGCAGCGGCGAAAGCGCGCGGCGCAGCGCTGCCTCGATCTGCTCGGACGTGACGGCGTGGGCGGGGTGTGCAGGCCTCATGGCTTGGGCGCGGGCGGCTCGGCCGGCAGATGGCGGCTGATGTAAAGGCCCTGGGCCAGGGTGAACAGCAGCATCAGCCCCAGCCCGCCGAAGAGCTTGAAGTTGACCCAGGTGTCGGTGCTGAAATTGAAGGCCACCCACAGGTTGACCACACCCATCAGCGCGAAGAAGGCCACCCAGGCCAGGCTGAGCCGGGCCCACACCGCCGCAGGCAGTTGCAGTTGCTCGCCCAGCATCAGCTTGAGCAGGTTCTTGCGCAGCACCAGTTGGCTGAACAGGAAGGACAGCCCCATGGCCCAGTAAAGCCCGGTGGGCTTCCACTTGATGAAAGTCTCGCTGCGCAGCCAGACCGTCAGCCCGCCCAACACCACCACCAGGGCCAGGCTGACCCACAGCATCATGTCCACGCGCTTGCCGCGGGCCTTGAGCCAGGCCACCTGCAGCAGCGACGCTGCCACCACCACCAGCGTGGCCAGCATCACCGGCGCCTCGGCCGGGCCGATCTGGCCGCCGGCCACCAGCAAGGAGAAATGCTGGTTGGCCACTGCAGCGGCCCAGTCCTTGTGGGCTTCGGTGTATTTGAAGGTGCCGAAAAACAGCAGGATCGGCAGAAAGTCGAACAGTAATTTCATGCGGGTGGGAGTGTAGCCGGCGCCTGTCGGGCAGCGTGCCTGGCCGCGCGGCCGGCGCTCAGGGTGCGTCCTTTGGCACGAAATCGATGGCCGCCGAATTGATGCAGAAGCGCTCGCCAGTGGGGGCCGGGCCGTCGTCAAAGACATGACCCAGGTGGGTGCCGCATTGGCCGCAGCGCACCTCTACCCGGCGCATGCCGAGTGAATCGTCCACCAGTCGCTCGATGCGGCCCGGCTCAATCTCCTGCCACCAGCTGGGCCAGCCACAGCCCGCATCGAACTTGGTTTCGCTCTCAAACAGCACCTGGCCGCAGCCCACGCAGCGGTAGGCGCCGTCCAACCAGTGGTCCCAGAACTTGCCGGTGTAGGGCCGCTCGGTCGCGGCCTGGCGCGCCACCTGGTATTGCATCGGGTCGAGCTGGGCGCGCCATTCGGCATCGGACTTGCGCACCGGGTAGCGCGGGTCGTCATGGTCATGGAGCGCCAGGGGTTTCTTGCCAAAGTGGTTCATGGTGTGCAAGTGGATTTCAGGGCTGGGGCCCGCCACTGCGGCCTTGCCGCTTGGAGGGGATGCGGGCGGTTGGTGGGGCTGCAGGCCAGATGGTTCCGCTGCGCGCGCGCGCTTGCGCTGCGCTTCATGCTGGCGTTATGCAGGGGCGGGCGCATCCGGCCTGTTGCCAGGGTTGGATTGTCGGTGCATGACACACCCGCAGGCCGATCCAGAAGGGATTCTCCCCAGCATCCGGTGCAGCAAGCCGGCGCGATACTGACAGGCCCGGTGCGCGGCGCGCAGTCGCCCGGCCGCCGCCTGCCCAACCCAGACCCACCCGACGAGGACACCCATGCTCGGCCAGATGCAAGACCATCCGCTGTTGATCTCCACGCTGATCGACCACGCCGCCCGCCACCACCACGAGGCGCAGATCGTCTCGCGTCGGGTCGAAGGTGATCTGCACCGCTACACCTACGCCGATGCGGCAAGACGGGCGCGCCAGGTGGCCGGCGCGCTCGACAAGCTGGGCCTGGCCCTGGGTGATCGGGTGGCCACGCTGGCCTGGAACGGCTACCGCCACCTGGAGCTTTACTTCGGCATCACCGGCAGCGGCCGGGTGGTGCACACCATCAACCCGCGCCTGCTGCCCGAGCAGATTGCCTGGATTGCCAACCATGCCGAGGACCAGGTGCTGTGCTTCGACATGAGCTTCCTGCCCATCGTCAAGGCCATCTGGGGCAAATGCGCCACGGTCAAGCATTGGATCGCCCTGTGCGATGCCGACAAGCTGCCGGCCGACACCGGCATCACCGGCCTGCAGAGCTACGAGGCCTGGATCGCCGGCCAGCCCGAAACCTATGCCTGGCCCGCTTTCGACGAACGCAGCGCTGCTGCACTTTGTTACACCAGCGGCACCACCGGCAACCCCAAGGGCGCGCTCTACAGCCACCGCTCGACGATGCTGCATGCCTTTGCCGGCGCGCTGCCCGACTCGCTCAACCTGTCGGCGCGCGACGTGATCCTGCCGGTGGTGCCGATGTTCCATGTCAATGCCTGGGGCCTGCCCTATGGCGCGGCGATGACTGGGGCCAAGATGGTCTTCCCCGGTGCTGCGCTGGACGGCAAGTCGGTCTACGAGCTGATGGAAAGCGAAGGCGTGACGATGGCCGCCGGCGTGCCCACGGTCTGGCTGGGCCTGCTCAACCACATGGGCCAGCAGGGCCTGAAGTTCTCGACCATGAAGCGCACCGTGATCGGCGGCTCGGCCTGCCCGCCGGCGATGATCAAGTCTTTCCGGGATGATTACGGCGTGACCGTGCTGCATGCCTGGGGCATGACCGAGATGTCGCCACTGGGCACGGTGTGCACGCTCAAGCAGCACCAGCTGGACCTGCCGGCCGAGCAGCAGCTGACGCTGATGGCCAAGCAGGGCCGGGCGGTGTACGGGGTCGAGATGAAGATCGTCGACCCCGATGGCGAAGAACTGCCCTGGGATGGCCTGGCCAGCGGCGACCTGCTGGTCAAGGGCCCGTGGATCATCAGCAGCTATTTCAAGGGTGAGGGCGGCGACCCGCTGCTGCCTGGCGGCTGGTTCCCCACCGGCGACGTGGCCTCGATCGACCCCGATGGCTTCCTGCAGATCACCGACCGCAGTAAGGACGTGATCAAGTCGGGCGGTGAGTGGATCAGTTCCATCGATGTCGAGAACATCGCCATGGCCCATCCGGCGGTGGCGATGGCGGCCTGCATCGCGGTGCCTCACCCCAAGTGGGACGAACGCCCGCTGCTGGTGGTGATGAAGAAGCCGGGCGCCGCGTTTGCCGACACCACGGCGGCCGAGATCCTGGCCTTCTTCGACGGCCGCATCGCCAAGTGGCAGATCCCCGACGATGTGGCCTTTGTCGACGCCATCCCGCTGGGGGCCACCGGCAAGATGCAGAAGAACAAGCTGCGCGAGCAGTTCCGGGCGCATACCCTGCCGGGCGTCTGAGGCCCTGGGGGCTGGCGCGGCGCCGGCCGCCGGGTCGCGGCGGCGACAGGCTGTCGCGGGAAGTCCCTCAATCGGGTGCGGAGCAGGTCGGCTATCGTCCCGGCGGTGATCCACTTGCTCCAGGAGCCTGCATGAAAACCGTCTTCAGCCCGACCCGTTGGGCCCTTGCCGCTGCGCTGGCGCTGGCAGCCCTGGGTGCCCAGGCCCAGGTCAAGATCGCCTACATCGACCCCTTGTCCGGCGGCGGCGCGTCAGTCGGCGAGCATGGCTGGAAGCATCTGCAGTACATGGTCGAGGTCATCAATGCCAAGGGCGGGGTGCTGGGCGGCCAGAAGCTCGAGGCGGTGCCCTTCGACAACAAGGGCAGCCCGCAAGAAAGCCTGGTGCAGGCGCAGAAGGCGATCGACGCCGGCGTGCGCTTCCTGACCCAGGGCAACGGCTCAGGCGCTGCGATCGCGATCTCCGAGTTCGTGGCCAAGTACAACGACCGCAACCCCGGCAAGGAGGTGCTGTACTTCAACTACGCGGCGGTCGATCCGGTGCTGACCAACGACAAATGCAGCTACTGGCATTTCCGCTGGGACGCCAATGCCGACATCAAGATGGCCGCCCTGACCAACTTCATGAAGGACCAGAAGGCGATCAAGAAGGTTTACATCATCGGCCAGGATTACTCCTTCGGCCACTCGGTGCGGGCTGCGGCCAATTCGATGCTCAAGGCCAAGCGCCCGGACGTGCAGGTGGTGGGCGACGAACTGCACCCGCTGCTCAAGATCACCGATTTCTCGCCCTACATCGCCAAGATCAAGGCCTCGGGCGCCGATACCGTGATCACCGGTAACTGGGGCAATGACATCTCGCTGCTGCTCAAGGCGGCCGCAGACGCCGGCCTGCAGGTCATCTGGTACACCTATTACGCCGGGGGCGCGGGCGGCCCCACGGCGATCAAGCAGACCGGCCTGGATCACCGGGTCTACCAGATCGTCGAGTGGCATACCAATGTGCCGTCGCCCGAGATGGAGGCCTTCGCCGACGCCTTTCTGGCCAAGCATGGCGGCGCGTCCAAGCAGGGCTGGTGGTACCTGCGCATGAAGAACCAGATGGAGATGTTCGCGCTGGCGCTGAACAGCGCCAAGTCGGCCGAGCCCAAGAAAGTGGCCGCCGCGCTGCACGACATGAAGTTCAAGAACTCGCTGGGCGCCGAGGTCTTCATGCGGCCGACCGATCACTCGCTGTTCCAGGACATGTATGTCTCGTCCTTCGGCTCGGGCACCAAACATGACGAAGAGGGCACCGGTTGGGGCTGGAAGACCACGGCCGTGGTCAAGGCCAACGACACGGTGATCCCGACCAGCTGCAAGATGGTCGCGCCGAGCTGATCGCTTGAGCCCCTGCCTGGCAGACCGGCCGGCAGCCGCCGGCCCGCGACGGAGCGCCCATGCTTGAACTGATCCTTTTCTCCTCGCTGAACGGGCTGCTCTACGGCCTGTTGCTGTTTCTGCTGGCCAGCGGGCTGACGCTGATATTCAGCATGATGGGCGTGCTGAACTTCGCGCACGCCAGCTTCTACATGCTGGGCGCTTATTTCGGCTACCAGATCAGCCGCTGGGTCGGTTACTGGCCCGGCCTGCTGCTGGCGCCGCTGCTGGTGGGGGGCGTCGGCGCGTTGGTCGAGCGCTACGGCCTGCGCACGGTGCACAAGCACGGCCATGTGGCCGAGCTGCTGTTTACCTTCGGCCTGGCCTACATCATCGAAGAGGTGGTGCAGATGGTCTGGGGCAAGATCCCGGTCGACTACCGTGTGCCCGAGCTGCTGAACTTCTCGGCCTTCACGCTTTTTTCCACCACCTACCCGGCGTTCCGCATGTTCATGCTGTGCACCTCGGTGCTGGTGTTCATCGCCTTGCTGCTGCTGCTCACCCGCACCCGGGTCGGGTTGATCATCCGCGCCGCGCTCAGCCATCCCAATATGGTGGGTGCGCTGGGCCACAACGTGCCGATGGTCTTCATGCTGGTGTTCGGCGTGGGCTGCGGCCTGGCCGCGCTGGCGGGGGTGATCGCCGGCCCGGCGCTGGTCACGCAGCCGGCCATGGCGGCGTCGCTGGGGCCTATCCTGTTCGTGGTGGTGGTGGTGGGTGGCCTGGGGTCGCTGGGCGGGGCCTTTGTCGCCTCGCTGTTGATCGGCCTGATCCAGACCTTTGCGGTGGCGGTGAATGTGTCGCTGGCCGATGTGCTGGGCCATCTGGGCCTGCGCCTGACCCGCGATTCGATCGGTGGCGACCTGTGGCTGGCCACGGTGGCCCAGGTGGCACCGATCATCCCCTACATGATGCTGGTGCTGGTGCTGATCTTCAGGCCCAAGGGCCTGATGGGCGACCGCGATACCTGAGCGCCCAAGCCGCCCCATGAACCGCCATTCCTACCTCCTGCCCTGGGTCGCTGCCGCGGCAGTGCTGCTGGCGCTGCCGCTCGTCTTCAGCAGCGGCGCCTCGATCACGATGATGAGCCTGATGGGCTTTGCCATCGTCTTCGCGCTGTCCTTCAACATGCTGCTGGGCCAGACCGGCATGCTGTCCTTCGGCCACGCGGTGTACTACGGCCTGGGCGGCTTCATGACTGCCCATGCGCTGAATGTCATCGGTGCCAGCAAGTGGCCGGTGCCCTTGCCCCTGCTGCCGCTGGTGGGCGGCCTGACCGGCCTGAGCTTCGCGATCCTGTTCGGCTGGGTGTCGACCAAGCGGGCCGGCACCGCGTTCTCGATGATCTCGCTGGGCATTGGCGAGCTGGTGGCAGCCTGTTCGCTGATCCTGCGCGGCTTCTTTGGCGGCGAGGGCGGGGTGTCGACCAGCCGCACTGCCACGCTGCGCCTGTTCGGGCTCAACTTCGGGCCGCAGATCCAGGTCTATTACCTGATTGCCGCCTGGTGCCTGCTGTGCATGGTGGCGATGTACCTCTTCACCCGCACGCCCCTGGGGCGTATGTGCAATGCGGTGCGCGACAACCCCGAGCGCGCCGAATTTGTTGGCTACAGCACGCAGATGGTGCGCTTCATCGCCTTTTGCGTGGCCGGCTTCTTTGCCGGCGTGGCCGGCGGTCTGGCCGCAATCCACTATGAGATCGTCACCTCCAGCGTGGTGGGGGCGGTGCCGTCGGGCTATGTGCTGTTGATGGCCTATATCGGCGGGGTGGCCTTCTTCATCGGCCCGATCATTGGCGCGGTGCTGATGACCTTGCTGCAAATCTCCTTGTCCGATTACACCGGGGCCTGGCAGTTGTATGTGGGCATCATGTTCGTGCTGGTGGTGATGTACGCCCCCTGGGGCCTGGGCGGCCTGGTCCTGATGCATGCGCCGCTGGTGTCGGCCGGCACGCTGCGCCGGGTGCTGCCGGCCTATGCCTGGGTGGCCCTGCCGTCGGCAATGCTGTTTGTCGGCGGGGTGCTGCTGGTGGAGACCAGCCACCACCTGCTGGTCAAGGCAACCGAGGGTCCGGCGATGCGCCTGTTTGGCGTGGCCTTCCAGGCCGATGGGCCGGGCGTCTGGATCGCCACCCTGGCCTTGCTGGTGCTGGGTGGGGTGTTGCTCAAACGTTTCTCGCCGCGTGTGTCCGAGGCCTTCCATGGTGCCCGGCAAGAGGCCTTGCAACAGCGGGGGGTGGCATGAACCCACAAGCCAGCGCAGCCCCGCCGGTGCTGCAACTGATCGACGTGCACAAGAATTTCGGCGTCACGCCGATCATCCGGGGCCTCAACCTCGAGGTGCGCCAAGGCGAACGTCATGCGGTGATCGGCCCGAATGGCGCCGGCAAGTCGACCACCTTCCACCTGGTCAGCGGCCGTTTCCCGGTGAGTTCGGGCCAGGTGCTGCTCAAGGGCGAGTCGATCAACGGCCTGCCGCCCTACCAGATCAACCGGCGCGGCCTGTCACGCAGCTTTCAGGTCACCAACATCTTTCCGCGCCTGTCGGTGTTCGAAAACATCCGCTGCGGCGTGCTCTGGTCGCTGGGCTACAAATACTCGTTCTGGCACCTGGTCGAGCGGGCGCGCGAGGCGCGCGAGCGCAGCGAGGCCATCCTCGAGCAGATCAACCTGGCCGGCCGGCGCGATGTGCCGGCGGGTGTGCTGTCCTATGCCGAGCAGCGTGCGCTGGAGATCGGCATCACCATCGCCGGCGGTGCCGACGTGATCATGCTGGACGAACCCACCGCCGGCATGAGCCGGTCCGAGACCGAACATGCGGTGGGCCTGATCCGCAAGGTCAGCCAGGGCAAGACCCTGGTGATCGTCGAGCATGACATGAGCGTGGTGTTCGATCTGGCCGACCGCATCTCGGTGCTGGTCTATGGCCAGGTGATCGCCACCGACACGCCCGAGCGCATCCGCGCCAATGCGGCGGTGCAGGAGGCCTACCTGGGTGCCCATGCCGAGGAGGCCGACCATGCTTGAGGTCAAGGA
>JANNZD010000134.1:0-1634 GCA_031410435.1 Betaproteobacteria bacterium | reverse complement strand
GCCGCGCGCCAGCCGATGGCCTGCACCAGGAAACCGGTGAGCAGCGCCGCCGCCGCGATGCCCAGGTTGCCCGCCAGCCCGTTGACGCCGATCGTCGCACCCGGCTTCCTGGCGCCCTGCACCAGCATCGGGATGCCTACCGGGTGGTAGATCGCGGTGAAGCTGCCCATCAGGGTCAGCGCGGCGGCCAGCTGCCAGACCGTCTGCGTCAGCGCGGCCAGCAGCGCCGCCGCGCCCAGGCCGAAGAAAAACACCAGCATCATCGGCCGGCGGCCCCAGCTGTCGCCCAGCTTGCCGGCCGGCAGCGAGCCCAAGCCGAACATGATGAAGGCGCCCACGCTGTAGGGCATCAGGTCCTCCCAGCGCGCAAAACCGAAATCGCGCGCGATCGCGGCCACGGCGGTGGCAAAGATCAGCAGGAACAGGTGGTCCAGCGCGTGGGCGACGTTGAGCAGCAGGATGGCCGGGCGGGGCATGTCGTTCATGCCGCCATTGTGGCTTCGTGCCGGCACCTGCCGGCCTCACCCCAGCGCCGGCGCCAGCAGCCGCCGGGCCAGCGCGGCGTCCATCGCCTGCCGCGCGGCCCAGTCTTCCAGCTGGTCCTCGCCGATGCGGCCCACATTGAAGTAGGTCGCCTCGGGGTGGGCCAGGTAGAAGCCGCTGACGCTGGCCGCCGGCGTCATCGCCAGGCTCTCGGTCAGGCCCATGCCGATGTCGGCGCCGTCCAGCAGCTCGAACATCGCCCGCTTGACGCTGTGGTCGGGGCAGGCCGGGTAGCCCGGCGCCGGGCGGATGCCGCGGTACTGCTCGGCGATCAGCGCCGGGGTGTCTAGCGCCTCATCGGGCGCAAAGCCCCACAGATCGGTGCGCACGCGCTGGTGCAGGCGCTCGGCAAAGGCCTCGGCCAGGCGGTCGGCCAGGGCCTTGAGCATGATGGCGTTGTAGTCGTCGTGGTCGGCTTCGAACTGCTGCTCGCGCTTGGCGATGCCCAGCCCGGCGGTCACCGCAAACAGGCCGATGTAATCGTCTTTCACGCCCTTGGGGGCGATGAAGTCGGCCAGGCAGCGGTTGGCCCGCTTGACCCCGTCGACCACCGGCCTCTCGGTCTGCAGGCGCAGCGGGCTCCAGCGCATCAGCACCCGGCTGCGCGATTCGTCGGCATAGATCTCGATGGTGTCGTCGTCCACGGTGTTGGCCGGCAGCAGGCAGACCGCGCCATTGGCCTGCAGCCAGCGGCCCTCGATGGCGCGCTGCAGCAGGCGCTTGCCGTCGGAAAACACCCGCACCGCCTCGGCACCGACGATCTCGTCCTTCAGGATCTCGGGGAACTTGCCCGCCAGGTCCCAGGTCTGGAAGAAGGGCGACCAGTCGATGCAGGCGGCCAGCTCGGCCAGGTCGTAGTTCTTGAAAGCGCGCCGACCAATGAACTTGGGCCTGGGCGGGGTGTAGCCGGCCCAGTCGATGCGGGTCTTGTTGGCGCGCGCGGCTGCCAATGTCACCAGCGGCGTGGCCTTCTTGCTGGCGTGCAGCTCGCGCACCTTCTGGTAGTCGGCCTTCAGCTCGGCGATGAACTTGGCCGCGCGCTCATCGCTGAGCAGGTCGGCGCACACCCCCACCGAGCGGCTGGCGTCGGG
>JANNZD010000133.1:0-2944 GCA_031410435.1 Betaproteobacteria bacterium | reverse complement strand
TGGCGCACAGCTCAAGCATGGACTTGGCGACGTCGGTCAGGTAGGCGTGCGATGGCCCGGCCAGTCCCTCGAAGCCGCGCTGCACGCGCAGCCCGGTGACGCGCAGGCCGCTCGAACGCACCGCGCCGATGGCGGCCTCGACGCCCTGCGGATGCTCGACGAGATCGCGCGCGCTCAGCATCGCCTGCGAAAACCCCACTTCCCGCAGCGCCGCCAAGCGCACCGGCAGGCTGCCGGCCAGCGATGCGGCATCCACGCCGTAGTCGTCGATCGTGCCGGTCAGCTGGCTCATGACCGCACTCTCAGGCCCCGACGCGCACGTCGTGCACCAGCTCGAACATGCTGCCGCCGAGCGTGGCCTCGGTCAGCGCGCCGCGATCGTCCGGGCGAACGCTCTTCGATTCGACGAAGGCGACGCCGCGTTCGCGCAGCGCGGCCACCGCGCCGAGCACGTCGGGCGTGCCCAGGCCGATGCGGCGCAGCGATTCGTCGCCTTCGATGTCGAGCAGGCCCGGCTCCGGGTCGATCAGTTGCAGGAAGAAGCTGCCGCCCGGGCTGCGCAGCACGCGGCCCTTGGGCAGGATGCCGAAACGCTGGTCGTCGGGCAGCGCATCGAAGCCGAACAGCTCGCGGTAGAACTCGGTCCAGTCGTCGAGCCGGTCGGTGCCGATGTACTGCACGATGCCGAACCAGTGCAGGCCCGCCAGCGCCGGTGGCTGCCGGTCCACCGTGGGGATGGGCACGAAGTCGACATCCCAGATCGAGAACTCGCGGTAGCGGTCGACGAAATAGATGCGGCTGGCGCCCACGCCGTGGATGGCCGGGATGTTGAGCTCCATCACCTCCACATGGGTGGGCACGGCCCAGGCGCCGCGGTCCAGCGCGCGCTGGTAGGCAGTGGCCGCGTCGCGCACGCGCAAGGCCACCGCGGTGATCACCGGGTTCTCGGTGGGGCGCTGGTGGCTGGGCCGGCCGCTGACATGGGCATTGATCACCACGTTCATGCCGCCCTGGCGGTAAAGCAGCACCTCGCGCGAGCGGTGCCGCGCCACCGGGCGGAAGCCCATCATCTCCAGCACCTGGCCCAGGGCCTGGGGCCGGCTGGTGGCGTATTCGATGAACTCGATGCCGTCCAGGCCCAGCGGGTTCGGTACCTCGCCGATGGCTTCACGGTCGCGCGGGGTCAGGGGCATCGCATCATCCTTGGGGGTGCTGGGGCGGGCAGGCTTCATCAGTCTATGCCGTCGCGCGCTCGGCCACCATCTGCAGGAAGTGCCGGCGCACCCGGGCTGCATCAGCCACCCGGCCAGTGAACAGCTCGAAGGCCCCCACCGCCTGGCCCACCGCCATGCCGCCGCCATCCGACACCGGGCAACCCACCGCGCGGGCGGCCTTGAGCAAGGCCGTTTCCAGCGGGAAGTAGACGATCTCGGCCACCCACAGCCCCGGCCGCAGCAGGCCGGCGTCCAGCGGCAGGCCGGGCAGCTTGGCCATGCCGGTGGGCGTGGCATGGATCAGGCCGGTGGCGCTGGGCAGCACCTGGGCCGCATCGGTGCCGGCGCTCACCCGCCCGGCGCCGTACAGCGCGTTGAGCGGGTCGGCCAGGGCCTGGGCGCGGGCGCCGTCGGTGTCCACCAGCATCAGGTGGCCGGCGCCCAGGCGCAACACCGCATGGGCGATGGCCGAGCCGGCGCCGCCGGTGCCCAGCAGCACCACGCGCGCCAGGTCGGCCTGCGGCAAGGCCCGGGTGAAGCCCCAGGCCCAGCCCGAGCCGTCGGTGTTGTGGCCGAAGGCCTTGCCGTCCTTGAACACCACGGTGTTGACCGCGCCCATCGCCCGGGCCTCGTCCGACAGGCCGTCCAGCAGCGGGATCACCGCCTGCTTGCAGGGGTAGGTGATGTTCAGCCCCGCAAAACCCATGGTGCGGGCGGCTTCGATCAAGGCCGGCAACTGGGCTGCGCCGCAGGGCGCGCGGTCCAGGTCGATCAGCTGGTAGTGGGCGCGCAGGCCCTGGGCGCGGGCCTCTTGCTCCTGCATGGCCGGGGTCAGCGATTGGCCGATGCCCGAGCCGATCAGGCCCAGCAGCAGTTTGGTGGGGGCGTGGCCCGGCCCCGCGGCCATGCCGGCCAGGGTGCTGGCCGCGACAGGTGCGTTCATGGTGGCAATCCTTGGCAGGCCGGCCACCGCAGCGGTCGGCCATGGGGGCGCTTACTTGCGCAGTTTGGCCAGTTCGGCGTTCAGGTCGGTCACGGTGGCGGCAATGGCGGCGCCATGCTTGTCGATCACCGGCTTGAACTTGTCACGCAGCTTGGCCTGCTCGGCCGGCGAGAACTCGCTGATCTGCATGCCGGCCTTCTTCAGCTGGTCCAGCGTGCTGGCCGCGGCATCGCGCGAGGCCTGGCGCTGGAACTTGCTGGCCTCGCTGGCGGCATCCTGCAGCACCTTCTGGTCGGCCGGGCTGAGGGTGTCCCAGACCTTCTTGCTGAAGATGATCGACTGCGGGTTGTACTGGTGGTTGGTGACGGCCAGGTACTTCTGCACCTCGAAGAACTTGTTGGCCAGGATCACGTTGAACGGGTTCTCCTGGCCGTCGATGGCCTTCTGCTCGAGCGCGGCGTAGACCTCGGGGAACGCCAGCGGCGTGGGGTTGGCGCCCACGGCCTTGACCCAGTCGACATTGATGGCGTTGGGGATCACGCGCAGCTTCAGGCCGGCCAGGTCTTCCACCGTGTTCAGCGGCCGCTTGCTGTTGGTGATGTTGCGGAAGCCCAGCTCGGTGAAGGCCAGGCCGATGATGCCTTTGTCGGCCAGCTTGGCATGCAGCTTCTGGCCGAAGGGGCCGTCCACCACCGCGTCGGCCTCCTTGGCGTTGGCGAACATGAAGGGGAAGTCGAAGATCTCGAAGTCCTTGACCTGCGAGGCCAGGATGCCCGAGTTGAGCATC
>JANNZD010000132.1:0-14164 GCA_031410435.1 Betaproteobacteria bacterium | reverse complement strand
GAGATGTTCGAGAAGCGCGACATCCACATCCACGTGCCCGACGGCGCCACGCCCAAGGACGGCCCGAGCGCCGGTGCGGCGATGACCACCGCCTTCGTCTCGGCGCTGACCAACATCCCGGTCAGGGCCGGGGTGGCGATGACCGGCGAGATCACGCTGCGCGGTGAGGTCACGGCCATCGGCGGCCTGAAGGAGAAGCTGCTGGCGGCCCACCGTGGCGGCATCAAGACGGTGCTGATCCCGGAAGAGAACGTCAAGGACCTGCAGGACATTCCCGAGAACGTCAAGAACCACCTCGAGATCGTGCCGGTGCGCTGGATCGACCAGGTGCTGGAGATCGCGCTCGAGTCGATGCCGCAACCCCTGCCCGACGACGAGCCAGCGCCTGCCAAGACCGAGGCGCCCAAGACCGATGTGGGGCCGGGGGTGAGCGCGTCCGACGCCTTGCCGCATTGAAATCTTTTGGGGCCCGCGCTTGCGCTGGCCCCAAGTACCGGTATAGAATGCGGGCTTCGCTGAAAGCGAGGGTGATGCCCCAGCAGACAGCAAATGAAGTGAAAACTTCCATGCGGGAGTAGCTCAGTTGGTAGAGCGCAACCTTGCCAAGGTTGAGGTCGAGAGTTCGAGACTCTTCTCCCGCTCCAGATTCAAAACGGGAAGCCTAGGCTTCCCGTTTTTGTCAGTGCCGACGCTTTCTTGATAGGCAGCCCTGATGGGTCGCCGAGCGTCTGGCAGACTGCGGTTTCTCTGGCGCGATAGCAAATCGGTTATGCAACGGATTGCAAATCCGTCTAGCCCGGTTCGACTCCGGGTCGCGCCTCCAGAGCATGGCTGACACGTTGCGTCGGCCCGACGGGCCTTTGCTTCCAGCACCTGGCCCGTCGCCCATTTCGGCGCACCGTTCTCGCGGGGCCGGCCGCGCTGGCTCATCCTCTGAGCGACCCAGCCCTTACAGTGTGGGCTGGTCCAGCGCCCTGGGTGCGCTGGCAATGCCTAGCACAGGCCGCTCCCCCCAATGACGCGCGAGATCCGACCCGGCCTGCTGGTGCTGCATGGCAACCGCCTGGAACTGCTGGGCGAGGCCGTCTTCGACTGGCTGGGCCGCGCCCCGCTGGCGCCGCTGGAACAGGAGGTCTTCCTGGTGCAGAGCAACGGCGCGGCCGAGTGGCTGAAGATGGGCCTGGCGCAGCGCACCGGCCTGTGCGCGGCCACCCGGGTGGAGCTGCCGGCGCGCTTTCTGTGGCGCCTGTATCGGCAGGTGCTGGGACGCACAGCGGTGCCCACCCGGTCGGCGCTGGACAAGGACACGCTGGCCTGGCGGCTGATGCGCCTGCTGCCGGCTCGCCTGCACCTGCCGGGCTATGCGCCACTGGCCGGCTTCCTGCATGACGACGACCCCGAGCGCTGTCTGCAGCTGGCGCGCCGGCTGGCCGACCTGTACGACCAGTACCAGGTCTACCGGGCCGACTGGTTGGCCGCCTGGCAGGCCGGCCGCGAGCTGCTGGTCGGCCCCGATGGCCAGGCCCATCCGCTGCCGGCCGACCAGCGCTGGCAGGCCCTGCTGTGGCAGGACGCTCTGGCCGAACTGTCCCCGGCCGAGTTGTCGGCCATCCGCCCCCGGGTGCACCAGGACGCGCTGGCGGCGCTGGCCCGGCCGCGGCCGCCTGCCGGCCTGCCGCGCCGGGTGGTGCTGTTCGGGGCCGCGCACCTGCCTGGCCCTGCGCTGGAGGCGCTGGCGGCCTTGGCGCGCCATGCCCAGGTGCTGCTGGCCATCCCCAACCCCTGCCGCTACCACTGGGCCGACATCCTGGAGGGCCGCGAGCTGCTGCGCGCCGCCCAGCCGCGCCACGACCTGCGCGGCGGTGTGCCGCTGGCCCCGCTGCCACTGGCCGATATGCACCAGCATGCCCATCCGCTGCTGGCCGCCTGGGGCCGCCAGGGGCGCGACTTCATGCGCCAGCTCGACGCCTTCGACGATGCCGAGCGCAGCCGGCGCCAGTTCGACATCCCGCGCATCGACCTGTTCGACGAGGGGCCGGGCGACACCCTGCTGGGCGCGCTGCAGGCCGCCATCCGAGACCTGCTGCCGCTGGCTGAACATCCGCGCCGGCCGGCCGGCCCGGCCGACCGGTCCATCGTCTTCCACATCGGCCACAGCGCGCAGCGCGAGGTCGAGATCCTGCACGACCAGCTGCTGGCGCTGCTGGCCGCGCCGCCGGGCGGGGCGCCGCTGGCGCCGCGCGACATCGTGGTGATGGTGCCCGACATCGAGACCTTCGCACCGGCCATCCGCGCGGTGTTCGGCCAGTATGGCCGCGACGATGCGCGCTTTATCCCCTTCGACATCACCGACCTGCCGGCGCGCGGCAGCCAGCCGCTGGCGCAGGCGCTGGAATGGCTGCTGCGCGCGCCAGCCCAGCGCTTCGGCGCCAGTGAGCTGCGCGACCTGCTGGACCTGCCGGCGCTGGCCCGGCGCTGCGGCCTGCGGCCCGAGCAGCTGCCCGGCCTGGCGCGCTGGATAGCGGGCGCCGGGGTGCGCTGGGGCCTGCATGCGGCGCAACGCGACAGCTTGGGCCTGGGCGCCTGCGGCGACCAGAACAGCTGGCATTTCGGCCTGCAGCGCATGCTGCTGGGTTTTGCCAGCGGTGACGGCCCGGCCTTCGACGGCGTCATCCCCTATGGCGAGATCGGCGGCCTGGACGCCGGCGCGGTGGGCGCGCTGGCCGGCCTGGTGCAGCGCCTGGGTGACTGGTGGGCCCTGGCCGCGCAGCCGGCCACGCCACAGGCCTGGGGCGCGCGCGGCCGGGCCCTGCTGGCCGACTGGTTCGACCCGGTCGACGAGCGCGACCGGTTGGCGCTGGCGTCGCTGCAGGCGGCGCTGGCGCAATGGCTGGAGGCCTGCGACGGCGCCGGCTTCGACGCGCCCGTGCCGCTGGCGCTGCTGCGCGAGGCCTGGCTGGCCGGGCTGGACAGCGCCGCCGGCGGCGGCCGCTTCCTGGCCGGCGGCGTCACCTTCTGCACGCTGATGCCGCTGCGCGCCATCCCCTTCGAGGTGGTCTGCCTGCTCGGCATGAACGAGGGCGACTACCCGCGGCCCACCCGCCGCAGCGATTTCGACCTGATGGCCCAGCCTGGCCAGCAGCGGCCGGGCGACCGCTCGCGCCGCGACGACGACCGCTACCTGATGCTGGAGGCATTGCTGGCGGCGCGCCGGGTGCTCTACCTCAGCTGGGCCGGCCGCAGCGTGCGCGACAACAGCGAGCAGCCGCCGTCGGTGCTGGTGTCGCAGTTGCGCGACTACCTGGTGGCGGCCTGGCCGCCGGCCGATGCCAGCCGGCCGGCCGACGAGGTGCTGCGCCAGCGCACCACCGCCCACCCGCTGCAGCCCTTCAGCCGCCGCTACTTCGAGGGCGGCGCGCTGTTCACCCATGCGCGCGAATGGCGGGCCGCGCATGGGGCCGGTGCGGCCGGCGTGGCCGCACCGGGCGCCGACAGCACCGAGGGCGCCGACCTGCCGCCTTTCGATGCCGCCCGAATCGCGCTGGCGCTGGACCCGCTGCTGCGCTTCCTGCGCAACCCGGTCAAGGCTTTCTTCCGCACCCGGCTGGACGTGGTGTTCGACCCGGCCGACGAGGCCATCGACGACGACGAGCCCTTCGGCCTGGACGGCCTGGCCCGGCATGGCCTGCTGGACCAGCTGCTGGCCGAGGCCACGGCCGGGCCCGCGGGGCGCCCGTCTGCGCCGGTCGACGCCGAGGCGGGCCTGCGCGCCGGCCTGGCCCGCCTGCAGGGCGCTGGCCAGCTGCCCATGGGCCCCTTGGGCCGGCTGGCGGCCGACACCCTGCTGCAGACCACCCAGCCGATGCTGCAGGCCTGGTTCCAGGCCTTGCAGGACCTGCCGCAGGCCCTGCCGCCGCTGCCCCTGCGCCTGGACCATGCGGGCCTGAGCCTGAGCGACTGGTTGAGCGGCCTGCGCAGCGCCACGCCCGCCGGCCGCGCACCGGCCGGAGCGCCGGTGTGGCTGAAGCTGAGCGCCTCGCGCCTGCTGCAGCCCGGCAAGGACAGCGACAAGGCGCCGCCGCGCGCCCGGCCCGATGCGCTGGTCGACGTCTGGGTGCGCCTGCTGGCCGCAGCGGCGCTGGGCCAGCCAGTCGAGGCCCTGGTCATCGGAGCCGACGCCCTGGTCAGGCTGGCCGCGCCGGCGCCCGAGGCTGCACTGGCCCAGCTGCGCGACCTGATCGAGGGCTGGCAGGCCGGCATGGCCGCCCCCTTGCCCCTGGCCTGCCGCACCGCGCTGGCCTGGGCCGCCAGGCCGGCGTCGGCCGAGGCGGTCTACGACGGCGGTTATGCCCGCCAGGGCGAAGCCACCGAGCCCTGCCTTGCCCGGCTCTACCCTGACTTCGAAACGCTGACCGCCGATGGCCGCTTCGCCCAGTGGGCCGATCGCCTGTATGCCCCGCTGCAGGCCTGGGCCGCTGGCCAGGCCATGGTGACCCGGCACGAAATGCCGGCCGGCCAGGCCGATGGGCCAGCCGACGACGAGGACGCCAGCGATGACTGAAGCCCTGGACCCACTGCGCCTGCCGCTGTGGGGCAGCCGCCTGATCGAGGCCAGCGCCGGCACCGGCAAGACCTGGACGATTGCCGCGCTCTACCTGCGCCTGGTGCTGGGCCATGGCGACGCCGACAGCGGCTTTGGCCAGCCGCTGCGCCCGGCGCAGGTGCTGGTGATGACCTTCACCCGCGCCGCCACCCGCGAGCTGAGCGACCGCATCCGCGCCCGCCTGGTGGACGCGGCCCGCTGCTTTCGGGGCGAGGCCTTGCCGGCGGCGCACGATACCTTGCTGCAGGGCCTGCTGGCGGGCTACCCGGCGGGGGCCGAGCGCGACCTGGCGGCCTGGCGCCTGGCCTCGGCCGCCGAGGCCATGGACGAGGCTGCGGTGCACACCATCGACGCCTGGTGCCAGCGCATGCTGCGCGAACATGCGTTCGACAGCGGCTGCCTGTTCGATGAGGAGCTGGGCGCCGACGAGCGCAGCCTGCTGGCCGAGGCCGTGCGCGACGCCTGGCGTGCCCAGGTCTACCCGCTGGACGGCGACGCGCTGGCTGCGGTTATGGCGCTGTGGCCGGGGCTGGACCGGCTGGCCGCCGATGTGCGCGGCCTGCTGCCCCACCTGCCGCCGGACGGCCCGGCCGGGCCGCCCGACGCCGCGCTGCTGGGCCAGGTGTGGCGCCAGGCGGCCGGCCAGCGCCTGCAGGCGCTGCAGCAGGCCAAGCAGGGCTGGCTAGACCGCCTGCCGGCGCTGCGGGCCTGGCTGGATGCGCAGCTGGGCCGCAAGGATTGCCCCTTCAACAAGAGCAAGCTGCGCGCCGACCGGATGGCCGGCTGGTTCGACGCGTTGCAAGCCTGGGCCACGCAGCCCGACCAGGCCTTGCCGGACTGGACGCCTGCCGCGCGCCAGCGCCTGACGCCCGACGGCCTGGTCGATGCGCTCAAGGCCCCGGCCCCGCTGGACCTGCCCGACGGCTTTGCCGCGCTGGACCGGGTGCTGACCGGCCTGGCCGCGCTGGCGACGCCGGCCGACGCAATGCGCCTGTGCCTGGCCCATGACGTGGCCCGCCGCATGCAGGCCCTGAAGCAGCGCAGCGGCACCTTCGGCTTTGCCGACCTGGTGCGGCGCCTGGGCGCGGCGCTGGCCGGCCCCCAGGGCGCTCGCCTGCGCGAGCGCATCGTCCAGCAATACCCGGTGGCCTTGATCGACGAGTTCCAGGACACCTCGCCCCCGCAGTACGCGCTGTTCGACAGCCTCTACCGCACGGCCGCCAATGCGCGCGGCACCGCCTTGCTGCTGATCGGCGACCCCAAGCAGTCGATCTATGCCTTTCGCGGCGCCGACATCCACAGCTACCTGGCCGCGCGTCGCGCCACCAGCGGCCGGCATTACCTGCTTGACACCAACTTCCGGTCGACCGCTGCGCTGGTCGGGCGGGTCAACCAGGCCTTCGCGCTGGCCGAGCAGCGCGACGGCCCCGGCGCCTTCCGCTTCCGCCGTGCCGGTGCCGGGCCGGACGCCGACCCCTTGCCCTTCGTCGCGGTGGCGGCGCGCGGCCGGGACGACCGCCTGGTCGGCCAGGCCGGGCCGCTGCCGGCGCTCACCCTCTGCCTGGACCCGGCCCTGGTGTCGGCCAGCGCGTCGCTGCGCCGGCTGGCCCAGCCCTGCGCCGAGCACATCGTCGGGCTGCTGAACGACCCGCAGGCCGGCTTCGCTGATGCCGACGGCGGCTGGCGCCGCCTGCGCCCGGCCGACATCGCAGTGCTGGTGCGCACCGGCCGCGAGGCCGATGCAGTGCGCCGCGCGCTGCGCCAGCGCCGGGTGGCGTCGGTCTACTTGTCCGACCAGGATTCGGTGCTGGCCAGCGCCGAAGCGGCCGACCTGCTGCGCTGGCTGCAGGCCGTGGCCGACCCGCTGGACGCCCGCCGCGCCCGCGCCGCGCTGGCCACCGCCACGCTGGGCCTGCCGCTGGCCGAGCTGGCCCGGCTGGGCCAGGACGACCAGGCCTTCGAGCAGCGCATCGAGCTGCTGCGCCAGCTGCATCGGGTCTGGCAGCGCCAGGGCGTGCTGCCCATGCTGCGCCAGACCCTGCACCGCCTGGGCCTGCCGGCGCGCTGGCTGCAGCAGCCCGATGGCGAGCGGCGCCTGATCAATGTGCTGCACCTGGCCGAGCTGCTGCAGGCCGCCAGCGCCCGGCTCGACGGCGAGCAGGCGCTGATCCGCTGGCTGGCCGGCCAGCTGGCGGCCGAGTCCAGCGGCGTCGACGAGCAGGTGCTGCGGCTGGAAAGCGACGCCGACCTGGTCAAGGTGGTCACGGTGCACAAGAGCAAGGGCCTGGAGTACCCAGTGGTCTGCCTGCCCTTTGCCAGCAGCTTCCGGGGAGCCGAGCGCAACCGTGCCCAGGGCTTCGTGCTGCGCACCGGGGCCGACGGGCAAAGGCTGATCGACTTCCACCCCGACCCCGAGGCCCGCGCCGCCGCCGACGAGGAGCGTCTGCAGGAAGACCTGCGCCTGCTGTATGTGGCGCTGACCCGAGCCCGGCATGCGCTGTGGCTGGGCGTGGCGGCACTCAAGCTGGGGCAGGGCCGGGACTGCCTGTTCCACCGCTGTGCCTTGGGCCGCTTGCTGGCGGGTGATCAACCGGTGGCCGAGAGCGCCATCGCCGGCCTGCTGGAGGGCGCCTGGGGCGGGTCGGCCGAAGCGCAGATCGTCCGCCTGGACCCGGCCGCGCCCCGCAGCGCCCTGCAGCGCCGCGATGACTTGCCGCCGCTGCATGACGCGCCGGCCTATCGTGCCCGTTTCGAGCGCGACTGGGGCATCGGCAGCTTCTCGGCTCTGGTGCGCGACCTGGCCGCGATGCCACCCGCATCGGCCAGCGCGGGCCTGGGCCCGGCGCGCGCCGAAGACCTGCTGCTCGCGCCGGACGAGCCGGCCGTGGCGCGGGCCGCGGGGGCGCCGCAACACCGCTTTCCGCGCGGTGCACTGGCCGGCAACTTCCTGCACGACCAGCTGGAATGGCTGGCCGACGAAGGCTTTGCGCTGGCCGCCGACCCGGCCTTGGGCCTGCGCCTGGCCCAGCGCTGCGAGCGCCAGGGCTGGGGCCGCTGGGCCGACGACCTGAGCGCCTGGCTGGCCCAGGTGCTGCACACGCCGCTGCCGCCGGTGGGCGTGGCGCTGGAGGGGCTGCAACAGGTGTTGCCGGAGATGGAGTTCTGGATGCCCACCGGCCGGCTGCCGGCCGCCAGCCTTGACGCGCTGTGTCGGCAGCATCTGCTGCCCGGCCGGCCTCGCCCGCCGCTGGGCGAGCGCCAGTTGAACGGCCTGCTGATGGGCTTTGCCGACCTGGTGTTCGAACACGCCGGCCGCTACTGGGTGCTGGACTACAAGTCCAACGCCCTGGGCGACAGCGATGCCCAGTACCACCCCGACGCGCTGGCTGGCGCGATGGCCGAACACCGCTACGACGTGCAGGCCGCCCTCTACCTGCTGGCGCTGCACCGCCTGCTGCGCCAGCGCCTGGGCGCGGCCTACCAGCCGGCGCGCCAACTGGGCGGGGCGGTCTACCTCTTCCTGCGCGGCGTCGGCGGCCCGGCCGCGGGTTGCTGCCATCTGGCCCCGCCGCTGGCCCTGCTGGACGCGCTGGACGCGGCTTTAGGCCTGGACCGGGAGGCCGCTTGAACCCCGATACCCGCCTCATGGCGCCCGACGACAACCAACCCGCGGCCCTGCTGGACCGGCTGGACGGCTGGTGCAGCGCCGGCTGGCTGCGCCCGCTGGATGGGGCGCTGGCGCGCTTTGTGGCGGCGCACGACCCGGCGCCCACGCCGGTGCTGCTGCTGGCCACCGTGCTGGTGTCGCAGCTGGAGGGGCAGGGCCATGCCTGCTTGCCGTTGGCCGACCTGGCCGCCGATGCCGCTGGCCTGCTGGGCTGGGGCGCGGACGCGGCGCAGGCCCTGTTGGCGCAGCTGGACACCCTGCCACCGCCGCTGGATTGGCCGGCCCTGCTGCGGGCCAGCCCGGTGGTGGCCGAGGCCGGCGGCGCGCCGGCCGCCGGCCAGGGGCAACCGCTGGTGCTGGACGGCGACCGGCTCTACCTGCGCCGCTACTGGGGCTATGAGCAGAGGCTGGCGGCCCAGGTGCTGGCGCGCGGCCGGCCGGCCGAGGGCGCCGAACCCGCCGATGCCGCTCGGGCACGTTTGTGGTTGGACCGGCTGTTCCCGCCGACGCCGGCCGACGCGGCCGCGCCGCAAGCCGCCGCCGATCCGCCGTCGGTCGACTGGCAGAAGGCCGCCTGCGCCATCGCGCTGCGCGGCCGGCTGACGGTGATCACCGGCGGGCCGGGCACCGGCAAGACCTACACCGCCGCGCGCCTGTTGGCCCTGCTGCTGGCGCTGGCCGACGATCCCGGCCGCCTGCGCATCGCCCTGGCCGCGCCCACCGGCAAGGCCGCGGCCCGGCTGCGCCAGGCCATCGAATCGGCGCTGGCCGGCCTGCAGCAGCGCCTGGGCGATGTGCTGCCCTGGGCGCTGCTGGCCGACCAGGTGCGCGCGGCCCGCACCCTGCACGGCCTGCTGGGCGCGCGGCCCGACATCCGGCGCCTGCGCCACGGGCCCCAGCGGCCGTTGGAGCTGGACCTGCTGATCGTCGACGAGGCGTCGATGGTGCACCTGGAGATGATGGCCGCGCTGCTGGACGCGCTGCCGCCGCAGGCTCGGTTGGTGCTGCTGGGCGACAAGGACCAGCTGGCCTCGGTGGAGGCCGGCGCGGTGCTGGGCGACCTGTGCCAGGACGCCCAGGCCGGGCGCTACCGGCCGGCCACACTGGCCTACCTGGCCGACGCCACCGGCCAGCAGCTGCCCGACAGCCTGGCCGATGCGGCCGGCCCGGCGCTGGCCCAGCAGACGGTGATGTTGCGCCGCAGCCAGCGCTTCGGCGGCGCCATCGGCAGGCTGGCGGCCGCCGTCAATGCCGGCGACAGCGGCGCGGCCCAGGCCGCGCTGCACGCCCAGCCCGGCGCCGCGCTGGCCTGGCTTGCCAGTGCCACGCCCGCGGCGGTGACGGCGCTGGCGCTGGACGGGCGCAGCGGCGCCGAGGGTGGCTACCGGCGCTGCCTGGACCTGCTGGCCCGGCGCCCGGCCGCCAGCGGCAATGCGGATAGCCGGCCCGCCTGGGTGGCGGCGCTGCTGCATGCCTTCGAGCAGTTCCGCGTGCTGTGCGCGCTGCGCGAGGGCGACTGGGGCGTGGCCGGGCTGAACCGCGCCATCGAGGCCGGCCTGGCCCGCGCCGGCCTGCTGCGGCCGCAGGGCGAGTGGTACGAGGGCCGGCCGGTGATCGTCACCCGCAACGATGCCGACCTGGGCGTGTTCAACGGCGACATCGGCCTGGCACTGCGCGCCGGCGGTGACAGCAGCGGCCTGCGGGTGTGGTTTGCCGACGGGGCGGCGCTGCGCTCGGTCAGCGTGAGCCGGCTGCCGGCGGTAGAGACCGCCTTTGCGATGACGGTGCACAAGGCCCAGGGCTCGGAGTTCGACCACACCGTGCTGGTGCTGCCGCCCGAGGGCGCTCGGGGCGCCAGCCGCGAGCTGATCTACACCGGCATCACCCGCGCCCGCAGCGCGCTGACGCTGGTCTCGGCCAGCCCGGCGCTGCTGGCCCAGGGCCTGGCCCGGCGCACCCGGCGGTCCAGCGGCCTGGCGGGCCGGCTGGCCGTTGGCGGTGATTGACCTGCGTCAAGCGTTGCAGGCGTTGCAGGCGGACCGGGCCGAAAGGATCGACCGGGCCGGGTGATGGGCCTGGCGCCCCTGGGGCTGCGGGAAAACCGGGACACCGCTGGGCCGCAGCCCGTGCACCATGCGTGTTGGATGCCCGAGCGCAGCCGCCGCCCGGGCGCCGTCAACCAGCAGGAGACCGCAGATGACCAGCACCATGAGCTCCGACCCGATCACCGCCCAGGCCCAGACCCGGCCGGGCCGGCCCGCTGACGTGGATGCGGTGGTGGTGGGCGCCGGTTTTGCCGGCCTTTACATGCTGCACAAGCTGCGCCAGCAGGGCTTTAGCGTTCGGGTACTGGAAGCCGCCGCCGATGTCGGCGGCACCTGGTACTGGAACCGCTACCCGGGCGCGCGCTGCGATATCGCCACCACCGACTACACCTACAGCTTCGACCCAGAACTGGAATCGGCCTGGACCTGGTCTGAGAAATACGCCACCCAGCCCGAGATCCTGCGTTATGCCCAATTCGTCGCCGAGCGTTACGACCTGCGCCGCGACATCGACTTCAACACCCGGGTCGAGGCCGCCCATTGGGACGACGCAGCCGGGCGCTGGCGCATCCGCACCGACACCGACAGGCCGATCAGCGCCCGCTTCTATGTGATGGCCAGCGGCTGCCTGTCGGTGCCTAAGGCGGCCGAGCTGGCGGGTGCCAGCCGTTTCAAGGGCGAGGTCTACTTCACCAGCCGCTGGCCGCACCAGCCTGTCGATTTCAGCGGCAAGCGGGTGGCGGTGATCGGCACCGGTTCGTCGGGCATCCAGTCCATCCCGCTGATCGCGCAGCAGGCGGCGCAGCTCACCGTCTTCCAGCGCACCGCCAATTTCTCGATCCCTGCCGGCAATGGCCCGCTGGCGGCCGAGCGCCTGGCGCCGCTCAAGGCCGACCGTGCCGCCTACCGCCAGGCCGGCAAATGGTCGCGCGCCGGCGTGCCAAGCGAGCCGACCCAGATCTATGGCCGCTACAGCACGCCAGAAGTGCACACCGAGCGTTTCGAGGCCGCGTGGAAGACCGGCGAGCTGGTGCCCATCCTGGGCGTGTTTGCCGACCAGATCCTGTTCCCGGACGCCAATGACATCGTCGCCAGCAAGGTGCGCGAGAAGATCCGCGCCGTGGTCAGCAAGCCCGAGGTGGCGGAGCTGCTCAGCCCCCGGGACCATGCCTTCGGCACCAAGCGGCCGTGCCTGGACACCGGCTACTACCAGACCTTCAACCGGCCCAATGTGCGGCTGGTCGATCTGCGCAGCACGCCGATCCAGTGCGTCACCGAAACCGGCATCCAGCTGGCCGACGAAATGCTGGATTTCGATGCCATCGTCTATGCCACCGGCTTTGATGCGATGACCGGCGCCCTGGTCTCGGTGGACATCACCGGCCGCGACGGCGTCACCTTGAAATCCAAATGGGCCCACGGGCCCCTCACCTACCTGGGCCTGATGTCGGTGGGCTTCCCCAACTTCTTCACCATCACCGGGCCGGGCAGCCCGTCGGTGCTGTCGAACATGATGGTGTCGATCGAGCAGCATGTCGACTGGATCAGCGACTGCCTGGCCCGCCTGCGCGCCGACGGCCTGACCACCATCGAGCCCACCCCCACCGCCGAAGCCGGCTGGATGGTGCACAACAACGACTGCGCCAGCATCACCTTGTTCCCCACCGCGGCGTCCTGGTATATGGGCGCCAACGTGCCGGGCAAGCCGCGGGTATTCCTGCCCTATGTCGGCGGGGTGGACGCCTACCGCAAGGCCTGCGAAGAGGTAGTGGCCCGCGGCGACCTGGGCTTGCGCCGCAGCGGCCCCGCCGGTGAGCGCTGCAACGACGGCGTGGTGCGCCAGTTGCAGCCCGATGTGGCCATGGTGCTGGACATGTTGGCGGCAATGAACCTGCCCACCTTCGATTCGATGCCGCCGCCGCATGCGCGGGCCTTCCTGGCTCAGCTCAACGGCGCGCGGCCGCCCGGCCCGGCGGTCGGCGAGATCCGCGATGGCACCCTGCCCGGTGCCGCCGGCGCGCTGGACTACCGCCTCTACCGTCCGGCCACGCCCGGCCCGCACCCGGTGCTGCTCTACTTCCACGGCGGCGGCTGGGTGTTGGGCACCCAGGACTCGGACGATCCGCTGTGCCGCGACCTGTGCCAGCGCAGCGGCGCGCTGATCGTCTCGGTCAATTACCGCCACGCGCCCGAGGCCCGCTTCCCGGCTGCGGTAGACGATGCGATGGCCGCGCTGGCCTGGGTGTCGGCCCATGCGGCTGAGCTGGGCGGGCGGCCAGGTGCGGTGGCCGTGGCCGGTTGGAGCGCCGGTGGCAACCTGGCCGCGGTGGTCTGCCAGCAGGCCCAACTGGCCGGGGGCCCGGCCATCGCCGGCCAACTGCTGCTGACCCCGGTGACCGACAGCGATCAGACCCGCGCGTCTTACCGCGACAACGCCGAGGGTTATGTGCTCACCGCGTCGCTGATGAAATGGTTCATCGATTTCTACATCGACCCGGCTGACCGGGCCGACCCGCGCGTGGCGCCGCTGCGCGCGGCCAGCCTGGCCGGGCTGCCGCCGGCCTGCATCGTGACCTGCCAATTCGACCCGCTGCGCGATGAAGGCATGGCCTATGCCCAGGCACTGCAGGCAGCTGGCGTGCCGGTGCAGCACATCGCCGCACGCGGCCACACCCATACCTCCACGACGATGGTGGACGTGGTGGTCTCGGGTGAGCCGGTGCGGGCCCAGATGGCGGCCGCGATCCGAGGTTTCTTCCACTGAGCCCGGGCCGCGCCTGCCGCCTGCCCCGGGCCGATCGCGCCGCACCGCAGGCGCAGGCGGGCCGACCCTGGCGAAAAAAAACCGGGCACCCGGCCCGGTTTGTGAACCCCCGGGCGGGTAGCCCAGGGTGAAGTCATGCGGTCTTGTCCGGTCAGTGGCCCGACGCGCCGGATGCGCCCAGGCCGGTTTCCGAACGCACCTGCTGGGCGTCGAACAGCGCCCGTTCCTTGGCCGCTTGCGGGCTGCGGTCGAGCACGCTGAACAGCCAGATGCCGACAAAGCCGATGGTCATCGAGAACAGTGCAGGCGAGGTGTAGGGGAACCATGCCGAGCCCTTGGTGTTGCCCAGCGTGGCTTCCCAGACCGACGGTGACACGATGGTCAGGCCCACCGACGAGATCAGGCCCAGGAAGCCGCCGACCACCGCGCCCCGGGTGGTGCAGTCCTTCCACAGCACGCTCATGAACAGCACCGGGAAGTTGGCCGACGCCGCGATCGCGAAGGCCAGGCTGACCATGAAGGCGATGTTCTGCTTCTCGAACACGATGCCCAAGGTGACTGCCAGCACGCCCAGGCACAGGGTGGTGATGCGCGAGACCTTCAGCTCTGCGGCGCTGTCGGCATTGCCCTTCTTGATCAGCGTGGCATACAGGTCGTGTGACACCGCCGACGCGCCCGACAGTGTGAGGCCAGCCACCACCGCCAGGATGGTGGCAAAGGCCACCGCCGAGATGAAGCCGTAGAAGATGTTGCCGCCCACCGCCTTGGCCACCAGCACCGCCGCCATGTTGGCCGTGCCGGCGCCGCCGTTGATCACGCCCTTGGTGACATCGGCATACTCGGGGTTGGTCAGCACCAGGGTGATGGCGCCGAAGCCGATGATGAAGATCAGCACATAGAAGTAGCCGATCCAGGTGGTGGCCCAGAACACGCTCTTGCGCGCTTCCTTGGCATCGGGCACGGTGAAGAAGCGCATCAGGATGTGCGGCAGGCCGGCGGTGCCGAACATCAGCGCCATGCCGAAGCTGATGGCCGAGATCGGGTCCTTGATGAAGCCGCCCGGGCCCATGATGGCCAGGCCGATC